>DBWJ01000089.1:5495-25021 GCA_002308955.1 Lachnoclostridium sp. UBA1241 | reverse complement strand
TTGGTCTGTCCCTCAAACTGAGGCTCAGGTATCTTTATACTTACGATAGCAGTAAGACCTTCTCTTATATCTTCACCGGAAAGATTAGGATCTGAATCCTTTAATATCTTATTGGTCTTAGCATAATCATTAAAAGTCTTAGTGATGGCATTTCTAAATCCTGTTAAGTGCATACCACCTTCAGGAGTATTGATATTGTTTACAAAGCTGTAAACCATCTCGTTATAACCATCGTTATGCTGAACAGCTACTTCTACAGCGATATTATTCTTAGTACCTTCGAAATAAAGAATATCGTTGTATAAAGGAGTATTACCTCTGTTTAAGTATGAAACGAATTCCTTAATACCGCCTTCGTAATGGAAAGTTCTCTCCTTGGGCTCTTCATGTCTGTTATCAACAAATACAATCTTTAAGCCCTTGGTAAGGAAAGCTGTCTCTCTGAATCTGTTCTTTAATGTGTCAAAATCAAATACTGTCTCATCAAAAATTCTGTCATCGGGTAAAAATGTAACCTTGGTTCCTGTCTTTTCGGGATCACATTTTCCAAGTACCTTTAAAGGAGCCGCATTTTTTCCGCCGTCTTCATATCTCTGATAATAGATTTCTCCGTCTCTGCAGATTTCTACTTCAAGCCATCTTGATAATGCATTAACTACTGATGCACCAACACCGTGAAGACCGCCGGATACCTTGTATCCTCCGCCGCCGAATTTGCCGCCGGCGTGCAGGATGGTAAATACAACCTCAACGGTGGAAATTCCCTTCTTCTCGTTGATCTCTACCGGAATACCGCGCCCGTTATCCTTTACGGTTACGGAGCCGTTCGCGTTAATGCTCACGTTAATCTCCGTACATACGCCCGCAAGCGCCTCATCCACCGCGTTATCCACAATTTCGTAAACAAGGTGGTGAAGTCCACGCTCCGACGTACTTCCGATGTACATACCGGGGCGTCGCCGAACCGCTTCCAGTCCCTCAAGGATCTGAATCTGTTCCGCGCCGTACTCCTGATTCTGATTCTGACTCATACAAACCTCCAAAATATTTCAATCCCACGTAATCCGTTAGGAAAATTATACCGAATAAATCTGATTGCCGCTTACGCGGTAAATCGTATTGCCCTCCGGCCGGCATGCGACAAATTCCTCCATACCGGTACAGGTAACAATCGTCTGGACATCCTGCATCTCATTTAAAAGCTGCAGCTGCCGGTTCCGGTCCAGTTCGGAAAGCACATCGTCAAGAAGAAGCACCGGCGTATCATGAATGGTCTTCCTGGCCAGCTCAATCTCCGCAAGCTTAAGTGCCAAAGCCGCCGTCCGCTGCTGTCCCTGCGATCCGTATGTCCGGACATTATTGCCGTTAATGAATAACGACAGGTCATCCCGGTGCGGTCCCACCGACGTAAACTTCAAAGCGGTATCCCGCTCTAAGCTCTGAAAAAGCATATCTTCAAAATGCTCTTCGCTGCAGTTCGGCTCGTACACAACCTTCAACGCTTCCTTCCCTTCGGTAAGGGTTGCGTGTTTCTCCGCGACAATCGGAAGAATCTCTTCAATGAACTTTCTTCTCGCCCGGATCAGATAGGAGCCGTACTTAACAAGCTGCAAATCCCACACCGAAATCGTACTTTTCAAAGACGGATTCGCTGCAATCTGTTTCAGAAGGTCGTTCCGCTGCATCAGCGTCCGGTTATAATCCGCAAGGTTGCTGCAATAGATCTTATCCGTCTGGCATAATTCCAGATCAAGAAACCTTCTTCGCTCCTCCGGCCCGTTCTTCATCATCGAAAGATCATCCGGACTGAAGGATATAGCATGCAGAAGCCCGAGTAGCTCCGCGCTTCTTCGGATTGTAATTCCGTCGATTGCCAGTCCCTTTTTCTTATTCTTCTTAAGATGGATGTCAATCTTATGCGGAATATCCTGCTTCTCCGTATAGACGCGGATATGCGCCTCTTCCTGCCCGAACCTTATCATCTCCCGGTCCTTGCTTCCGCGAATGGACTTCGTGGTCGCCGCCAGGAAAACAGCCTCAAGGATATTGGTCTTTCCCTGCGCGTTATCCCCGTATAAAAGGTTTACTCCGTCGGAAAAACTAACATCTAACGTTTCATAATTCCGAAAATTATTCAGTTGCAGTTTTTTGATTCTCATTCCGAAGAAACCCGTTTATTTCTTTGCGGAAATCCGGAAAGACTGCCCTTTCACTTCCACAACATCGCCGTCATATAATTTGCGGCCGCGGCGAAGATCAACCTCTCCGTTCACCCGTGCCTCACCGTCCGTAATCAGCTCCTTCGCATCCACGCCACTGTCACAGATGCCTGCAAGCTTCAGCGCCTGCCCGAGCTTGATGAACTCATCTCTTATCGTTACCGTTTCCATAAAACTACCTTCCTACAAAGTTCACGGGAAGAATCAGATAGATGTAATTGTCTTCCGCGTCACGAAGGAAGCAGGGCTGCTTGGCGGTCGTCAGATAAAGCGTGATGTCCTCATCCTCAACTGCGCGAAGCGCGTCCATCAAAAACTTCGGGTTGAAACCGATCGTCAGATCATTACCTTCCTTCATTGCCGTAATGTCTTCATCCATTGTTCCGATGGAACTGTTCATGTTGAAGGACATGACACCGTCACGGATGTCGATAATAACCGGACGCTTTTCGGATTCCTTAACTAAAAGAATGGCACGGTCGATACAGTCCGTAAAATCCTTCTTGTTTACGATAACCTTCGTCAGATAAGAAGAATTGATCATCGGATTCACGTTGTAATACTTTCCTTCGATCAGACGGGATACGACAACCGTTGTTCCGAATTCGAAGATTACCTGGCGGTCCATAAAGCAGATGCATACTTCGTCATCGATGTTGCCGCTCATGATCTTGCTGATCTCATTGAGCGTCTTACCGGGAATGATTACCTGGCATTTGTCGGATTCCGCTCTCAGCTGAATGTTTCTAATTGCAATCCGGTGGCCGTCGAGCGCGGTGATGCGGAGCTTATCTCCTTCCACCTCGAAGCATTCACCGGTCATGATCGCGTTGTTCTCATTGGCGGAGATTGCGAAGATGGTTTTTGAAATCATCTCTTTCAAAGTATACTGGGACATCTTCACGACATTCGTTTTCTCATAATCCGGAAGCGGCGGAAAATCCTCTCCGCTCGTACCGGAAATCTTGAACTTCGCCTTGCCGCAGGTGATCATCATGATATAATCTTTGTCCGTCTCCAAAAAAACAATGTCTTCCGGAAGCTTTCTCACGATATCGGAGAAGATTCTTGCGTTGATCGCAATCTTACCGGGAGTATCGACACGGCAGGAAAGACGGGTTTCGATTCCTATCTCCATATCGTTGGTCGTGATAACCAGCTGCTCTGCATCCGCCTTTAAAAAGAAACATTCAAGAACCGGATACGAGGTTTTGGAAGGAACCGCCCGAAGGGCAATGTTCAAAGCGTTCATAAGTTCGGATTGATTGCAGATGACTTTCATAATTTCTCCTTCCGCCGTTTCGGCGATTTTGCATGATGATGTATGTTTAATTTTTTATTCGTATTATTATAGCCGGTGGATATGTGGATAAGTGGATGAAACGCTTATTCCGTAAGGAATTTCTGATTTCATAAAGCCGTGAACTTTTCGGGATGAATCTTCGGAAAATGAGGATAACTTTTCGGATTCTTCGGTTACGAAAAATCCTATTCCGAAATCGAATAAAAACAGAAAAATCCATCCGAAAAATATCAAATGCTTATCCGATGCTTATCAACCATTTATCAAACGGTTATCCGATAAGTTATCCACAGGTTATTCGATATTGATTTTCTTCTTAAGTACCTCAATTGCAGAAGCAATGTTCGGATCGTTCTCGATATCCTCCTGAACCTTGCCATATGCATAGTGTACGGTGGAGTGATCGCGGTTGCCGATGGCCTTTCCGATTTCATCAAAGGAAAGGGTTGTAAACTCCCGGCAGAGGTACATCGCAATCTGTCTCGGGTATGCGATGTTACGGCTCTTGTTCTTAGAGAGCAGCTGGTCGGAAGTAATTCCGTACTGCTCCGCGACAACCTCGAGGATGAAAGGAAGTGTAACCGTCTTCTTCATCTCCGGGGAGATATAATCTTTCAATGCTTCCTCTGCAAGCTCCATCGTAATCTTACGGTTCTGCAGTCTTCCGAGAGCAACCACCTTCGTAAGGGCGCCTTCGAGTTCCCGGATGTTGGAACGGATATTGTCGGCAATATATACGAGAATCTCATTATCGATCGTCAGACGGTTCTGCTCCGCCTTCTTACGAAGAATTGCCATTCTTGTTTCGAAAACAGGCGGCTGGACGTCTACGGTAAATCCCCACTCGAGTCTGGAACGAAGCCGTTCATCCAGAATCTGCAGGTTTTTAGGATGCTTATCGGAGGAGATAATGACCTGTCTTCCGGAGTCACGCATCTCATTGAAGGTATGGAAGAACTCTTCCTGGGTTCTTTCCTTATTTATAATAAACTGTATATCGTCAATCAGTAGCACGTCGTTGCTTCTGTATTTCTTCCGAAACTCCTCTAATGAGTTCGAACTTCCGGATCCGCTCCTAATCGCGTTAACCAGTTCGTTCGTGAAGGTTTCGCTTGTGATATACAAAACCTTAAGCTCCGGGTTGTGCTCCATGATATAGTTTGCGATGGAATACATCAGGTGTGTCTTTCCGAGTCCGGGGCCGCCGTAGATATAAAGCGGATTATATAAAATCTCGCCAGGCTGCTCCGCAACGGCAAGCGCTGCCGCATGGGCATTGCTGTTGTTGTCACCGACTACGAACGAATCGAATGTATAAAGCGGATTTAAAAGGCGTGAGAATCCGGATGACTGGAAACGTTCCTTATGCTTTCTTTCATCATCCTGTTTCTGAATCTGAGACTTTGATACAAATTCCACCTCGAAGTCCTCATAGATGACTTCTTCAATGGCTGTTTTAAAGAAAAACCCGTAACGATTCCGGATAAAAGCAAGCCCGATGGGATGTACAACGGTATCATCCACAAGGAGCGTCACAATATTATCTTCGAGATCGTATATCTTAAGAGGCTGAAGCCAGGTACGGTAGGAAACTTCGGAAATATTGTAATTATTCTTCATGTATTCGAGGATGTCGCCCCAACGTTCCTCGAGCATCTGTTTCGTGTACATAAGAACCCTCCGGATTAACCGTATTCTTCCGAAAAACGGAATTCTTCTCCATGGTCGAAATAACACTTATATTATAATATAAGTGGGGTAATTTTACAAGTGCTTTTAGCCTATACGAAACAAACTATTTTTTATACGATAGGAACGCATTAAATCAATCAAATTTGCATTTTTCGGAAAATAAGAGACATTTTTAACCTGATAATGCCTTTTTTGCGAAAATTCAGGCAATTCAGCGGAAGTCACCACAGCCCCATTTTGGTGATTGACTTTTGTAACCTCTTTCACTATAATAGAGAATGCAATTTTATCGAGTCCGGAAAGGAGGGTCCCGTTATGAAGATGACATTTCAGCCGAAGAAGAAGAGCCATGCACGTGTTCACGGTTTCCGTCAGAGAATGCTTACAGCAAACGGAAGAAAGGTTTTGTCTGCAAGAAGAGCAAAGGGCAGACACAATATTTCCGCTTAGGCTGCAGTTTATGTAGCCTTTTTTCTTGTGTCTGATTCAGGAAACCGGTGAAGGGAGGCCTGACAGATGAAGATTATCTCCCTGCATAAAGGGAAGGAATTTTCCGAGGTTTATACGAAGGGAAGTTCCAAAGCGAACAAGTACCTTGTTATGTATGTACATGACAACGGACTTTCTTACAATCGAATAGGAATCAGCGTAAGCAAGAAGGTCGGAAACAGTGTCGTGAGGCACCGGATCCGCCGGTTAATTAAAGAAAGCTTACGCCTAAACGGCGACCGGTTCAACATCGGGTTGGATCTCGTCGTCATTGCAAGAGGAACGGCAAAGGACAGAACTTATCAGGAGATAGCCGGCGCGGTGTCGCATTTGGCGCAGCTCCACAACATTGTATCATGAAATATTTATTACTTGTTTTCATTCGTTTCTATCGTAAATACCTGTCCGGGCTTAAGGGGAGGTCCACCTGTATCTATACGCCTACCTGTTCCGAGTATGCAATGGAAGCTATTGAAAAGTACGGTGCAATTAAAGGAAGTTATCTTGCGGTTCGCAGGATTCTCCGGTGTCATCCTTTTCACAAAGGAGGATACGATCCCGTACCTTAATTGGGAGGACCATTCATGAATTTTATATTTTTGGCCCAGGTGACCGGCATTTTGCGGCCGTTTGCCTGGATTTTAGGTAAGATCCTGTATCTTATCTATCTTTTGATCGACTGGTTGGGAATACCGAACATTGCTTTATGTATCGTACTCTTTACCATTGTGATCAAAATGCTGACCCTTCCGCTTACAATCAAGCAGCAGCGCACGGCCAAGGTTTCCGCCAAGATGCAGCCTGAGATTCAGGCCATTCAGGAAAAGTATCGCGGCGTGGACCGGAGCGACCGGGAAGCAATGATGCGCATGACGGAAGAGCAGCAGGCAGTATATCGGAAATACGGGACAAGCCCCTTCGGCGGGTGTCTTCCCCTGATTCTGATGTTTCTGATCATCTTCGCTCTGTATCGCGTTATCTATGCAATTCCGTCTTATGTTACGCCGGTCAAGGACATGTACCGTCCGATCTCGGAAAGCATCATGAAGGAACTCGGCGAGGAGTCTTTAGTTTCCGGCGAGAAGACCGGCAATACCTATACCGAGATACTTCTTTCCGAAGAAGCAACCTCCGCATTGAAGGAATTTCTTGCGGTGAACGGTGCTTCCCTTCGTGACAAGAAGACGCGTAACGCAACCAAATGGGACGAAGACCAGGTTATCGACGCACTTTCTTCCTTCAGCACTTCCGCTTGGGATGATTTCCTAAGTGGAAAGATCATGTACAGTGATGACAAGATCAACGAAACGAAGAAGGAAAACGACAAATGTAAAAAATGGAATGCCCTCGTAAAGACAGAGGAATTTCAGCGCGCGGTTATGAATCTGACTCCCACGACGGAGGAAGAGAAGGCCGCTCAGACCAAGATTTATGACGCAAAGGACGAAATCCTTCGCGTAAACAGTTTCTTCGGCAAGTACAGCGTTCTTGACCCGCCGGGCTGGAGGCTTACGCCGATGCTTCTGATTCCGGTCCTGGCAGCGGTTCTTCAGTACCTGCAGAGCAAGCTTTCCATGGCGGTTCAGCAAAGCGGAGACAAGAAGAAGGAAGCAGGCGGAGTGGCCGGAAGCATGGAAGGCATGATGAAGATTATGCCTATCTTATCCGGTGTATTCTGCGTATTCTTCCCGATCGGTGTCGGCATTTACTGGGTAATGAACTCTGCGGTTTCCATCGTACAGCAGATTGCCATCAACAAGCGACTTGATAAGATGAGCATTGATGACATTGTTGCGGCGAACGAAGAGAAGGAAGCCGAGCGACTGAAGAAGATGGGTATTGTTGCACGCGGCAACGCGACCTCCAATATCGCAAAGACCAACACCAAAACGATAAGCAGCGTCGCATTTTCCGCTGATAACAAAAAGTCCGACAACGACAAGCGGCCCGCGCAGAAGGTTTCCGATAAGAAGCGGGACGAGCTTACAAGGAATGCAGCGGAAGGACGCTCCAATATTTCCGCAATTGCTAACCTGTATCGGAACGACGAAACCGATGATTCCGATGCGAAGAAGGAGGATTAAGGAATTATGGCAGTCAAAGAATTTTCCGGCAAGACAATTGACGAAGCGAAAGCTGCTGCTGCGGCCGAGCTCGGAATTTCTGCCGACGAACTTGTATATGATGTAGTGGAAGAAGACAAGGGCGGTTTCCTCGGACTCTTCAAGACCTGCAAGATTGCGGTAAATGTTACGGACGGCGCGTCCGAGCTGACCGCGGCGGTTGCGGAAGCCATCGAAGAGGTTGCGAAGAGCTCTGTAACGCCCGCTTGCGGCGAGACCCCTGCCGAGGTAGCCGTTGACTTTATCCGTAAGGTTCTCGGAGAGCTCGGTTTCAACGCCGAGATTTCCGCGAATGTCGAGGAAGAGGAAGGCAATATCTACATCAACGTTGAGGGCGACGACATGGGAACCCTCATCGGAAAGCGCGGACAGACGCTGGATGCTTTGCAGTATCTCACAAGCCTCGTTGTAAACCGCGTATGCAACCAGTATTATAAGATCAAACTCGATACCGAGAATTACCGTGAGCGCCGCAAGGAAACCCTTGAGAACCTTGCCCGCAACATCGCGAATAAGGTTAAGAAGACCCGCAGAAACGTAGCGCTTGAGCCGATGAATCCTTACGAGCGCCGCATCATCCATTCCGCATTGCAGAATGATAAGTATGTTGAGACGCACAGCGAAGGCGAAGAGCCTTACCGTAAGGTTATCGTTTCCATGAAGAAGGGCGTTTCCTACGACGGCGGACGCGGCTACGGCCGTGGCGGTTACAACCGCGGCGGCTACGGCAACAAGGGTGGCTACAACCGCGGCGGATACGGTAACAAGGGCGGTTACGGATACGGAAACAAGCGTCCTCCGAAGCCGCGTTACAATGATAATTCGAGCGATTACAGCCAGGATTACATGAAGGACTACGCCGCATACAAGGAAGCGAGAGCTGCCGAGAAGGCGCAGGAAGAACAGAACAATAATAACTAAGAAACCTAAGAAGGGAGAGGAATCAGATTCCTTCTCCCTTCTTCTTTTTTTCAGGGGAACACATACTGTTTTCAGTAGCATTTGCCATCCATTCTATGGTAGATTATTCCCCGTTTTTCTTCGAGGGGTCATATGAGTACCGACACCATTGCTGCAATCGCCACCGGACTTTCCGCCGGCGGCATCAGTATTATCCGAATCAGCGGACCGGAAGCAAGCTCGATTGCGTCCGGCATCTTTCGTGTCGGGAATAAAGAGAATCTTTCGATGCCTTCCTTCGAACAGTGGGAGAGTCACACGGTACATTACGGGTTCGTCGTCGAAGACGACCGGATTGTCGACGAGGTGATGCTCCTTTATCTGAAGGCACCGAAAACCTATACGAGAGAGGATACGATTGAGATTGACTGTCACGGCGGAATCGTTGTGACGAAGCGGATTCTCTCGCTTGTTCTCTCGCATGGGGCAAGACTCGCAGAGCCCGGAGAATTTACGAAGCGGGCGTTTCTGAACGGACGGATCGATCTTTCCCAGGCGGAAGCCGTGATGGGAATCATCTCCGCGAAGAACGACCTTGCGCTCCGTAACTCCGTAAAGCAGCTTCGCGGCAAGCTCCGCACCCGAATTCTATCCGTCCGTGAGGAAATCCTGAATGCGGTTGCCGAGATCGAAGCAGCCCTCGACCAGCCGGAATACTATACGCTTGACGGTTTCCGGGAGCGGCTTTCGGAAAGCCTCGAAAGACAGTCCGCGGAAATCCGCCGGCTGATCCGTTCCGCCGATGACGGGCGTATGATGAGCGAAGGCATCCGGACCGTAATCCTCGGCAAACCGAATGTCGGAAAGAGTTCCCTTTTAAACGCGCTTCTCGAGGAAGACCGCGCGATCGTTACGGATATTGCGGGAACCACCCGCGATACTCTGACCGAGGAAATCCGTGTAAACGGAATCTCGCTTGTGCTTGTGGACACGGCAGGAATCCGGAATACCTTAGATCCCGTCGAGGAGATCGGTGTTCGAAAGGCGCGAGAGCAGGCGCAGGAAGCCGACCTGATCCTCTTCGTAGCGGATGCTTCCGTACCTCTTGATGAAAATGATAAAGAAATCCTTCGCGGACACACGAATGCCCGCGTGCTTGCTTTACTGAATAAATCGGATCTTTCCCCCGTTACGACGGAGGAGGACCTTAAGAACCTTCTTTCTGCATGCGGCTGCGACGCGGAGATTCTAAGTATCTCCGCCAAGGACGGAGCAGGGCTTAATGAACTTCGGGATAAGATTTCCGGCATGTTCTTCTCGGGCGATATCCTTACGGATGACGAGGTTGCAATTACCGCCGAACGCCAGAAGGAATGCCTTTACGAAGCCGAAGCGAGTCTCTCGCATGTTCTCGAAGCGCTTTCTGAGGACATGCCCGAGGACTTCCTTTCGATCGACCTGATGGGCGCTTACGGCGCGCTTTCCAGAATCCTCGGCGAAGAAGTCGACGAAGATTTAATTGACCGGATTTTCGAAACGTTCTGCCTCGGCAAATGAGACATTGATTCTTCCGGGCATGAGCGATATATAAGTGGTTTTTCAGCGGCGGGACGCCGTTCCTAAGCCGTTTTCATAGCATTGATATACCCGATTTCGGAGATGAAAGAATGACGAACACGATTCCCGAATATACAACCGATTCCTACGACGTGGCGATTATCGGAGCCGGACATGCCGGCTGCGAGGCGGCACTCGCTTCCGCGCGCCTCGGCTGCGAAACCATATGCTTTATGGTCAGCACCGATACAATCGCGATGATGCCCTGCAACCCGAATATCGGCGGAACAAGCAAGGGACATCTCGTGCGTGAGGTCGACGCGCTCGGCGGTGAGATGGGAAAGAATATCGATAAGGCGTTTATTCAGAGCAAGATGCTGAACCGCTCCAAAGGCCCTGCCGTTCATTCCTTAAGAGCGCAGGCAGACAAGCAGCGGTACAGCAACTGCATGCGCGCCGTGATGGAGAATACTCCGCACCTGACGCTTCGGCAGGCAGAGGTTTCCGAGCTGCTTTACGAGGAACTGCCGGACGGAACGAAACGCGTCACCGGCGTGAAGACCGTATCGGGAGCAATCTATCCCTGCAAGGCGGCTGTGCTTTGCTCGGGCGTTTATCTGAACGCGCGTTGTATCTTCGGAGAAGTCAGCACCTATACCGGTCCTAACGGAACGCCGCGTGCCACGCACCTGACGGATTCGCTGATAGCCGCGGGGATTGAAATGTATCGTTTTAAGACCGGAACTCCCGCGCGGATTGACCGTCGGTCTATCGATTTTTCGGTGATGGAAGAGCAGCGCGGAGATGAACCGATCGTGCCGTTTTCTTTTACGAACACACCCGAAGAACTTGAGCGTGAGCAGGCGCTTTGTTATCTCGCTTATACCAATGAAGAGACGCACCGGATCATCCGGGCAAACCTCGACCGCTCGCCGCTTTTCTCCGGCGACATCAAGGGCTCCGGGCCTCGTTATTGTCCTTCGATTGAAGATAAAGTCGTAAAGTTCCCGGAGAAGGACCGCCATCAGATTTTCATCGAGCCCGAGGGCGAATACACGAATGAAATGTATCTTTCGGGAATGTCTTCGAGCCTTCCCGAGGAAGTGCAGATTGCGATGTATCGTTCCATCCGCGGTCTTGAGCATGCTAAGATTGTCCGAAACGCGTACGCCATCGAATATGACTGCATCAATCCTCTGCAGCTGTATCCGACGCTTGAATGCAAGAAGATTCACGGTTTCTTCAGCGCCGGGCAGAGCAACGGCTCAAGCGGTTACGAGGAAGCCGCTGCCCAGGGAATCATCGCGGGAATCAACGCTTCCCGTTATGTGCAGGGGAAAGATGGCATTACCCTTGACCGCTCACAGGCTTATATCGGCGTTCTGATCGACGACCTCGTTACCAAAGAGACGCACGAGCCGTACCGTATGATGACGAGCCGTGCCGAATACCGGCTGCTTCTTCGCCAGGACAATGCAGACCTTCGGTTAACCGAGATCGGACACGAAATCGGACTCATTCCGGAGGAACGTTATCAGAAGTTCCTTATGAAGAAACAGGCGATAGAAGATGAGCTGGAGCGCCTTTCTTTGGCCGTTCTCGGCGCATCCCGGGAGGTTTGCGAAACCCTCGTCGGACTCGGTTCCTCTGAGATTCATACCGCAACCTCGCTCCTTGAATTGCTTCGCAGACCCGAGCTTTCCTATGAAAGCCTTGCTCCGCTCGATCCGGAAAGGAAGCCGCTTCCTGCGGACGTTATCGAGCAGGTAGTTATCAATATCCGTTATGAAGGGTATATTGAGCGGCAGCTGCAGCAGGTGGAGCAGTTCAAGAAACTCGAAAACCGAAAGATTCCCGCAGATTTCGATTATGACGCAGTGCCTTCGCTTCGCCTTGAAGCAAGACAGAAGCTTAAGCTGTTCCGGCCGGTAAATGTCGGCCAGGCGTCCCGTATCAGCGGCGTTTCTCCGGCCGACATATCCGTTCTTCTTGTTTTTCTGACACGCGTGCTTCGGGGAGAAGCGCAGGAGTAGCTATGTATAACGACGACAGATTAAAAGAAGGCCTTGAAGCCCTTTCCATCCCTTACACGGAAGAGATGCTCACGAAACTTCATCAGTATTATGAGATGATGGTCGTAAAGAATCAGGTGATGAATCTTACGGCCATTACCGAGTATGATGATGTGGTTGTGAAGCACTGGCTTGACAGTCTTTGTTTCGCAAAGGTATATCTTAAGCATCGGAAAGAGGGCAATTCCCCGAAATTGATCGACATCGGAACCGGAGCAGGATTCCCGGGAATTCCGATTAAGATCTTCTTCCCGGAGATTGAGGTTCTACTCCTCGATTCTCTGCAGAAAAGAATCACATTTCTACAAGATGTTGTTGATTCTCTCGCGTTAAATGCCATATCTTGCGTTCACGGGCGCGCAGAAGAGCTTGGAAGAAAGCCGGAATACCGTGAGCAGTATGATTATGCCGTCTCCCGGGCGGTTGCAAGACTGTCTTCCCTTGCAGAGGTTTCTTTGCCTTTTGTAAGGCAGGGCGGAATGTTCCTTCCGTATAAGTCTGAATCTTCTGACGAGGAGATCGCGGAGGCTTCTTATGCTATCAGGGAACTCGGCGGTAAGCAGGCGGAGGTCCTTTCTTACGAGATTCCGACGAGCGATCTTCCGAGAAAGCTCATTGCCATCAATAAATGTAAACCTACGCCTTCGAAATATCCTCGGGGCGGGGGAAAGCCCTTCAAGGCACCGCTTGTTTCGAAGAGCAAGTGAAGCCCGGCACCTCTTGCTCTGTAGGCGGTATGCTGCCTTGCAGCATTACTTCTTGAACCGGTAGGGGTTTCCCAACCATAATGCAGGAATGTTTCACGTGAAACATTCCGTATTTTTCTGTGAAATCATGATTTTTCTGTGGAAGTATTCATCAAAGTGTGATATACTTTCGATTACACACCCCGTACGCGTGCGTTACGGGAAGAAAGGAATCCGGGCAATGATATTGTCCGGGTCAGATACAACGGTTATATGGCTAAGATTATTGCAATTTCAAACCAAAAGGGCGGCGTAGGAAAAACTACGACAGCCGTTAACCTTGCCGCATGTCTTGCCGAGTTCGGCATGAGCGTGCTTCTTGTTGACATTGATCCGCAAGGCAACGCAACGAGCGGGCTCGGCGTAGAGAAGAACCGCGATACCGCGAACACCTATCGCCTTTTAATCGGCGAGTGTTCGGTTAAGGACGCGATCGCGCCGACGGCATTTCCGGGGCTCTTTATTATCCCTTCGACTGTAGATCTTGCGGGAGCGGAAGCGGAGCTGCTTTCCGCCGATAACCGCGAGTATATCCTGAGGGATGCCCTTTCGGAAGTCAGAGACCGCTATGATTATATAATCATCGATTGCCCTCCCTCTTTGAACGTCCTTGTTCTGAACGGACTGTGTGCGGCAGACTCGATGATTTGCCCTCTTCAATGTGAGTTTTATGCTTTGGAAGGCTTATCACAGCTTCTTGAGACGGTCGAGATGGTCCGGACGCGGTTAAACGACAACCTGAGTTTCGGCGGCATTCTGTTTACGATGTTCGACGGACGCACGCGTCTTTCCGCCCAGGTCATTCAAAACGTACAGCAGACATTGAATGAGCATATCTTTCGAACGGTAATTCCGCGCTCGGTACGCCTTTCCGAAGCGCCGAGTTACGGCGAGCCGATTACGAAGTACGACAGCCGTTCCGCAGGAGCGGAGGCATATCGGAATTTCGCGCGCGAGATTCTCTCGGGCGACGGTAAGCGTATCCGCTCGCGCAAGAAAAAGATATTTCGCTGATTGACACAGGAGATTATTTCGGAGGTTTCTTATGGCAGCAAAGAAAGGTCTCGGGAAAGGATTGGAATCATTGATTTCCAATCGATTGGACCATGAAGTTAAACAATCCGTTCAGAAGAAGGATGAAAAGGTTTCACGTGAAACATTTCTCCCCATCAGTTCCATTGAGCCGAACCGCAACCAGCCCCGTCGCAACTTTGACGAAGAGGCACTCAAGGAACTTGCGGATTCCATTCGCGTTCACGGTGTTATCCAGCCGCTGATTGTTCACGAAAAAGGAAAGTTCTATGAGATTATCGCCGGAGAGCGGAGATGGAGAGCCGCCCGCCTTGCGGGGCTTAAAGAGGTTCCGGTTCTTGTAAAGAACTACGAGCCCCAGGAGCTTTATGAAATCGCCCTGATTGAGAACCTGCAGCGCGAGAATCTGAACGCCGTTGAAGAGGCGGTTGCTTATCAGAAACTGATCAAAGAATACAAGCTTACGCAGGATATGGTTGCGAAGCGCGTCGGCAAGAGCCGCGTTGCGGTGACCAACTCCCTTCGTTTGCTGAAATTGGACGAGCGGGTTCAGCAGATGTTGATTGACGGAACCATCTTCGCCGGACAGGCCAGAGCGCTTATCTCCATTGAAGACGGAGAAACGCAGGCTGCGGCCGCCGCGAAGGTTGCTGCTGAGGGCATGAGCACTCGGGATACGGAGGCTTATGTAAAGAAGCTCCTGACTCCAAAGAAAGCGGAGAAGAAAGAAAAGAATCCGTCCGAAGAAGCGGTATACCGCCGTTATGAGGAGAACCTGAAGCGCTGCCTCGGAACGAAGGTTTCCATTCAGCGGAAGGATCATAACAAAGGAAAGATTGAAATCGAGTATTACTCTGCTGAAGAGTTTGAACGGCTGATGGACCTGCTTGGGGTTCCCGGCATATCATAGAAGCAATAGAGATTCCGGAGGGAACTTATGTTTGAGAATTTGGGAATAAATTCCGACTACTTGATCATTGCGATACTGGTAATGCTTCTCATGCTTTTGTTCTTTAATATGGTTATGGTATGGAAGTACAACCAGATTAAAGACCGTTACCGTGATTTCATGCGCGGGAGCACCGGAAAGAGCCTTGAAGAAAGATTCCTGGTTCGCTTTAAACAGATTGACACACTGAACGACCGGCTGGATGATACGATTGACCGTGTGAAGCTTTTGGAAGATGCGCGCGATACATCGTTTAAGAAAATTGCCATCCATCGTTACGATGCATTTGCCGAAATGGGAGGCAAGCTCAGTTACAGCCTCTGCCTGCTTAATGATGACAACGACGGCTTCATCATGACAAGCATGCACAACCGGGAAGGCTGCTACACATACGTGAAGGAAGTCATCAAGGGCAACACCTTCGTCATTCTTTCCGAAGAAGAGAGACAGGTTTTGGAGGAAGCACAGAACTCCATCGAGACCGTTCAGTCGATGTAAAAAATTCCCGGACGGAGAGGGTGCTCTCAGCGGGGATATCAGGGACGTTTATAAAGGGAATAAACGAAGGGCTGAAAAAGAATCGCAGAATATTATAAAAATTACGCGTTATTTTATAGAAGAAGGCTTTATACTCCATGCACAGTTATTTGAAAAGCATCGGATACAGTAATATCACGACCAAAGATGACGAGCAGAAGCTCATCAATGAGATAATCCGTTATGCAAATAAAAAATCGATGATTTCCATCTCGCAGACGAAAGACGACCAGTTTGCGGAGTTCTCACTTGAGATTGCTCCCGGAATGGGTGTCACGGTCCGCGGTCAGATTGACGAGCAGGATCAGTTTCATCTGGATCACTATTTTCCGTATCTGACTCCTCGGGTGGTCACGAGCAACGAAGAGACGTTCGTTGAGAAGAAAAGTGAAAACGACTCCTATGGTGCCATGTGTGAAGACTACCGTCTCGGAGTGGCGTTGATTTTTCATTTGCAGAATGCGGTGGATTATCTTCGGGTGAACAAGAGAAGGAAGGCGACCTCGTTTCAATGTCCGGTCCGTGTTTCGGCGCTCGCTTCCGAGGGAACCATATTATTTCCCGCTGTGAAGACGGCCGAGGACGTGAAGACCGTAAATGAGGAGACGAAGCAGTTCGCCAAAATGATTGCCGCCGCCAAGGACGGCGACCAGGAAGCCATTGACCATCTCGCTATCAAGGAAATCGACGATTATGCCCTGGTGAATGACCGGGTGAAGACCGAAGACATCTTTTCCATTGTCGACACCTCGTTTGTGCCGTACGGAATGGAGAGCGAGGTTTACCGAATTGTCGGAATCATCCTTTCCTTAGAAGAGCGGACCAATTCGAAGACCGGCGAGAAGGTTTATCTGATGGAGATTTACTGCAATCACATTGTTTTCGACCTTTGCATCAACACGAAGGACCTCCTCGGGGTTCCCGAGAAAGGCCGCCGCTTCCGCGGTGTTGTATGGTTGCAGGGATGTTTGGATTTTGACCGTTGACAACGGGCGAAGAATTGAGTAGGATATTCCGTGTCCGAAAGGACCGATATCAGACTGTCCACGTAGCTCAGCAGGATAGAGCGACCGCCTCCTAANNAAGCGGTAGGTCGGAGGTTCAAATCCCCTCGTGGACGGAAAAGGGTCGTCGCGCTAAGCGACGGCCCCTTGTTTTTTCAGCACGTTTATAAATATGTCCCCGAACGAACTGCCGGGGCGTTCTAAGCCTTCTCTTTCCCCACGAAGAAGATGCCGACCGTTCCGGGGCCGGTGTGGCTTCCGATAATCGTTCCGACTTCGTGGAGCTGAATCTTTCCGACGAGATTCGGGAAACGGGCTTCAATCAGAGAAATGACCGTCTTGGCATCCTCCAAACAGTCGGAGTGGCAGATATGACACGGGCCGGAGAAATCCGTTCCGTTCTCGGCGAGCTCCGCGAGCTTCTCCACCGCGGCAAGCATTACCTTCTTCTTGGTGCGGATTTTCTCCATCGGAACGAGTTTTCCCTCCGAGTTAATGGTAAGAAGCGGGCAGATACCGAGCGTTTCTCCGATTAATCCGGCGGCTTTCGAAATCCGTCCGCCGCAGATAAAGTATTTTAAAGTGGAAGTGAAAAACCACGCCTGAATCTTCATCCTATCGGCTTCCAGACGTTCTGCGGCGTCGTCAAGCGTCAGCCCCTGATCCCGGTAATCCGCCGCCATGTCCGCAAGAATGCCGTGGCCGGCCGAAGCATTTACCGAATCCACAATGCGGATGGTCCGCTCCGGGAATTCTTCCGAAAGCATGGTCGCAGCGTTCTGCGCGCTGTTGATGGAGCCGGAAAGGCCGCTGGAGAAGGCGATGTGAAGAATGTCAAAGCCCTCCGTGAGAATGCCCTTGAAGAAGTCATAATACTCACTGATGTTAATCTGGCTGGTCCTTGTCTCCGCGCCGTTTCGCATTGCCTCATAGAAATCCGAAAAAGAAATGCTTGTGCCGAAATCGTCGAGATAAGGTACGCCATCGAGTTCATAATGGAAAGACAGACAGCGAATCCCGCGGGAAGCGAGATATTCTGCGGAATAATCAACGGTTGAACAGCAGCTGACAATATACATAAGAAGGTTCCTTTCCCACACGGATGATTTATCGGCAATAAGTTTCCCATTTTACGAAAACACGCGAAAAATGAGAACTTTTTTTCTTGACAAAGCAACCGGACACTTTTATAATAGGGGCAATCGAGAAATATGTTACCATGTATGGCCGGTAATTGCAAGTAAGATTTTTCCGAAAGTCGGAAGGGTGAGACAGATGAAAAGCAGTACCTCCGGGAAAACCGAAACGATAGAGGAAAGACGCAAACGTTTTTCGCAGGTTTGGTCGCTTTCCCGCGCAGACGTCGGAAAAACGCAGGCGGAGATGGCGAAGGAACTCGGGATTTCCGTGAAGACCGTGCAGAACTGGGAGAACGGCGTCACTTCGCCGGATCTTTTCACCGGTTGCGAATGGTTCCGCGTCCTTGGACTGAATCCGCTTCCGTATTATCTTGCTTATCTTTTCCCGGAATATTTCGACGGAATCGCGCCGGAGGACACCGATGACACAATCGGCAAGGCACTGATGCAGCTGGTTGGGAACATGACCCCCGGGGAGAAACGGGAACTTTTGTATATTACCGCCGGAAGGCATGGAAGCCCCTGGTATTCGCTGCTGCAGCTTTTCACGGCGCACTGCCATTTGAGCATGAAATCCCGTGTCAGCATCGCAAGAGCCGTACTCGAGAGTTACGAGATGGAGAAGGAGACCGGCGAACTGGTCTGCCCGGACAACATTGCCCCGGACCTTACCATTTTAAGGGATTCCATCGAGCAGGGAAAGAAGGCCGCAATCGGGAAGCGAAGCGGTTACACAACGATTGTTACAAGAAAAAAGGAAACGAAATCATGAATAGTAAGAAATTCACCGCGTTTTTTTACTGGTATTACTTTTACTTTACCAAGTTTTGTGGTAAGGTTAATTTGCGGTGTAATCATTTGTGATAATAAATCATGAATCCATTGCGGCACAGATTAACCTGGGCCGCTTTTTTAATCATATGGTTGGAGGAAGAGGAAAATGATAGTAGTATTAAAGCCCCATGTGGAAGCTGACCGGGAGGCACAGCTGATTGACTGGTTCAAGAGTCTCGGACTCGGCGTACATGTTTCGGAGGGAGAATTCCAGACCGTGCTCGGTCTGATCGGCGATACCAGCAAGGTGGATTCCGACCTTGTTGCAAGCCTTGACATCGTGGAAGCGGTTAAGCGCGTAACCGAAACCTTTAAGTGCGCAAACCGCAAATTCCATCCCGAGGATACCGTTATCGATGTGAACGGCGTGAAGATCGGCGGCGGAAACTTCTGCCTGATCGCAGGCCCGTGCTCGGTGGAATCCGAGGAGCAGATTGTCGGAATTGCCAAGGCAGTTAAGGCTTCCGGCGCGCATATGCTTCGCGGCGGCGCCTTCAAACCGCGGACTTCGCCCTATGATTTCCAGGGACTGAAGGCCGAAGGAATCGAGCTTTTGAAGATTGCGAAGCAGGAGACCGGGCTTCCGATCGTTACCGAGATCATGAATGCTTCCGACCTGCCGCTTTTCGAGGACGTAGATGTTCTACAGGTCGGCGCGCGCAATACACAGAACTTTGATCTCTTAAGAGAGCTCGGCCATACCGGAAAGCCGATTCTTTTAAAGCGAGGCCTTGCGGGAACCCTTAAGGAGCTCCTGATGAGCGCCGAATACATTATGGCAAGCGGAAATGAGAACGTAATCCTCTGCGAAAGAGGTATCCGCTCTTACAGCGATTATCTGAGAAACACGCTTGATCTGTCGGCTGTTCCGATGCTTCATGAATTGACGCATCTTCCGGTTGTTGTAGACCCGAGCCATGCGACCGGTAT
>DBWJ01000089.1:0-5434 GCA_002308955.1 Lachnoclostridium sp. UBA1241 | reverse complement strand
ACGCCCTGTGTGACGGCGCGCAGTCCATCCGTCCGGAGGAGTTTGACAAGCTTGCGAAGAAGGTTTATGCGGTTCGGGAGGCAGTAAAATGAAGGTCGGAATCGTCGGACTGGGGCTGATAGGAGGCTCCTTTGCCAAGGCTTATCACGCCGCGGGGCACACCGTTGCGGCGTTCGATATCAACGAAACCATGCTTTCCTTTGCAAAGCTGGACGGAGCGGTTAACGAGGAACTGACGGACGATGTAATCCCCGGGTGCGATCTGATTCTGATCTGCACGTACCCCGAGGCGGCGGTCCGCTATATGGAGGAGAAGGGGCCCCTGTTCGGGAAGAAGCCGGTGGTGATTGACTGCTGCGGAACGAAAGGAAACATTGTGGACCGCGGGTTTGCGCTTGCAAAAAAGTACGGCTTTACCTACATCGGCGGACATCCGATGGCAGGCACGCAGTTCTCCGGATTTAAGTATTCCCGCGCGGATTTGTATGTCGGCGCGCCGATGGTACTTGTTCCTTCGAAAAATGACGACATCACATTTCTCGATAGGGTCAAAACGTTACTGAAACCCGCCGGTTTCGGAAGCATTACCGTAACGACGGCGGAAACGCACGACAAAGTCATCGCATTTTCCTCACAGCTCGCGCACGTGGTTTCCAACGCTTACGTGAAGAGCGAGACGGCGAAGATTCATACCGGCATGTCGGCCGGAAGCTATAAGGATTTGACGCGTGTTGCGTGGCTGAATCCGGAGATGTGGACGCAGCTTTTCTTCGATAACCGCGAGAATCTGATGGCGGAAATCGATACATTGATCGCACATATGAAGGAATACCGGGATGCCCTTGCGGATGGTGACCGGGAGACGATGAAGCGGCTTTTGGAAGAAGGCCGCAAGCGGAAAGAGGAGGTAGACGGGCAATGAGAACCGTAACCGTTAAGGCAGGAAAAGGCTACGAGGTGCGGATCGGCCGCGGATTGCTCCCCGAGATCGGGAAGCAGATCGGGGTTGTTCCCGGCGTGCGGCGCGTCCTTGTCGTTTCCGACGACAAGGTGTTCCCGCTTTACGGAGATACTGTTCTTAAAAGCCTTACGGATGCCGGCTACGAGACGGATTCCTTCGTCTTTGCGAACGGGGAGGCAAGCAAGAATCTGACGGTTTACGGAGAACTCCTTACGAAGCTCTGTGACGCCGGACTCACCAGGGATGACCTTCTCATAGCGCTCGGAGGCGGCGTTACGGGAGACCTTGCGGGATTCGCCGCAGCGACGTACCGGAGGGGCATTCCGTTCGTTCAGGTGCCGACAACGCTTCTTGCGGCGGTGGATTCCTCGGTCGGCGGGAAGACGGCGGTTGACCTTCCGAACGGAAAGAACCAGGTCGGCGCGTTTTATCAGCCGGCGCTTGTAATCTGCGACCCGGATACGCTTGCTACCCTTCCGGAGATTGAATACCGAAACGGCTGCGCGGAAATCATCAAATACGGCGTTCTAGACGGCGAAGAGCTGTTTTCGAAGCTTGCGGAGAAGCCCGTAAGCGAGCAGTTCGAAGAGGTTATTGAGCGCTGCGTGTCGATTAAGCGCGACTATGTGGAGGCGGACGAATTTGACCGCGGGCTCCGCATGTTTTTGAACCTCGGTCATACCATCGGGCATGCCGTTGAGGCGTGCAGCGATTTTACGATTCCCCACGGACAGGGCGTTGCCATCGGAATGGCGGCGATTGCCCGCGCGTCCGTAGAAAACGGGCTCTGCAGCGAAGAAACCGCATCCCGGATTATCGAACTTTTAAAGAAATACAGCCTTCCGACCGAAATGCCCGACTATCCGGTTACGAAGCTCGCGCAGGCGGCCGGAAGCGATAAGAAGAATACCGGCGCATCCATGCGTCTTGTGATTCCGCAGGCAATCGGAAACTGTACGGTACATAAGATTCCGGCGTCGGATTTTCCGGAATGGCTCAGAAAGGGCGGCGCCCATGAATAAAACGGTTCGGGCGGGAGCGCGGAGCGGGTCGGTAACGATTCCGGCATCCAAATCCGCGGCCCACAGACAACTAATCTGCGCGGCGCTTTCCGAAGCCGAAAGCACCGTCGTCTGCGACGGAATCTCGAAGGATATTCAGGCGACGATGGACTGTCTCACGGCCCTCGGCGCCCGGTTTATTAAGGCACCGGAGGGCATCCGCGTGATTCCGAGAGAGCTTGCGGGCGGAGAAGCGTGTATTTCGGGCGCCGGCGGAGAAAAGCAACCTGCAAGCGCGGCCGGGGCCGGCGGAGAAAAGGTTCTTCCCTGCGGGGAGAGCGGCTCCACGCTTCGTTTCCTGCTTCCGATTGCCGCGGCTCTTGCGGAAAATGTGACGTTTCACATGGAAGGAAAGCTTCCCGAAAGACCCCACAAGGAACTGATCGAGCAATTATCACTGCACGGCGCACGGATTTATCAGGACGGTGCGAACCTTCATTGCGAAGGAAGCCTTTCGGGCGGGCTTTATGAGCTTCCGGGCGGGGTTTCTTCGCAGTTTATCTCGGGACTTCTCTTTGCCCTGCCGCTTCTTAAGGAGAGTAGCGTCATCCGGATCGTCGGAAGCATAGAATCCGCAGCGTATATCGCGATGACCGAAGAGGCTGTTACGGCTGCCGGAATCCGTTTTACAAAGAGATTGCAAGAGGTTTCGGAGGGCGGAAGTTACTTTGCAAAAACCGCGCCGGAATATCATGTTCCGGGCGGACAGAGCTACCGGGCGAAAGAGCATATTATCGTCGAGAGAGACTGGTCCAATGCCGCGTTTTTCTTATGCGCGGGCGCATTTTCCGAAAGAGGAATCCTTGTAAAAGGGCTCTCGTCGGATACCGCGCAGGGAGACCGGGAGATTCTTTCGGTTCTTCGAAAATTCGGCGCAGAGGTTACCGAAGGGGAGGAAGGAATCCTCGTCAGAAAGAGACCGCTTACGGGCTGCGTGGTTGACGCATCGGGAATCCCGGATCTGGTTCCTGTTATCAGCGTTCTTGCGGCAGGCGCCGCGGGAGAGACGCGGATTGTCCACGCGGAACGGCTTCGGTTCAAGGAATCGGACCGCCTGCAGTCAACGGCAGCGATGCTTACGTCGCTCGGCGGAACGGTTACGGAAACGCAGGACGGGCTTATCATAAAAGGAACCCGGACGCTTACGGGCGGCACGGTGAATCCGGTCAATGACCATCGGATCGCGATGGCAGCAGCCGTGGCAGCAGGTATCTGCGGCGGCGAAGTTACGATTGAGGACGCGCAATGCGTTGAAAAGTCTTACCCGGCCTTCTTTACGGACTGGGAAAACCTGGAGGTATCGGAATGGGAAGCACATACGGAGAAAACATCCGGCTGACAATCTTCGGACAGTCGCATTCACCGGCAATCGGCATGACGCTTGAGGGAATTCCCGCGGGCGAAAAGGTGGATTTCGAGGCGCTCGAAGCCTTTTTAAAGAGGCGCGCTCCGGGGCAGAATGCCTATTCGACGGCACGGAAGGAAGCCGACAAACCGGAGTTTCTGTGCGGTTTTACGGAGAATGTGACCTGCGGAACGCCGATTACGGCGATTATCCGAAACACCGACACCCGTTCGCAGGATTACGAGAACCTTAAGACGGTTCCGCGCCCCGGACATGCCGATTATACGGCAAATGTGAAATACAATGGCTACCAGGACGCGGCCGGCGGCGGGCATTTTTCGGGACGGCTTACGGCGCCCCTCTGTATCGCAGGTGGGATCTGTAAGCAGCTTCTTATGAAGGAAGGCATCCGCGTGATCGCCCGGATTGCTGCGATCGGCGGCGTTAAGGACCAAGGAGAGCTGACGGAAGCGGTAACCGGGAAGGATTTTCCGGTTATGGATGACATACAGGGCGCAAAAATGCAGGAGCGGATTGCCGAAGCGAAGGCAGACGGCGATTCGGTCGGCGGAATCATCGACTGCGCCGTTTTAGGACTTCCCGCAGGCATCGGAGACCCGATGTTTAGTGGTATGGAGAACCGGATTGCGAAGATTGTGTTCGGAATTCCCGCGGTCAAGGGGCTTGAATTCGGTGAAGGTTTCCGGGCAGCCGAAATGCTCGGAAGCGAGAATAATGACCGCTTTACGGTTGCCGACGGGGCGGTGAAAACCGAAACGAACCACTGCGGAGGCATTCTCGGCGGGATTACGAACGGAATGCCCGTTGCATTTGCCGTAGCGATCAAACCGACGCCCTCGATTGCGAAACCGCAGCAGAGCGTGGATCTTAGTACCATGGAGGTGACCGAGCTGGTCATCAAGGGACGCCACGACCCGTGCATCGTGCCGCGCGCGGTGCCGGTGGTGGAGGCTGCGGCGGCGATTGCCGTATATGACGCTTTGCTTGCGAGACGAAAGGAGACCGGAAGGTGAATATTCAGGACTACCGAAAGAAAATCGACACGATTGACGACGAGCTGATCCGTCTGTTCGAGGAACGGATGGACGTGGCGGCGGCGATTGCTGCGTATAAGAAGGCAAATGCCATGCCGGTCAAGGATCCGGCGCGGGAGAAGGAGAAGATTCTCGGCGTTCTCGAGAAGACGAGAGAGGACCTGAAGGAATACACTCCGCTTCTTTTCCAGATGCTTTTTGAGATGAGCCGGAGCTATCAGTCGAGACTGAACGGCGAGGGAACGGAGCTTACGGGGCAGATCAAGGCGGCCATTGAGAAGACGCCTGCCATGATTCCGGACAGCCCGAGCGTTGCCTGCCAGGGCATCGCCGGAGCCAATTCACAGGCGGCCTGCGAGAAGCTGTTCCGCTACCCGAAGACATTCTACTGTTCCAGTTTCGAGGCCGTTTTCTCGGCAATTGAGAACGGACTTTGCACCTACGGCGTGGTTCCGCTTGAGAACAGCAACGCCGGTTCGGTGAACAAGGTGTATGACCTGATGATGAAGCACCGCTTCTATGTGGTGCGAAGCATCCGCTTGAAGATTCGGCACAATCTCCTCTGTAAGCCGGGCGTGAAGATTTCGGACATCAAGGAGATTTATTCCCACGAGCAGGCAATCAGCCAGTGCTCGGATTTCCTGCAGACCCTTAAGAACGTCCGCGTGATCCCGTGCGAAAACACCGCGGTTGCCGCGAAAATGGTTGCGGACAGCGACCGCAGGGACATTGCGGCGCTTGCAAGCGAGCAGTGCGAGAAGCAGTACGGCCTTGCGTGCCTTCAGAAATCCGTCCAGAACACGGACAACAATTATACCCGTTTTATCTGTATCGCTAAGAAACTCGAGATTTATCCCGGCGCTAACCGGACCAGTTTGATGATGACGCTTCCGCACGAGCAGGGCTCCCTTTACAAGATGCTGTCCCGCTTCTACGCGCTCGGCATCAACCTGAACAAGCTTGAAAGCCGGCCGCTTCCGAACCGCGACTTTGAATTCATGTTTTATTTCGA
>DBWJ01000044.1:3005-3310 GCA_002308955.1 Lachnoclostridium sp. UBA1241 | reverse complement strand
TGGAGAGCATTCTGCCGTGACTGGCTTCTGTCCCTCGGCATCAAGGAAGACGAAATGCGTCTTCGTGACCATGCTCCCGAGGAACTTTGCTTCTATTCGAAGGGCACGACCGACATCGAGTTCCTGTTCCCGTTCGGCTGGGGAGAGCTTTGGGGTATCGCGGACCGTACGGATTACGACCTTACTCAGCATCAGAACGTTTCGAAGGAAGATATGAGCTACTTCGACGACGAGACGAACGAGCGCTATGTGCCTTACGTTGTAGAGCCTTCGCTCGGTGCTGACCGCGTAACTCTTGCATTCCT
>DBWJ01000044.1:0-2993 GCA_002308955.1 Lachnoclostridium sp. UBA1241 | reverse complement strand
GGGCGGCGACAAGCGTACCGTTCTTCATTTCCATCCCGCACTTGCGCCGATCAAGGTCGGTGTGCTTCCTCTTTCGAAGAAGCTGGGTGAGGGCGCCGAGAAGATCTACGCAGAGCTGTCCAAGGAGTGGAACTGCGAGTATGACGACCGCGGCAATATCGGTAAGCGTTACCGCCGTCAGGACGAAATCGGTACGCCGTTCTGCGTAACCTACGACTTCGATTCCGAGACTGACGGCTGCGTAACCGTCCGTGACCGTGACACGATGGAGCAGGAGAGAATCAAGATCGAAGATTTGAAGAGCTACTTCGAGAAGAAGTTTGAGTGGTAAACGAGAGCAATGATTCCGGCGGAAGCCGGTAAGAAAGCAAGAGCCTTGCGGCGCGACGAAAGCATCGCTTTCAGTCGACCGCAGGGCTCTTGCTTTCTTATAAGCAGCCGTAGGCTGCGAATCATTGCCGAGTGCGCGTACAGCGAGCGAACGAGCGCACGCGAGTTCGCGAGCGGAGTGGCAAGAGTCTGCCCGCGCCTCTTTTTGGGCAGCGCGGCCCCCCGGAGACGGGAATTCGTCCGCAGGTGGGCCGCACTGCGCGGAGCCACTACTCTCTATATAGCAAGTAAGGCCCACCTGGAAGCCAAAATGGCTTTCAGGTGGGCCTTTTTTGCAAAGTTTTTTCCTTGCAGAAGGGTAACGCGGCCCACCGGAGACGAAAATCAGTCTGTAGGCACGCCGAATCGCGCGGAGCCACTACCTGCTAAATAGCAAGCGCGGCCCACCGGAGACGGAAATCTGCCCATAGGCACGCCGAATTGCGCGGAGCCACTACTTGCTATTTAGCAAGCGCGGCCCTCCGGAGACGGAAATCTGCCCATAGGCACGCCGAATTGCGCGGAGCCACTACTTGCCACTTAGCAAGAACGGCCCCCTTGTGGACGAAAACCGTCCACAGGGGGGCCGAAAAGAGTCTCTGGCGGGAATTCCTTCAGCGTTCCGCCTTCATAACCTTCTTATTCTCATACATCCTCGTGTCGGCGCGGCGGAAGATCGCACTGTAGTCGTCGCCGACGTGCTCACAGCAGTCGGAGAGGCCGGAGGCGACGGAAATCCGGTCGATCATTCGCTTGTGCGGGTCAGTCCGGAGAGCTTCCATGTGGTCGCGCATCTCTTTGAGGAGCTCGAAGCGGTGCAGGTAGTCGTCGTGCACGGCAATCGCGACAAATTCGTCGCCGCCGATCCGGAATACCGGACTGTGCTTATACGTGTTACAAATCAGTTTGCAGCATTTCTTGATGTATTCGTCACCGGCTTCGTGGCCGAGTTCGTCATTGACGGATTTCAGGTTGTTCAGGTCGAAGCAGATGACAGCAAAAGGTTCTGCTTCGCCGCCCGCCATCTGGGAATCCAGCTTCTTAACGTACCGGTCGTATGCGGTACGGTTCTTAACAAACGTCAGCGAATCCTTCTCCATCAGCATGGAGAGCTTCGTATTGAGCGCCGTCAGCTGCATGTTGCGGCAGTAGGAGATGAGCGCGCCGTTGAACCGGCTCTCGCATACGTGGAAATACCACTCGCGAAGCCAGTCGGGCCGGTCGGTCATTACGATGTAGCCGCACACATAACTCTCAAAGTAAATCGGAACGAAGAAATACAGATGGTTAACGGAATCCGTCGCATCGGCATCCGGCAGCAGCTGCGCCGTCGGAATCACGCCCGCAGAAATCAGATTCCCGTCCCGTTTCGCAACAATCGTATCCATCAGGTCAGCGTATCGATACTGCGGGTGGTCGGAGATTCCCCCAAGCGAGAAATCCACCACATGCGGGTCCATCATGATATAGAACGTGTCTCCCTCAAGCCCCGGGGACCGGAACAGTTTGGTGAGCCGCTCCTTCATGTCATCATAATCGGCGGCCTGCACAATCTCACGTTCCATCGACTGGAACCGCTGGTCCACGAATTCATTCATCGAAAAATGGCGCGGAATCCCGCGGGCAACCGTGCGCCGGTGCACATCATCCGAACGGCTGTCCAGACAGCCGCAGCTTTCGCCGGGATGGAAGACGCAGTCAACGAGCAGCTCTTCCTCTACGGCTTCCCCGCGGAAGATATGATAGAGCAGTTCCGCGGAACGCTCGCCGACAATGTCATAGCACTGGTCAACCGAGGCGATGGACGGGTAGAAATTCTGCCCCTCCTGCTGAAAATCGAAACCGGTGATAATCGCGCTGTCCGGCGCGTAACCGCAGTCTGTCATCGCATAGCTGACTGTCTCCGCAAGCTGGTCGTTCGCGCAGATGTACGCGTCCGAAAGCTTCGCCCCGCTCTTAAAGCGCTTCTCAAACTCCTCCGTCACGGGACTGACTTCCCAGTCGGAATAGAAGATATTCTCCTCCCCGAACGGCACGCCGTGCGCCATTGCAGAATCCGTCAGTGCCTGCAGACGGGTGTTGGAATCTTCATTTTCTCTGGACCCCGCGATAAATGTGATGTCTCTTACGTTATGCATCTCAATCAGATGGTCGCATAGCTGCCGCATGCCGGTGTAGTTGTTGATGCCGACATAGTAAAATCCGGGATGCCTGAGGCCGATGCTGATGACCGGTATGCCGGAACGCTCGAGCTTGATAATCAGCTGATTAATGACATCCGTAAAGTTCAACCCGGGCGTAAAGAGAATCGCCGCGTCGAACCCGGACAGGTCGGGCAGGTCGAATATCGTGCACATGCTCTTAATCTCGATTTCGGTATGCGAGTAAATGGCATGTGAAACAAAGACATAGTAATCCGCGGAGCTCTCCTCCGAGTGCTCCTGAAGTCCTGTCAGAAACCGGCAGGTATTCTCATTATTCCAGCCGTTCAGAAAAACGGCAACTTTCTTTTTCTTATCGTTCATAAAACCCCTCCCTTCTCACAAGGCGGAAGCAACCGCGTTACGGAAAATTCCGAATTCCCCAACGGAAACTTCCAAGCGGGTGAAAACGGCAGCCGCGGT
>DBWJ01000069.1 GCA_002308955.1 Lachnoclostridium sp. UBA1241 | reverse complement strand
CAGCACGGCGTCGCCACCGCCACGGCGGCGGCGCTGATGGGGATGGAATGCGTCGTCTTCATGGGCGAGGAGGACACGAAGCGCCAGGCGCTTAACGTGTACCGCATGCGGCTCCTCGGCGCGGAGGTCATCCCGGTGAAGACCGGTACGGCAACGCTGAAGGATGCCGTTTCCGAAGCGATGCGTGAATGGACGTCACGGATTTCGGACACGCACTACTGCCTCGGTTCGGTCATGGGACCGCACCCGTTCCCGACGATCGTACGCGATTTTCAGGCTGTCATTTCGAAGGAAATCAAGGAGCAGCTTCAGGAGAAGGAAGGACGCCTTCCGGATGCCGTCATCGCCTGCGTGGGCGGCGGGTCCAATGCCATCGGAAGCTTCTACCATTTCATTCCGGACGAGAGTGTCCGCCTGATCGGCTGCGAGGCTGCCGGCCGCGGTGTGGACACCTTCGAAACGGCTGCAACCATCGCAACCGGAAAGCTCGGAATCTTCCACGGAATGAAGTCTTATTTCTGCCAGGACGAGTACGGACAGATTGCGCCGGTTTACTCCATCTCCGCCGGTCTCGACTATCCCGGCGTCGGCCCCGAACATGCCTATCTGCATGACATCGGCCGCGCGGAGTACGTTCCGGTTACTGACGAGGAAGCCGTTGAGGCATTTGAGTACCTGGCAAAAACCGAGGGCATCATTCCCGCAATCGAATCGGCGCACGCCGTCGCATATGCGCGGAAGCTTGCACCTACCATGAACAAGGATCAGATTATTGTCATCACAATCTCCGGCAGAGGCGACAAAGACTGTGCCGCGATTGCCCGCTATCGGGGGGAGGATATCCATGAGTAGAATTCAGAATGCATTTGCAAACGGAAAGGCGTTCATCGCCTTCATCACCTGCGGAGACCCGGACCTTGAGACAACCGCCAAGGTCGTTCGTTCCGCGGTAGCAAACGGAGCGGATCTGATTGAGTTAGGCATCCCTTTCTCCGATCCGACCGCCGAAGGACCGGTAATCCAGGGAGCAAATTTAAGAGCGCTTAAGGGCGGCGTCACCACCGACAAAATCTTCGACCTCGTGCGTGATCTGCGGCGTGACGTGACCGTGCCAATGGTGTTTATGACCTACGCGAACGTCGTGTTCTCTTACGGCGCCGACCGTTTCTTTGCAACCTGTAAGGAAACCGGAATGGACGGGATCATTCTTCCCGACGTGCCCTTTGAAGAAAAGGACGAATTTCTGCCCTACAGCCGCCGTTACGGCATTGATTTCATCTCGCTGATCGCACCGACCTCCGAGCACCGCATCGCAAAGATTGCGGCCGAGGCCGAGGGATTCCTGTACATCGTGTCGCGCCTCGGCGTGACCGGTATCGGCGGCGGTAACGCCGACATCTCCTCCATGGTGAAACTTGTCCGTGAGAACACCTCTATTCCCTGCGCCGTCGGTTTCGGAATCTCCACTCCCGAACAGGCCCATGCGATGGCTGCCGTCTCCGACGGAGCAATTGTCGGCTCCGCCATCGTAAAGATCGTCGAGAAGTACGGCAGAGACGCTGCCGGCCCGGTAGGCGAATATGTTAAGTCAATGACCGAGAATCTGTAAAACAAGTTGCTTTCGAACATCAAAAAAGGGCTGTCGCCTTGCTTCTCCCGAAAAATCCGGGGAGCAAATGCAACAGCCCCTGCTTTATTATTCCCTACTCTTTCTTCACCGTGATGTCACCGGTTGACGTCCGGATCTTACACGGTACGCCGCTTTGTGAACTATCCGTCTTAACGCGTCCGGTGCTTGCCTTCGCGTCGACATTAACGTCATGGGTAAAGAAGCAATCCACGTCGCCTGTAGACGTTTCAATCGAGATGCTCTTTCCGATTGTGAGCGTCTTAAGTTCGATATCGGAGGTGCTTCCCTTAATCGTCACCGTGTCCGCTGTAAGCCCGTTGATTGTAACATCGCCGGTGGAAGTCCGGATGCTTACATCCGTCGCCTTCAGGTCCTCAATCGAAACCTCAGATGTGCTGCCCCATATATCCACGGTATCAAAAGTAAATCCGCTTTCTAACGTCAGATCTCCGGTACTGTTGTTCACCTTCAGCAGTTCGTACTGCCCCTTCGGAACGGCCACCGTTATCTTCGGGCTCTTTAATGTAAAGATAAAATCGTTCCATTTGCGGTCCTCGGTGTAGCTTATTGTAAGCGTGTCGCCATCGACCGTGACCTCACGCTTCGAACTCTTCAGTACGTTGAAATCGACATGGAATTTGCCGTCCGTCGATTCGGTAATGCGCACATCCGCAGTCCCGACTTTGATCGATATCTTTTGAATATCCGCCTCTTTCGTGATGCTCTCCTGCTCGAATTTGCGGGTGTCAAGCCGCGTAAAATCCCACCCCAGAAGGGTCATCATCACACTAAACAGAATCGCTCCGCCGGCAATCAGCACAAGCGCAAGACCGATGAAAGCTTCGCTTGGTTTACGCATATTCCTCCACCCCCTTCTTCTTAACGAACAGATGCTTGACTCCGACTGCAATGCGCTTTGTTAAGAAAGCCACAGCCTTAGTCATCCATACGCTCAGGTAATAGAAAAAGATCGCTAATCCGGCAACCACCATCGTTGCTCCGATCATCGCAAGCCCCTGGAACAGGTGTCCCGCCCAGATTGTATAGGAACCGAGCATACCGCCTGCAATGACGCCGGCGCACATACCGATGAATGACGCCCAGAACGCGATAACGACGCTCCACAGCGTAACGATAACCGCGAAAACGATCGCAAAGAAAGCGATAAGTAAGGACAGCCAGATCGGCGACCCAAGCACCAGGAGTGTAATCTCCCACGCCCTCATCCGACGCTTCGGCTGCACTCTCTCCTTCACTATTTTTGTAAGCGGGGTGTCCGCAATCGTCTGCAGCACGATGGGGCCGACCGGCCCGATCGCCTCCACTGCCTCTTCTTCCGTGAGACCCTCTTCCATGCGGTCGTCAATCATTTCCGCGTAGAATCCCACGCGCTCCTCAATGTCACCCTGCGGCAGCCCTGAAAGCTCTCTTCGGAGCAGACTCAGGAATTCCTGCTTATTCATGCCGCCCATCCTCCTTTGTTACGAATTGATAGATCATCATCATTTCTTTCCAATCCTCAAGAAACGCCTCTATGCGCTTCAGGCCCTCGGGGGTAATCCGGTAGTACTTTCGAAGCCTGCCGTCATGTTCGGCAGACCGTACCGTCAGCATTCCCGCCGTCTCGAGCCGCTTCAGGATTGTGTAAAGCGTCGACTCGGAAAGCTCGGCGTAGGGCTTCAGGTCTTTAATGATCTTGTACCCGTAGGAGTCTTCGTCCTTGATCGCGGCAAGCACGCAGACGTCCAAAAGACCGCGTTTCATCTGTCCGTCCATGGTATACCTCCTTTCATGGAATACATCGTAACACGAAGTATACGATATGTCAAGCGTCAAATGTAACATTTTCCGCGATGTGCCTTCTGCGCTCTTCCGAAACAAAAAGGGTGTGACTGCTGCCACACCCTTCCGGAAAATCCCATATACTATTGATTGTCCTTAAGCTCCGCGAATTTTGCCTGCATGGTCGGATTGTCCTTCGTCAGCTTCTTGACGCTCAGATCCTGGGCCTTGTCATTTGCGAGACGAAGCTGCCGCTCGGAGCCCAGAAGCGCATCCTTCACCTTCTGCAGGTGGTCGATCGTGTTGTCGATTTCGGTGATTGCCTTTTGGAATTTGTCGCTTGCGAGGCGGTAGTTGTTGCTGAATTTCTCCTTGAAATCCATGAGGCTGTTCTCAAAATTCGTAACGTCAATGTTCTGATTCCGGATCTGCAGAAGCTCCTGCTTGTAGGACACTGAATTGAGCGCGGCGTTACGGAGGATTGAGATCAGCGGAATGAAGAACTGCGGGCGGACCACATACATCTTCTCATAGCGGTAGGAGACGTCGACGATGCCGGAATTATACAGCTCGCTGTCGGCTTCAAGAAGCGACACCAGAACGGCGTACTCGCACTTCTTCTCCGTGCGGTCCTTGTCGAGTTCCTTAAAGAAGTCTTCATTCTTGTGCTTGGTCGCCGTCGTATCCATCTCGTTCTTCATCTCAAACATGATCGAGATAAATTCCACGCCGTCCTTGCTCTCACGGTATATGAAGTCGCCCTTGCTGCCGGAACGCGCGTCGTTGTCCTTCTCGAAATACGCGTTCGGAAATGCCGTGGCGCGCAGCTTGTTAAACTCGGTCTCGCAGTGCTGCTCGAGGCTCTCGCCGATCATCTTGGTCGACTGACGGGCCTTGAACTCCTTATAATACGCAATCTCCTCGTCCCTGCGCTTCAGTTCGTCGGCATACGCCTCGTCCTTACGCTTCAACTCGTCTGCAATTGCTTCATCCTTGCGTCTTAACTCGTCCGCAAATTCCCGGTCCTTCTTCAGCACGGCCTGCTCCATCGCATTGGCCGCATTGGTCTTATCGAGTTCCATCTGATTCTTAAGATCCTGAATCCGGCTCTCCTTCTCGGCAAGGGCAAGCGCGTTCTCGGAGGCAATCTTCGCTATCTCCGCCTGCTTGGCAGCTTCGTAAGTCGCAAGCTTCGTCTTAAGCTCCGCAATGGTCTTATCCCGGTCGGCCTCCGCCTTCGCAACCGCGAGCGACACCGCCGTCTCCTTGTCGGTCTTCAGCTGCTTCTCGCGAAGTTCGATTTCCTTATGGAATTCCGCGTCGTGAACCTGCTTTACAATCGCCGCATAACCGGATTCATCAACCGTGAAAACTTCTCCGCACTTTGGACACTTGATGGTATTCATAAACGGTCTCCTTTCAGCAAAATATATGTTCTACTGCTGTAGTAAATATCTCTTCTCAGACTTCTCTCCAAGTTCTTCCTGTATTTACTTTCAGCATACCACATTTGACCGCCTTAGTCCATTCCAAAAAAAGAAGAGCTTTCGCTCTCCTTTTATGAAACGTTCTTCCGTCTGCTTTGTCTGCGTCGCGTCGCAAGCATAAAGTATCATGCATAAGCCTTACTTTCCACCATTGATTATTTCAGTTTCATGACACACCCGTACAGCAACGGAATGTCGATATATTCTTCCGTTATTTCCTGCCCGCGCTTCTCGATGCTGATGATTTCAAAATCAGAACCGAAGAAGTCCCGCAGCCTTTGTTCCGAAAATGCCACCCCGGTATTTCTTTTCGTATAAAACTCTAAATCATCCAGTTCCTCGGCTCCGTCTTCACCAGCAGCAAAACATAACAATACAAAGAATCCGTTCTCTTTGAGAAGCCCTTTAAGCAGTTCTCTGTACTGCAGTCTTCTGTGCGGCGCCAAATGATGAAACATTCCGCTGTCAAGTACAAGATCATACTTTCGGTCCGCAAAATCAACCGCCAGAAAATCGCTGCAGATTAACTTCACATTCTTTAGGTCTTCCGTTTTTTCCTTCGCATTACGGATTGCAATGTCAGAAGAATCTATGGCCGTTACATCAATTCCTCTTTTTGCCAGAAAGATTGCATTTCTGCCCTCTCCGCATCCGAATTCCACGGCATCCCTGATACTGTGCTCCTTCACGAATTCCGTTACCATCTTATCCGGCAACATATTATTCACCAGAAACGGTGCCTTCATTACTCTTTTCTCATAAAAGGAATTCCAGTCAATGCTTTCGTTTATCCGATCAAGTACATTAAATAAATCTTCAAAACTATTGATTTCAATCTTATCCATATTTCCCCTTAGAAAAACCGAAAGTTAAAGAACTATCTAAAATGGAATTTGATTTATCCCTCCCATTCAGATTTCAAGATACTATACATACAAGCATCTACAACACCTTT
>DBWJ01000015.1:3939-4094 GCA_002308955.1 Lachnoclostridium sp. UBA1241 | reverse complement strand
CTGTACCGGTTCATGCCGGAGCTGATTAAACAGGGTTACGTATACCTCGCAATGCCTCCGCTTTACAAGGTGGAGCGCGGCAACAAGGTTTGGTACGCGTACAGCGACGACGAGCTGAACGGAATCCTTTCGGAAGTCGGCCGTGACCAGAACAA
>DBWJ01000015.1:0-3934 GCA_002308955.1 Lachnoclostridium sp. UBA1241 | reverse complement strand
CGTTACAAAGGTCTCGGTGAGATGGATGCCTCCCAGCTTTGGGAGACCACGATGGATCCGAAGCACCGGATACTTCGCCGCGTGAATATGGATCAGGACAGCCTTTCCGAACTTGACCTCACATTTACCACGCTGATGGGTGAGGAAGTCGAGCCGAGAAGAATCTTCATCGAAGAGAACGCGAAGTATGCGGAAAACCTTGACATTTGACGCAGGAAAACCGAAAGAACAGGGACTGAGGATATAGTATGGACGATATTAATGTAATGGACGATCATATTTTTGATAAAATCGATGACGTCGATTTGAAAAAAATGATGGAGAAATCCTTTGTGGAATACGCGATGTCGGTTATCGCCTCCCGTGCGCTTCCCGATGTGCGGGACGGTCTGAAGCCGGTACAGAGACGTATTCTGCATGCGATGAACGAGCTGAACAACGGTCCGGATAAGCCGCACCGTAAGTGCGCCCGTATCGTCGGTGATACGATGGGTAAATACCATCCGCACGGAGACAGCTCCATTTACGGCGCATTGGTTTGCCTTGCGCAGCCGTGGAATACGCGTTATCCGCTTGTAGACGGTCACGGAAACTTCGGTTCGGTGGACGGCGACGGCGCTGCGGCCATGCGATACACCGAGGCGCGTCTTTCCAAGATTTCCGTTGAGATGCTCACGGATATCGGCAAAGACACCGTGGATATGATTCCGAACTTCGACGATACCGAGAAGGAACCGGCAGTGCTTCCTTCCCGTTATCCGAACCTTCTCGTAAACGGCGCAACCGGTATTGCCGTAGGTATGGCGACCAACATTCCGCCGCACAATCTCCGTGAAGTCATCGGCGCCGTAAACCTTCTGATCGAGAACAAGATCGAAGGCAAAGAGACGACCATCGAGGAAGTCATGCAGATTATCAAGGGACCTGACTTCCCGACCGGCGCGACGATTCTCGGAACAAAGGGTATTGAAGAGGCCTACCGTACCGGCCGCGGCAAGATCCGCGTCCGCGCGGTGACGGAAATCGAGCCGATGGACAACGGCAAGAACCGGATCATCGTTACCGAGCTTCCGTATCTCGTAAACAAAGCCCGCCTGATCGAGAAGATCGCGGAGCTTCACAAGGATAAGAAGATCGACGGAATCACGGATCTTAGGGATGAATCCGACCAGAAGGGTATGCGCGTCGTGATTGAGCTCCGTAAGGACGCCAACCCGCAGGTGGTTCTGAATCATCTGTATAAGCATACGCAGCTGCAGGATACGTTCGGCGTGATTATGCTCGCGCTTGTGAATAACGAGCCGAAGATCCTGAATCTTCTCGACATGCTGAATTACTACCTGCTTCATCAGGAAGAGGTTGTTACAAGAAGAACCAAATACGACCTCAATAAGGCAAGAGAGCAGGCCCACATTAAGGAAGCGCTTTTAAAGGCGCTCGATTTCATCGATGAGATTATCGCGATCATCCGTTCTTCGAAGCAGACGCAGGAAGCGAAGCTGAGGTTGATGGAGCGTTTCGGATTTGACGATGTGCAGTCCCAGGCAATCGTCGATATGCGTCTCCGCCAGCTGACCGGACTCGAACGCGAGAAGCTGCAGGCCGAGTATGACGCATTGCTTGCGCAGATTCAGGAATTCCTTTCCATCCTTGCGGATGAGAAGAAGCTCCTTGCCGTAATCCGCACGGAGATTTCCGTTATCGCGGACCGTTACGGGGATGATAGAAAGACGGCTATCGGATTTGACGAATTTGATATCTCCATGGAGGACTTGATCCCTGACGACCCGACCGTAATTGCCCGGACCAAGCTCGGATACATCAAGCGCATGAGTCTTGAGCAGTTCCGCACGCAGAACCGCGGCGGCAAGGGCATCAAGGGCATGCAGACGATTCAGGACGACTTCATCGAAGACCTGTTCATGACGACGAATCATCATTACCTGCTGTTCTTCACGAACACCGGACGCGTATACCGGATGAAGGCTTACGAAATTCCGGAAGCTTCCCGGACGGCGCGCGGCACCGCGATCGTAAATCTGCTGCAGATGACCGGCGGAGAGAAGATTACCGCGGTAATCGCGCTGAAGGAATTCGGCGACGACCGGTATCTCTTCATGGCAACGAAGAAGGGTATCGTTAAGAAGACCCGGATGCAGGCATACGCCAACATCCGTAAGACCGGAATTCAGGGCATGGCGCTCCGCGAGGACGACGAACTGATTTCCGTAAAGGCAACCGACAATAAGAAGGATATCCTCCTTGTTTCCAAGAAGGGTATGTGCATCCGCTTCAACGAGAAGGACGTGCGCGGAACCGGCCGGAATTCCATGGGCGTGTTCGGTATGCGTCTTGAGGCCGAGGACGAGGTTGTTTCGATGCTTGTTTCCGATGAGGGCGAGGCACCGCTGTTCCTTTCGGAGTACGGTCTCGGAAAGCGGACGGATACCGACGAGTTCACGGTTCAGCACCGCGGCGGCAAAGGCGTTCGCTGCTACCGCATCAACGAGCGGTCCGGAAATCTTGTCGGAGCTTTGATGGTGAACGACGATAACGAGATCATCATGATCACCAACGAAGGGATCCTGATTCGTATCCCGGTCGGCAACATCAATAAGATCGGACGTAACACCTCCGGCGTAATCTGTATGAACGTGGATCCGACCAAGGATATCCGCGTGGCAAGCTTCGCCATCGTCCAGGACGATGAAGAAGAAGACGACAGTAAACTCGAAGAGCTGGAGCGCAAGCTTCGTTCCGAGGATGACGAAGTCGAAGCAGACGCCGACGAGGAAATCGACACCGACCTCGATGAGGGTTCGGAAGAAGTCGGCACAGAGGAAGAGACAGAAGAGTAAAAGAGATAGATACCAAAGCGGCAGCCCGGTTTCCGAAAGGGATCGGGCTGTTTTCTTTCCCGAGAAAGGAGAATAAAGGTTGTGAAGGCAGTCATTTTCGATATGGACGGTGTGATTTTCGATTCCGAACGGTGCACGCTTCTTTCCTGGCAGGTTATCGCGGACCGGTACGGGCTTTTGAACCTTGAGGAGAATTACAATAAGTGCATCGGCGTGACCAGAGAGGTGACCGAGCAGATCATGAAGGACGCATACGGGGAGGATTTTCCGTATGAGAGGTTCGCGAAAGAGGCATCCGTCTGGTATCACGAGCGGTACGACGGCGGACGGCTTCCGATGAAGCCGGGCGTTAGGGAGCTTCTTTCGTATCTTAAGGAGCAGGGAGTTCCGACAGCGCTCGCTTCCTCCACGAGAGAGGAGCGGGTAAGGCAGTATCTTCGGGACGCGGGACTGCTTCCTTACTTTCAGGCAATTATCGGAGGGGAAAGCGCGAAGCGCAGTAAGCCGGCGCCGGATATCTTTCTGATCGCGGCGGAGGCGCTCGGCGCGGAACCCGCAGGTTGCGTTGTGATCGAAGATTCTTATAACGGAATCCGCGCGGCGCATGCTGCCGGAATGCGTCCAATCATGGTTCCGGATATGCTTGATCCGGACGAAACCATCAAAGCGATGTGCGAAACCGTAAAGCCGACACTTCTTGACGTATTATCTTACCTGAAGGAAAACGGCTGAAAAGGGAAAACCAGCAGAAGAATACACAACATATTGCTGTTTTCGGAACAGGAAAGACAAGATACGGGAAAGCGGAATCACAGGCAAAAAATCCATCGCAAAAGCCCGATTTATAAGGAAAAATGTGTTGACATATTCCTTTAAATTTGGTATATTAAACAATGCGCCACCTGAATTTTCAGGTGTGCTTGATTATGAAAAAACTGCATAATTGACAGGGTTTTCAGCTTGGAGAAATACTCAAGAGGCTGAAGAGGCGCCCCTGCTAAGGGTGTAGACGGTTTATCGCCGTGCGAGAGTTCAAATCTCTCCTTCTCCGCCATCATCCGCCGGTTTTCCGGCGG
>DBWJ01000027.1 GCA_002308955.1 Lachnoclostridium sp. UBA1241 | reverse complement strand
TGTGGGTTCAAGTCCCATCAACTGCATAGTAAAAAAGCTGTCGCATGTGCGGTTATTGAACCGCAGACGACAGCTTTTTTGTTGTGTACGCACAGCGCGCTTGGCACTTTTGGAACTAAAAACGGGCTTTGTCCCTTCCGGTTCCAGGTTTCTGACTTTCCTTTGGAACTGAAAACAGGATTCTTCCTTTTCGGTTCCAGATTTTCTACCGCCCCATGGAACTAAAGACGGAAATATCTTCTTTCAATTCCAACTTATCATCTTTGCTATGGAACTGGAAACGATAATCTCCCTGTTTGGTCCCTATTTTTCGACAGAACTTTGGAACTGAAGATGATATTTTCTCCATTAAGTTCCAACTTCTCGATAATTTTCTGGAACTGAAAGAAGAAATGCCACCATTCAGTTCCATTTTCCCAACCGGAACACAAAAAAGGAGCTTAAGTAGAGCTCCTTTTCATTTCTGTCACTTCGGAGATTTCTCAGGTGCAGGCGGCATAGGCGGTCTGCCGGCTCTTCGCCATGCCGGCACCAGCGCCGCTATCGTAACGATTAACGCGAAGATCGGCCAGCCGAACAGGGTTAACGCTTCCAGATATTCCTGTTCAACGCCGTCGAACAGCCCGACGGACATCATGTCGGCCATGATTGTTGCATAGAAGATTCCGAAGATTCCGGCAACCGTCACGATACAGCATGCGACAATGCACGGAACCGGGCTTCTGCGGATGTGCCGGAGCGGTCTTCGCATCAGAAAATGCCAAAGCACCAGAAACAGGAGCACAAAGAGAAGCGCTCCGATAATGTAGTTTGCAAGATTCAGGCGGTATAATTTGCCGTTTAAAAAGCCGCCCTGCTTTGCTTTTCCGGTTTCGCTTATGTCCTCAAACTGCACATAACAGCACAGATAAGCGGCTCCGACAGCCAGCAGCCAGAACAATAACACCCTGAAGAACAGTTTCCACGGGTTCCAGGCGCCGGGCATCTCCTCCGGCCTTCTCTTACGCTCTCTTCGATGTTCTCTCATAACGGCCTCCTTTTCAGTATGCGATTCCAGCAAACGATTTCATTATGCAGATACTTTACGCTATCCCTGTGCGCGGTTCAATTCGTCTTATTCGCCTTTTATCAGTTTAAGGATCCGGTCGCGAACGCCATCCATGCGCGCATCCGAAAGGCCGAAATCCATGCGCTTGTAGTTCCAGACAGCGGAACCGATTCCGAACTTCTTGAGTGCCTTATGGAAGTCCTCAAACCAGAGCAGCGCTTCCTCCGGATCAACACGGTCGATTACACCGTACTCGCCGCAATAAAGTCTTACGTTACGTTCCTCGGCAACCGCTACGGCCTCCTTGAAAAGGGCTTCGAAGTAGCCCTCGTCAATCGTATTATCTAAACCGAAAGCATCGAATACATGGGCAAAGCCCTCACCGAGCTGCTCCACGCTCTTCTTCGTGTACTCGGAGTACGTCATCTTGAACGGGCAGCGGAACGCGGGATCCATCGTCTTGATCCAGGTTGCTCCCTGGTGTGTGAACACAAGCGGATCGTAGCAGTGGAAATTGTAGATGATGTTCTCATCCTGCGGAAGCGCAAGATCCTTAAGCGCCTCAACGCTGTTGTTGTAGTAACCGCCGAGAAGGATCGGCGTGCTCGGCGCAATCGCGCGGATTCTGCGGATACATTCACCAGAGACGCGGTTCCAGGTGTCGGAGTACTCCTTCTTCGTAACCTCATTCAAAAGTTCAAATGCCAGATGGCCGTACTTTCCGTAACGGGTTGCGAGCATCTCCCACGTTTTGCAGAAGTGCTCCTGAAGCTCGGGGCTTTCAAAGAAGCCGTTCTCGCCGTAGCCTTCGTCGAAGGAAAAGCCGATGGTGCGGTGCAGATCAAGCACCATATTCAGACCGTTCTTTGCGCACTGCTCAACCGCGAAATCAAGATAGGAAAGCCGCTCGTACCGGGGCGTTCCCTTGTCATCCTCAAAAAGAAAGTAGTCGACGGGCACGCGCACATGGTCGAGCCCCCATTCTTTAACTTTCGCAAAATCCTCTTCCTTTACGAACGAAGCATAATGCTCCTCCGTCGGCGGGCACTGGGACAGCCATCCGCCGAAATCCACGCCGTACTCAAAACCTTTCCACTGTTTCATACTGAATCTCCTCTTTATATTCTCATGCGGCAAATGCCACACCTACTTCAGCATTCCCTCAATCTTCTCTCCGGCAAGCCTATTCTTCACACCGAAGTACGCAAGTATCGTCTGCGCGATATCCGCGAAGCATTGTCTCGTACCGAAGTTCTTCCCGGCTGCAACAGGCTTACCAAACGCGACAAGCGGGATATACTCGCGGGAGTGGTCGGTGGACGGCGTCGCCGGATCACAGCCGTGATCGGCAGTCACCATCAGAACGTCCTCGTCGCGAAGCTTTGAAAGCATCTCCGGAAGCTTACTGTCGAAATAGGTCAAAGCCTTCGCGTAGCCCGGAACGTCATTCCGGTGTCCGTACTGCATATCGAAATCCACGAGGTTCGTAAAGCAGAGTCCCTCAAAGTCCTTATCCATCTCCTCAAGCGTCCGCTCAATGCCCTCTGCGTTGTTCTGGGTGCGGACATATTCCGTAATGCCGCTCTCTGCGAAGATGTCGATGATCTTTCCGACCGAGTGTACGGCATAGCCTGCCTCCGAAAGCACATTCAGCATGGTCGGCGGCGGAACAAGCGAATAATCGTGCCGAAGCGCCGTTCTCGTATAAGGCCATTCACCGGTGAACGGACGCGCGATGACACGTCCTACGCCCCATTCGCCCTGACAGATCTCACGCGCAATCTTGCAGTACTCATATAACTGCTCCGTAGGAATCAGCTGATCGTGCGCTGCAATCTGCAGCACGGAATCCGCCGATGTGTAAACGATCAGATTGCCTGTTTCAAGCTGTTCCTTTCCGTAATCCCGGATAACATCGGTACCGGAATACGGCTTGTTGCAGAGAATTCCGCGTCCCGTCCGCCTGGACAGTTCGTCAATCAGTTCCTTCGGGAAACCGTCCGGAAATGTAGGCATCGGCGATTCGCTGACGATTCCGCTGATCTCCCAGTGTCCGGTAGTCGTGTCCTTTCCCTTGGAGCGCTCCGCAAGCTTACATACGGAGCCCTTGAAGGTCTTCCTGGTGGTCTTGCCGAGACCATTCGCATTTACCGCCCCGTACACGCCGTCGATGTGGAAAAGCCCCAGCTTTTCCATGTTCGGCATTGAAAATGAGGGGTCAGTGGCGGCGCTTCTTAACGTGAAGCTTCCCTCGTCCCCGAAGTCGGCAGCGTCCGGCAGTTCGCCGACGCCGCAGCTGTCCAATACAATCAAAAATACCCTCTTCATAAACCCTCCGTCAGTCAATGTATGTATAGAACAATCCCTTGTTGTCCAGAATGTTTCGCATACGCGCCAGCATAATGGTCTTCGTCTTGCCGTCCTTCGGCGAGATTGCGTATACGAGGTTCGCCGTGTAGCCGGTAATTGCGAGCCATTCGCCCTCGAAATAGGTTGCCACCAGATGGCCGTCCGAAACAAAGTTCAGCGCCTCCATCATCGTGACGCCGGTCAGGTCAACCGCCTTTCCGGGGATGTTCTCGTTCACCCACTGAAGCATTGCTTTCTCGTCGAGATTGCAGTCCCAGGCGTTGATTGCGGCGCCCTTATAGCTTAATATCATCTGTAGGATTGCTTCCTTCTCGGTGATGTTCTCGTCCACGTAGCACGGCGTCACGTTTCGAAGCAGTCTGGAGTCGGCACGCATACCACGGAGCCATATGATCTGACCCTTCTCGTTGAATACGCCGCCGTAGTTCGCATTTGCCATTGATACGCACTCCGCGAGGTCGTATGAGGTGTGAATGACCTTGCCGAACGCCTCCACGTAGTACTGCTCCTTGGTCCGCTCGCCCAGACGCACCGGCGTACGGCCGCTTCCCTGCGTGGTTTTGATTTCAATCGTGGTCGGCACCTTCGTCATCTTGAAGGACTGCGGCAGATTCAGATAGTACTCGCGGCGCATCTTGTCCGTGTAGTGCGAACTGACGTTGACGCTCTTCTTCACGGTTTCGGTGCTCTTCAGAATGTTATAGGTTCCGATGTCCTCGTAGATCGGACGCGTGAAAGCCTTGCCGTCCTTGCCGACGCCGGACACCGTTCCGGTCTTCCGGTTGATGTTGATCGCAATACCGAAGCTCTCCACCGTCGGATCCAGGAAGTACTCGTCGGCGTTGTCGCGCTTATACGTCTTCACCGGCTCGCCTTCGCTGTTCTCAATCCGAATCTGATAAATCGGCACGTGCGGCTCGGCATTATCCTTAAATGTGATGTCTGCGGCATGGCAGTCCCCGTAGATCAGATCGCCGTCAATGGAGCCGAGGAATAAAAGCCTGTCGCCCTCCGCGGCTTCCTTATAGGTCACCGAATCGGCTTCCATATCGTAGAAGCAGACGCGGGTGTTGTCCGTATTCTCCGCCTCCTGATAAACCAGAACGCTTCCGTTCTGATAAAACGGCGTAACCATGTCCTCAACGATTACCACGTAGTCATGGAGCTGCGTCCGGTACTGGTAAAGCGTCCCGTACAGCGTGAAGTAGAATTCGTCCAGATGATTCATGTAGCAGACGTCGCCGAACTCTTCCTTGAGGATGTCATAGGGCACGGTCACGGGTGCGAACATGCGCTCTTCGACACGCTTCTCCTCCGCGTAGTAGCGGTAGTAAAGGATGCCCACACGGCCTTCGTATTCGCCTCGGATAATGTACCCGTAGAACACGAAATCCACGTCGCCGTTATCGCCGACGGAAATCAGCTTGAAGTCATGATTGCGGTTGTGATACCTCTCGTTGTCACCGCCCTCACGGTCGAAGGTGAACAGGGGAATCATCACATTTTCCGCCATGTCATATTCCCAAAGGTCGCCGTCGCGGACGAAGATCAGATACTTTTCATTATCGCTCAGGAGGCAGTTGACGTCCTGCTCGCCGGTGATGCCGAGCTTCATCTGCAGCTGGCTTAAGTTGAAGTACTCGGGCTCGAAAACGACCTCCATCTTGCGCTCAAACGAGTAGAGGTAGTTCGTCTTGGCGGCCGTCTTGAAACGGTAGTGCTCGGTGCATCTGTAGGTCTCGAGGCCGTCGCCCGAATAAATCTGCACATAGAAGTCCTTTTCGCATGCGACAAATGAGGACGTATACTCCACAAAACGCGGCACATAAGCCTCCACCTCGGTGGGCTCCATCTGGCCGTAGCCGACGGAATCGAGTGAGTCACGGTGGGTGATGCGGCTGAAGTCCGCACCCGTGTAGCTGTCCTCGGTCTCGAGGTATTTCTCAATCTCGCTGACGCGGTCCTCGTCCATGATCGCGTAGTGGAAATTCTCGAGAAATGCGATCTCGCGCTTCGGGTTTCCGTACGTCGGCAGGAACAGTCTCGTGTAGTAATAGATGCTCTTGCCTTCGTCGGTCGTCAGCGTGATCCGCATCGTGTATTCGGTGTTGGTCGCGTAGTTGGCCGTCAGGAAAAACTGTCCCGAAAGCCGGCCGTCGCTGTTCTTCTTAAGGCTCATCAGATCGATCTTGTCAAGTACGGTTCCCGTCGAAACCTCCGAAACGGTACAGGTGACCTTTCGCACGTTGCTGTCCTTCTGATCGATCAGGACCGTAAACGTGCGGTTCGTCGGGGAAACCGGTGTAATGCTCTGGCGGAGCTTTCCTTCCTGCGGGATGAACGTGTAGCCGAACGTCATGTTGATTTCGGTGTCATCCGTGACAAATGTGATGACCGGAAGCGTCGCGTCCATGGAACGAACCGTATGGAATTCGTTCACAAGCACATGATTATCGAGAGTGCCGTAGAAAACCACAAAGGAGATAATAAATACTGCGATTGTGACAATGGCACGGTATGGTATGTATCGGGATTTCATTCTGACCTCACGGCGCCTGTTGTATCTTTTCAGACTGCGCCATTTTTATTATATGCTTTTTTGCGCTTTTATGCAATTCTTTTCCCCATTTTGCGTCAAATGTGATACAATACTTTCAGGCACGCGGCGGGCGTAACGGATCGCTCCGCCTGCTGTAATAATGTGATCGGAGGACTGTTTTGATGAATGACAATTGTATTTTCTGCAAAATAGCGAACGGCATCATCCCGTCCGCAACCGTATATGAAGACGATGATTTCCGGGCAATTCTTGATATCGCGCCCGCGCACAAGGGACATGTCATCATTCTCCCGAAGGAGCATGCGGACAACCTGTTCGCGCTTCCCGAGGACATCGCCGCGAAGGTCTTCCCGGTAGCGAAGAAGGTTGCCGCCGCCGTTAAGAAAACGACCGGCTGCGACGGAATCAACATCCTGCAGAACAACGGCACGGCTGCCGGCCAGTCCGTGTTCCATCTGCACGTGCATGTCGTTCCCCGCTACGAGGGCGACGGCATTCTTCCCGTATGGCCCCACGAGGAGTACGCCGAGGGCGAGGCTTCGGTACTGGCGGCGGAGATTTCGGAGAACCTGTAGGACAAGCGGGTTCCCAACAAACGGTAGGTACCCTGGAAAATTGACGGCGCGGGCTGCCTCGGCAGGAGAACTTCTCAGGAGCTGAATCCTTCGAAATTCTCCTCCGGGCGCGCCCGCGCCTGTATTTTGGTCTCTTCGGGCCGGTCTCTTCGGACCTGGTTCTCCGGACTTGGGTCTCCGGACTTGGGTCTCCGGACCGACGAAATGATTCATCTTCGGAATTCAGTCGGTAATTTGTGCTCATTTTCGAGTAGATAAAAAGTGTTGAACCGACGGAATTTTTAATCCTTCATTTTTCGTATGTTCGTGGCTCTGTCTTTTTCATCAATTTTGCTGAAATTTCTTGAAATTGAATAATTTTCTACAAATAAGCAACCCACGAAGCCTGATTCTTTCATGGTTTCGTGGGTTTTTAACGCATCCCAAGTCCAACTGAATTATCAATGTTTGATATTCCGTCGGTACACCTCATGTAACAAGCCCAAAAATGAGCACAAACGCAAAACCAGGGGGCTCTTGTAACCCGATGGGCCCCGCGACCTATTAGGTTTCATAACCCACTGCCCGCGTCATAAAAGAAGCAACATCAGATCTCCCGGGCAGGAGAATTCTCTTTACTCCCCGGACAACTCGCACAACAGCTTTACAATGACTTCCGTTGCGTCTGCCGCGTGGCTCCGCATCATTGTGTCGATGAAAGAATCCCGTTTCGCATAGAGTTCCTTCACTGCCGCAAGAAGGCTTTCTTCGGTGATGTCCTCTTCCTGCATGACCATACTGAAGCCCTGCTTTTCAAAGGATTCCGCATTCAATATCTGGTCGCCGCGGCTCGCTTCCTTGGAAAGCGGAATCAGAAGATTCGGCTTTCGGAGCGCCAGCAGTTCGCATATGGCATTTGCCCCTGCTCGGGAGATAACGATGTCGGCCGCCGCGAAGAGGTCTTTCATCTCCTTGTCGCAGTACTCAATCTGGACGTAGCCGTCCGTGCCGTTGTAGGCCGGGTCGGTTTTTCCTTTGCCGCACAGATGCACCACGCGAAACTCCTTCAGGAGTTCGGGAAGAATCTTCCGCACGGCTTCGTTTACGCGTACCGCCCCGGTGCTTCCGCCCACGACCAGAATGACAGGCTTGTCATCCGGGAATCCTACAAATTCAAGGCCCGCCTGCTTCGAGCCGGTGAACAGTTCGCGGCGGATCGGCGTTCCGGTATGGACGCCCTTGTCGCCGAGCTTCGGAAGCGTCTCCGGGAAATTGCAGCAGATCTTCGTCGCATACCGCATGCTTAATCGGTTTGCTAGTCCCGGGGTCATATCCGACTCGTGACTGACGACGGGGATTTTGCATTTGGCGGCGGCGCGCACAACCGGCACCGACACGAAACCACCCTTAGAAAAGCAGATGTCCGGCTTCAGTTCCTTCATCAGCTTCTTTGCCTGGCGGCATCCCGCAAGCACGCGGAACGGATCCGTGAAATTTTTCCACGAAAAGTACCGTCTGAGCTTGCCGGAAGAGATTCCGTAGTACGGGATTCCGAGGTTCTCGATTAACTGCTTTTCGATTCCGTCCTTGGAACCGATATAAAAGATTTCAAAGCCCTTGGCGCGCAGTTCGTCCGTAAGGGCGATGTTCGGTGTCACATGCCCTGCGGTTCCGCCGCCAGTCAGAACGATTCGTTTCATTCGTTCTCTCTCCTCCTGCCGCAACCCTTGGTGCTGCATTCTAAACGCATTCGGCCGTCTTCTCAGGCCTTCTTACTTCTTTATCTTGCTTCCTCAAGCGCCCGTGCCAGCTGGTCGGGGCAGGAAGTGGACTTGAAGCCGCATCGGATGCCCTTAAGTTTATCGATTACCCAGTCCACAGGCATTCCCTCAACGAGCTTGCCGATGCCCTGCAGATTGCCGTTGCAACCGCCGATGTAGCGGACGTTACGGACAACCTTCTTACCGTCTTCCTCTTCGATGTCAAAATGAATTTCCGTGGAACAGGTTCCGCTTGTACGATATACCATCTGCGTATCCTCCTTAGTATTCTTTATATTGTTCAATCAATCCAATCCAATCGTCAATTAATTCTCTTTATATTGTTCAATCAGCCCGAGCGTCAGCCGGACCATGTGCTCGATTGCTTTCGCCTCGAAGGTCGTGTAATCCTCGGTGGCGGAGTCGTCCGCTTTGTCGGAGATAGCACGAACAATCAAAAACGGAACACCGTTCTTATAGGCTGCGTGCGCGATCGCGGCACCTTCCATTTCGGTGCAAAGCCCGGCAAATGTGACCGCAAGCCATTCCTTCTTCTCCTTATCGGCGATAAACTGGTCTCCGGAAAGAACTCTTCCGCGGAATACGGCGATGTCCGGATTGACCTCCTTACATACTTTCTCGGCGAGATCCGCAAGCTCCTTATCCGCGCGGAACACGGAAACCTCCTGCTGCGGAATGACGCCCGGGTCGTAGCCGAAATACCGCGCGTCCATGTCATGCTGCAGCGCGTCGTCGGAGATGACGATGTCTCCGATGTTGATGTCTGCGTTCAGGGAACCCGCGATTCCGCTGTTCAAAATGCAGGAAACCGGGAACAGGTCACAAAGGATCTGCGTGCAGATTGCGGCGTTGACTTTTCCGACTCCGGAGCGGACAAGAACCACCTCCGTGCCGTTTATTCTACCAGAGTAGAATACCATTCCTGCTACATTTTCCGTCTTTTCTATCTGCATGGCTTCGCGAAGCTTTTTGACTTCGACTTCCATTGCTCCGATGATTCCGATCATGCTATTCTCCTTTGCCGTATCCGTTCGGATTCTGCGACTGCCACTTCCAGGTGTCGCGGCACATATCGTCTAAGGTCTTCTCCGCTTTCCAGCCGAACAGCTTCAGAGCTTTGTCGGCATTCGCGTAGTTCGCGGCCGGGTCTCCCGGGCGGCGTCCGACAATTTCATAAGGAATCGGCGTACCGTTTACACGTTCGAAAGCCTTCACCATATCAAGCACGCTGTAGCCGTTTCCGGTTCCGAGGTTGACGGTTTCACAGCCGGTATGCTCCTCCGCATACTTCACAGCGCATACATGTCCCTTTGCGAGATCCACCACATGGATGTAGTCGCGGATGCAGGTGCCGTCCGGCGTCGGGTAATCGTTACCGAACACGTTAAGATGGTCTCTGCGCCCTACCGCCACCTGGGCGATATACGGAAGCAGGTTGTTCGGAATGCCCTTCGGGTCCTCCCCGATGCGTCCGCTCGGATGCGCTCCGATGGGGTTAAAGTAACGGAGCAGCACCACGGAAAGACTCGGGTTGGCATTTGCCGCATCCATAAGAATCTGCTCGATCATCCACTTCGTCCAGCCGTATGGGTTCGTGCACGACTTCTTCGGCGATGTCTCGTAAAGCGGAAGGCTGTCCGGGTCTCCATAGACCGTTGCGGACGAGCTGAAGATGAACCGGTTGCAGCCGAATTCCTGCATGACTTCAAGCAGCGTCAGCGTCGTATCGAGGTTGTTGCGGTAATACATGAGCGGCTTTGCTACCGACTCGCCGACGGCCTTCATTCCCGCAAAATGCACAACAGCTTCAATACTCTCTTTGCGGAAAATGCCACGCATCGCCTCGCGGTCGGATGCGTCCGCCTCGTAAAGGGCAATCTTCTTACCGGTGATCTCCTCGACGCGGTGAACCGCCTCGGGGCAGCTGTTATAGAAATTATCAACGACGACGACCTCATGTCCCGCCGCAAGCATCTCCACTGCGGTGTGCGAACCGATGTAGCCCGCTCCGCCTGCCAAAAGTACCTTCATGACATACTCCTCTCAATCTCCCTGTGTGTAACCAAAACGCGGCAGCCCTGCCCGCGCATGTGCGCCGCGAAACGTTCCGCAAAGCATACGGAGCGGTGCCGTCCGCCGGTGCAGCCGAACGCCACAACCAGCTCGTTCTTGCCTTCCTTCCGGTAGTAAGGAAGAAGATACGAGATCATATCCGTAATCTTCTCAAAGAACACCCGGCTCTCCTCAAATCCCATCACGTAATTCTGTACCTGTTCCGTAAGCCCCGTAAGCGGCTTCAGCTCGTCGATATAATACGGATTCGGCAGGCACCGCACGTCGTAAACCATGTCGGCGTCCGATGGGATTCCTTCCTTGAAGCCGAAGGAAACAATCCGAAGCACAAGCGAATCCTCTTCCGGCCGGTCACTCACGAGATTTACGATCTTCTCGCGAAGCTGCATCGGCTTCAGCGTCGACGTGTCAACGATGAAATCCGCGCGGTCCATGGTCGGCTTCAGGAAGTTCCGTTCCGCCTCAATGGCCTGCTCCATCGAAAGATTGTCGTCCTCCATCAGCGGATGACGGCGTCTCGTGTATTTATAGCGGTTAATTAACGTCTTCGTGTCCGCGTCCAGGAAAAGAATCCGGTACGGATATTTCTTGCGGCCCAACTCCTCCATTGCATGGAAGAAGTCCCCGAACATGTTCTTGCCACGGATGTCAACAACGGTCGCAATCTTCTTCTCGCGGTTACTCTCCGACATGCCGTACAGATCGGCGAAGCTGACGAGGAACTGCGGCGGCAGATTATCGACGCAGTAGTACCCGAGGTCCTCAAGCGCGTTGATTGCGATGGATTTGCCGGCCCCCGAAAGTCCGGTCACAACGATCAGTCCCATAGTATCTCCCTTCCCGTTTATTAGCGCAATGCCACCTGAACTCAGGTGGCATTTCATTTCTATCGATATTTGTTCGCTAACTGCATGCGGACAATGGCACGCCTGAGGGCAAGCTCGTCCCTTACGGTCTGTTCCATCGCAAGCTTCCGCTCCGCGCGGATCCGTGCTTCCTCGGCGCGGTGAATGTCAATCTCCTCCGGCCATTCACAGGCTTCCGAGAGAATGATGATCTCCTTCGGAAGAATCGTGGCAAAGCCGTCGAGAAGCGTTGCTTCCCGGACCTTCCCGTTCTCCGTGATCCGAAGAATTCCCGGCGCCACAACGGCCGTTAAAGGGATGTGATTCGGATACACGCCCAGCTCTCCCTCGGTCGTGACGAATTCGACAAACTCCGCCTCGCCTTCGAAGAAAATTCGCGTCGGCGAATATACCTTCAGTTGTAAATGCTTCTCATCCACAATCGATTACTCCGTCTTCGCTTCGTCTGCAGTGACCTTCGCAAGCACGTCCTGAATGTTTCCGCAGTTCAGGAAGTAGCTCTCCGGAATGTCATCATACTTTCCTTCAAGGATTTCCTTAAAGCCCTGGATCGTCTCCTCAAGCGGCACATACGTTCCCGGAAGACCGGTGAACTGCTCCGCTACATGGAACGGCTGGGACAGGAAACGCTGTACCTTACGGGCACGGCTTACAAGCATCTTCTCGCCCTCGGACAGCTCGTCCATACCGAGGATTGCGATGATATCCTGCAGTTCCTTATATCTCTGAAGAATCTCCTGAACGCCACGCGCTACCTTGTAATGCTCCTCACCCACGATTCTCGGGTCAAGGATTCTCGAGGTCGACTCCAGCGGATCAACCGCCGGATAAATACCGAGCTCCACGATGGAACGCGACAATACGGTCGTTGCGTCAAGGTGGGCAAATGTGGTAGCCGGAGCCGGGTCCGTCAGGTCATCGGCAGGTACGTATACGGCCTGCACGGAAGTGATGGAACCGTTCTTCGTAGAGGTGATTCGCTCCTGCAGGGCACCCATCTCGGTCTGCAGCGTCGGCTGGTAACCTACGGCACTCGGCATACGTCCGAGAAGCGCGGATACTTCGGAACCGGCCTGCGTGAAACGGAAGATATTATCGATGAACAGAAGTACATCCTTGCCGCCCTTGTCACGGAAGTATTCCGCCATCGTAAGGCCGGAAAGACCGACTCTCATACGTGCCCCCGGGGGCTCGTTCATCTGTCCGAAGATCATTGTCGTTTTATTGATAACGCCGGACTCGATCATCTCGTAGTACAGGTCGTTACCTTCACGGGTACGCTCGCCTACGCCGGTGAATACGGAGTAGCCGCCGTGCTCGGTGGCGATGTTCGTAATCAGTTCCTGAATAAGAACGGTCTTACCTACGCCGGCACCGCCGAACAGACCGATCTTNNCCACCCTTCTGATAAGGGCAGAGCAGGTCAACGACCTTGATACCGGTCTCGAGAATCTCGGTCTCGGTGGACTGCTCCTCGAAGGAAGGCGCCTTTCTGTGAATCGGATAGTACTCAACATCCTCGGGAGCCGGCTTCTCGTCAATGGGCTGTCCGAGTACGTTGAACAGACGTCCGAGCGTATTCTCGCCGACAGGTACCATGATCGGATGACCGGTCGCCTCCGCCTCCATACCGCGCACCAGACCGTCGGTCGGTCCCATGGCGATACAGCGTACGGTATCGTCGCCCAGATGCTGGGCAACTTCTACAATCAGTTCCTCTCCGTTCTTGCGGCGGATCTTAATCGCGTCGTAAATCTCGGGAAGGTTTCCGTCATCGAATTTGATGTCGAGTACGGCACTGATGATCTGTGTGATTTTACCTGTATTGGTAGCCAAATCAGTATCCTCCACTGCTTTTAATCGTTAAGCGCATTGGCACCGGAGATAATCTCCGTAATTTCCTGCGTAATGGAACCCTGACGCGCACGGTTGTACTGGATCGTCAGGTCGGCAATCATATCCTCGGCGTTGTTCGTGGCGTTATCCATTGCCTGCATACGCGCGCCGTTCTCACTGGCGAGCGATTCGATGAACGCGCCGTAGATTTCTCCGCTCACATACTTCGGGATAATCTCTTTAAGCGCTTCGTCCGGTTCGGGCTCGAAGTTCATCAAAGCTCCCCCGTCATCCATAACGCCCGGGTCCTCGGTCGGAAGCAGCCGAAGAAGCGTCGGCACCTGACTTACGGAATTGCGGAAAATGGTAAAGACAATATAGATTTCATTGACTTCGCCTTTTTCGAACGCTTCCATTACGTCACGGCTGATGTCCGAAGCGTCGCTGTAAAGCGGGCTGTTGATGACCTCGGAATAGTCCTTTACGATCCGGTAGCCTTTCCGTTCCAGCAGTTCTCTCGCCTTCCGGCCGACGGAATACACCAATGCGTCTTCCTTCGGAACTCCGGAACCGGTCACCATCTTCGCGACATTCGCGTTGTAGCCTCCCGCGAGTCCGCGGTTGGAACTGATCACGATGAACGCCTTCCTGCCGCCTTCCTGTCTTACGGTGTAGCGCCTCTTGACTTCGGGGTCGGATTTGGCGAAGACAGCCGCTATCGTCTCATAAAGACGCGTGAAGTACGGCTTGGCCTCTTCCGCCCTGCCCTTGGCCTTCTGCAGCTTGACCGTGGAAACCAGCTTCATGGCCTTCGTAATCTGGCCGGTGCTCTGGATACTGCCCTTACGCCTTTTTATGTCTCTCATTGAGGGCATAGTGTGTTATATCTCCAATCTGCAAATCAGCTGTTCAGAAACTCTTCCTTGCACTGTTTGATTGCTTTTACAAGAAGCTCTTCCGTCTCGGGAGTGATCTCCTTCTTCTCGCGGATGGACTTCTCAATCTCGGCATACTTCGAAGAAATCATGTTAAGAAGCGCCGTCTCGAATTCGAGAATGCGGTTCACCGGAATGTCAAGAAGATACTTCTTCGTTGCCGCATAAATGATGATAACCTGCTCGGAAACCTTCATGGGCCGGTACTGCGGCTGCTTCAGGATTTCCTTGATGCGCTCGCCCTGCGCAAGCTTCTCCTTCGTGTCGGCATCGAGGTCCGAACCGAACTGGGAGAATGCCGCCAGCTCACGGTACTGCGCAAGCTCGATACGGATCGGGCCGGCAATCTTCTTCATGGCCTTGATCTGTGCCGCGCCGCCTACACGGGATACCGAAAGGCCGGCGTTAACGGCGGGACGGAAACCGGAGTTGAACATCTCGGTTTCGAGATAAATCTGACCGTCGGTAATCGAAATAACGTTGGTCGGAATGTACGCGGAAACGTCACCCGCCTGGGTTTCGATGATCGGAAGCGCGGTCAGGGAACCGCCGCCCAGCTTGTCCGAAAGCTTCGCCGCACGCTCGAGAAGACGGCTGTGCAGATAGAAAACGTCACCGGGATAAGCCTCACGCCCCGGAGGTCTCTTAAGAAGCAGGGACAGTGTACGGTAAGCGGTTGCGTGCTTACTGAGGTCATCATAGATGATCAGGACATCCTTGCCCTGCTCCATCCACTCTTCACCCATCGCGCAGCCCGCGTACGGTGCAATATACTGTAACGGAGCCAGTTCGCTCGCCGCTGCTGAAACAACGGTCGTGTACGCCATGGCGCCGTATTCATTCAGGGTTTTAACAATACCGGCTACGGTCGATGCCTTCTGTCCGATTGCCACATAGATGCAGTTTACGTTCTGCCCCTTCTGGTTGATGATCGTATCGATGGCAATTGCGGTCTTACCGGTCTGACGGTCTCCGATGATCAGCTCACGCTGTCCGCGTCCGATCGGTACCATGGAATCGATCGCCTTAATACCGGTCTGCAACGGGGTATCAACGCTCTTACGGCTGATTACGCCGCTCGCAACACGCTCCACCTGACGGTATGCGGTTGCGTGAATCGGTCCCTTGCCGTCAATCGGCTGGCCGAGCGCGTTCACGACACGTCCGAGCATGCAGTCACCTACCGGAACCTCAACCACGCGGCCTGTCGTCTTTACGGTGTCACCCTCGCGGATCGCGGAGGAATCTCCGAGAAGAACGGCGCCGACGTTGTCCTGCTCCAGGTTCATGACCATGCCGTATACGTCACCGGGAAATTCGAGAAGTTCGCCCTGCATGGCATTTTCCAGTCCGTACACGCGCGCGATTCCGTCGGCAACCTGGATTACGGTTCCGACATCCGATACGGTTAAGACAGCGCTGTACCGTTTAATCTGTTCGCGAATTACGGAACTGATTTCCTGCGGTTTCAAATTCACAATCCTTTACCTACCTTCCACCAAACTTACTGCGCTTCAACAGATACCTGCCGAAGCGTTTTCGTCAAATCATTCAATTTGCTGCGGATGCTCATGTCAATAACGCGGTCTCCGATCCGGACGGTCAGTCCGCCGATCAGGGACGGGTCGGTTTCGTAGTGCATCTCAAACGAATTGTAGCGGGTCGTCTCAATCAGTCTTTCGGTGAGACGTTCCTTCTGGTCATCCGTAAGAAGAAGCGCGGAAACAACATGACATACGCCGATGCCGCGGTATTCGCGTACTTCGTCGGCGAACTCCGTAAGCGAGGAGATAATCTCCTTCTGCCGGTCGTTCCGTACCATTACGCACAGAAGCCCGGTCATATCGTCACTGACACGTCCGCGGAAACAGGACTCCAAAAGAATGATCTTCTCCTCGCGGTCAATCCGCGGGTGCTCGAGAAGCTTCTGATAATCCGGGTTCTCGGAAAGAACTTCCTTCACGATCTCCGCTTCAATAAGAAGCTCGTCAATCCTGTTCTCCTCAACGGCGAGCTCAAACAGCGCATGTCCGTATGTACTGGAAACTACTCCTGCTGCCATGTCGCCTCACCCATTTCCTTTATCACGTCGTCAACCAGTTCCGCCTGCTTGGCGGCATCCATTTTCTCGGAAAGAAAACGGCCTGCCATTGCTCCCGCAACCGTAATGATCTCCTGCTTGATCTCGTCCCTTGCCTTGCTCTTCTCGAGCTCGACCTCGGTCTTGGTATGCGCAAGAATCCGTGCAGACTCCTCGCGGGCTTCTGCAATGATCGTAGCTTCCTGTTCCTTCGCTCTCCGCTTCGTGTCTGCCAGTATCGCATCCGCTTCGCGGTCTACGTTCTTCAGGCGGGCATCGTACTCCTTCTTAAACTGAAGGGCGTCCTCTTTCTCCTTCTCCGCATCGGCGATGTTCTGCGCAATGGTCTCACGGCGCTTGCGCATCAGATCCCTTGCGGGGTTAAACACAAGGTAGGAAAGAAGGAAGAACAGAAAGAATACGGCGCATGCCACAATGACGGCATCGAAGATAAGCTGCCAGTCAAGGGCGAATATTTTGTCTTTCATCTCCGGTTCTTCTGCGGATTGCTCCAGAAACAGAAGTCCGGCGGACAACAAATTGCTCACAGTTATTCCTCCGTTACTGAACTCCCTTTATTACTTCGTGTAGGGATTCGCGAAGATCAGGATAATGGCAACAACCAGGGAATAAAGACCGGTTGTCTCGGCAACTGCCTGACCGAGAAGCATGGTGGTCATAACGGAACCTCTCGCACCGGGGTTACGTCCTACAGCAGCACAGCCCTGACCGGCTGCATAACCCTGACCGATACCGGGGCCCATACCTGCGATCATACCGATGCCGGCACCGAGGCATGCAAGACCTTCCACGAAAAACTTGTTAAACTCTCCCATTTTGATATCCTCCTAAAAGATATTTCGTTTTTCAAACATCACTCATCAAAGTTCTTGGCGATAAATACCATAGTCAGCATACTGAATACGAATGCCTGAATGGCGCCGGAGAACAGATCGAAATAGATGTGCAGTACGCCCGGCCAGAACAGCAGGAGCGCTTTCGGCAACAAGCCGTATATCAAAGCCATAATAATGGTACCGCTCAAAATATTACCGAACAGACGAAGCGACATCGACACCGGCGTCGCGAACTCACCGATAACGTTGATCGGCGTAAGCGGCCAAGGGTCGAACAGATCGGTCAGATGCTTCATCTTCTGGTAACGGAAGCCGTTGATGTGAATCAGGAAGAAAGTGATGATCGCGAGGCCGAACGTAATGCCGTAATCGGCTGTCGGCGGCCGCAGTCCGAAGATTCCGACGGTGTTCGAGAACACCAGGAAAATCATCAACGCTCCGATATAATTGCAGAAGCCCTGAAAATGCTTCTCGCCCATATTCGATTTGGTAATGCCGTCAATCGCGTCGACAACGAGCTCAATCACATTTAACGCCTTGCCGGGCTTCTTAGCGGGATCCGCTTTTTTGATGATCCGGTTGGCCCAGATTGCAAGCGCCGTGATCACGGCAACGACGATAATGATCGAAATATGCGTATTGGTCAGCCAGAATGTCTTGCCGAACAGCTCAAAATGCGCATATCCGTTTATGCCAAGATCCAAATCGTTCTGCATTTTCAACTCTCCTTTCCCAAGAATTCACCGTGTCACACCCGGACGCCGAAGAAGCGCCTCCGAAGTTTACGAAACCACGGCTGAAAGTACGCTGCGGGTTTAATCGTAAAGGCGGCGAGGATTGTTCCCGCGCCCATCCCGAGTCCGCCGAAATACATCGTTGCCGCAAGTACGGCAAATGTGATGAAATAACGGATCAGTACCTGCTTACGTGCGTACCTTGACGCTCCGGCCGGGTCCAACATGACCGCAACCGAAACGCTTTGATAAATCTTCTGTATGAGAAACAGCGCCAGCACGCATCCTATCGCGATGCCGGCCGCGAACCGCCAGTGCGGGTCTACCAAAAACATGATCGGAAGGAATACGGCCGACAGTACGACGATTCCGAACCTGAGGTCGCGAAGCGTCTCTTCCGCGTTCAGGAGTTCTTCCTTCTCGCGTTCGCTTCCGACGGGAATCACATCCACGACCTTGTCGGGATCCTCCTCATCCGCAAGTGCCGCCTCTTCGGAAGCGATCTCCGCGTCGATGTCTTCGGGCTTCCGGTATTCCTCCGGATTGTCCTTAAACATCTCCTTCATCATGCCGCCGAGTCCGGGGTATCTTCTGCTCATGACTTATCCCCGCTTTCGGCTTTCTTTTCCTCTTTCCACCGCCGGAATTCGGCTTCCGCCTCACTGATGTGCGGAGTGACCGGCTCCTCCGGCTTCTCGTCACGGGTGTACTTCCGTACCATTACCCAGACGTTCCGGTATCCGACGACGATTCCGAGGAACATGAACACGATGAACACCCAGGCATCCCATCCGGTCCACTTCGCGACGAAATAACCGAGTACGGCGCAAAGCGCAATCGGCGTCATCATTCCGATGCCGATCTGCGTGATCAGCACCACGGTGGAAACGGTTCCGTCCGATTTTATGCCTTTTGGTTTCATAGCGTTCCTTTTCGATTAATCTTCTATCTGGCTGATGCGCTTTACGTGGCGCTCCTCGCCGGAGAACGGCGTAGCCAGAAACGTATCTACAATCTTCAGCGCGAGTCCCGGTCCGACAACCCGGCCGCCCATGGCAAGCACGTTGGCGTCGTTATGGAGTCTCGTTGCTTCGGCGCTGAACACGTCATGGCACAGCGCGCAGCGGATTCCCTTAATCTTGTTGGCGGTAATCGAAATTCCGATTCCGGTACCGCAGATCAGAATGCCCTTCTCGCAACGGCCGGATGCTACCGCCTTTGCAACCTTCTTCGCGTAAATCGGATAATCCGTAGGTACGGGAGAATCGGTTCCGAAATCCTTGAACTTGATTCCCTGTCCTTTCAAGTGCTCTTTCACTTCCTGCATCAGAGCGTATCCGCCGTGATCACAACCCAGTGCTATCAAATGAAACACCCCTTTCCGCTTTATACTTGTTCGATATGATATCCCGCAGCTTTCATTAACCGGTTCATAACCGCCTGCCCCACGCCCTCGGTGGGGAAGCATTCGCCGAATATGTAATCGGCTCCCATATGGTCGAACTCCCGAAGAGTATCGAAAAGCCTTGCGGCAATTCCTGCTTCGTCCTCCCGGTCACCGACCGAGCAGACCGTGTAGCCTTTGTATGCGTCCTTCGTTTCCTCGGAGGCAAGTATCGCAACCCGGAAGCCCTCTGCCTTCTTCTCGGCGGCGTTCTTTCGAACCGCCTTCGTGACATTCTCAAGACTTCCCTCGAAAACGGTCAGCTGGCCCTTCGGCGCGTAATGGCGGTACTTCATTCCGGGGGCCTTCGCGACAATCGTGTCGTCGGCCTTCCGCCTAAGGACGGCAGGGTCATACGCCGCATTCGGAAGCACTTTCCGTACATCCTCCAAGGTGATATATCCGGGCCGTAATATAAGCGGCCTCTCTCCGGTCAGATCGATGATCGTGGACTCAAGTCCGATCTGTACGGCTCCGCCGTCAAGAATCATCGGAATCCTTCCGTTCAAATCTTCGTAAACATGCTCCGCCCGCGTCGTGCTCGGTCTTCCCGAAGCGTTGGCGCTCGGCGCCGCGATGTAAAGCCCGCTCTCGCGGATCAGCATGGCGGCAATCGGATCGCTCGGCATGCGGATGGCAACGGTTGAAAGTCCGCCGGTTGTCTCCTTCGGGACAATATCCTTCTTTTTAAGGATCATCGTCATCGGTCCCGGCCAGAACCGTTTCGCAAGCTCCCATGCTCCGTCGGGAATGTCCTGCGCGAGTTCGGAAAGCGCGTCCGTGTCGCAGATGTGGACAATCAGCGGATTGTCCGAAGGTCTTCCCTTCGCGGCATAGATCTTAGCGGAAGCCGCCGGGTCAAGCGCGTTCCCGCCGAGTCCGTAAACGGTCTCCGTGGGAAATGCCACAAGCTCGCCTCTTCTAAGAAGCGCCACGGCTTCTTCGAACTGTTCTTTTCTAAGGTTATCCCGGTCCATCCGGACAACACGGGTCTCCATTTTCCCTCCTAAATACACCGGCACATGCGGACCTTCCGCACCTGTCGATTCGCAAAAAACTGCGGATTCGTCTCCGAAACCCCATACATAGTTAATCATACCACATATAGCAAAAAAATAACACCCCGAAAATGAAAAACTTTCGGGGTGTTTGAAGCGATTTTTTATGCAGGTTAACCGAGTTTGGTGCCGCACTTGTTGCAGAACATCATATCGTCCGCAACGGGGTTGCCGCAGTTCGGGCAAACCTTGCCTACAGGTGCTTCGGGTGCCGGTGCGGGAGCCGGAGCCTCAAGCTTCGTTCCGCACTTGTTACAGAACATCATGTCGGCGCCTACGGGGTTGCCGCAGTTCGGACAAACCTTGCCTGCGGGCGCGGAGCTCTTACCGAAGAAGCTGTTCGCCTTCGCGGCAAGCTCAGCGGCTCTTGCGGCACGAAGGGTAGCAGCCTCAGCTGCCTTACGCTCCTTCTCGGCCTGCTTCGCTGCTTCCTCGTCGGCAATTACCTGCTGAATTCTCGCAAGCTCTGCGTTGCCGGCTTCGATAGCGGCTCTCGAGGCCTTGATCTGCTCGTAGATGCCCATGATCTCTTCGTCAAATTCAACGCCCTCATCCAGCTTACGAAGAAGCGTTACGCCGAGGGTATACTGATAGCCGGAGATCTTTCCGTTCTCCGCCTTAATCTGTGCGTTTACCTGATTGATTTCCGCGTTATGCGGTCCGAAAAATGCCATGTCGTCCTCCTTTTCCGAGAGCCCCGTTAATCCCAGTCGCGCTCGGGCATATAATAGTATTCCTTATGCGTTCCCACATACTTGTAAGCGGGACGGATAATCTTCCCGTTGTTAATGATTTCCTCAAGCCGGTGCGCGGACCAGCCGCTGATACGCGAGATCGCGAAAATCGGCGTGAAGAGTTCTTCCGGGATTCCAAGCATATCATACACAAAACCGCTGTAGAAGTCAACATTTGCGCAGATCGGTTTAAAGAGATGACGGTTCTCCGCAATGACTTCCTTCGCAATCCGCTCAACGGTTTCGTAAAGCTCCATCTCATCGCTTCTGCCCTTGGCTTCCGCAAGCTTTCTTGCGTAGTCCTTCAGGATGACCTGACGGGGATCGGAAAGCGTGTAAATGGCATGACCGATACCGTATACGAGACCGGTGCGGTCAAAGGCTTCTTTGTTAACCAACTTCTTGATATAGTCACGGATCTGGTCTTCGTTCTTCCAGTCCTTCACATTGGCCTCAAGGTCTTCAAACATCTTGCGTGCCTTGATGTTCGCTCCGCCGTGACGGAAGCCCTTCAGTGAGGCGATCGCCGCCGCCATCGCGGAATAGGTATCGGTTCCCGCGGACGTAACAACATGCGTCGTAAAGGTGGAATTGTTACCGCCGCCGTGCTCGGCATGGAGCACAAGACAGATATCAAGCACCCGCGCCTCCAGCTCGGTGAAACGTCCGTCCGCCCGGAGCATTGTTAAGATGTTCTCAGCGGTCGAGTATTCCGGGTTGGGGTTTCTTATGATCAGGCTCTCATCCTGCTTAAAGTGCAGGTAGGACCAGTATGCGTAAATCGAGATCAGCGGAAGCTTCGCGATCAGGTTCATGGACTGCTTCAAAACGTTCGAAACGGAGATGTCGTCCGCCTCGTCGTCATAGGAATAAAGCGTCAGCACGGCCTTCTGCAGACCGTTCATGATGCTCGGCCCGGCAGCCTTCATGATGACGTCACGGATAAACTTGTTCGAAAGCGTCTGGAAGGACGTGATCAGCTCGACAAAACTCTTAAGCTGCGTCTCGCTCGGAAGCTCGCCGAACAGAAGGAGGTACGTCGTCTCCTCGAAGGCGTAGCGGCGGTTCTGAAGCCCCTTCACCATTTCCTGAACATCATAGCCCTGATAGTAAAGCTTGCCCTCTGCGGGAACCTTCTTGCCTGCTACCATCTTCGTACCGGTAACGTCACTGATCTCGGTAAGACCGGTCAGAACGCCTGCGCCGTTACTGTCACGAAGGCCTCTCTTAACATCGTACTCCACATATAAGTTCTGGTCGATGACACCGGATTTCATGCACTCGTTCAGCAGGAATTCAAAGTCTTTTTCCAGGTTTTCATTAAGTTCCATCATGTTGGCCATGGGAATGACCCCCTCTCTATGTTGCCCTTTTTCTTTCATTTCAGGGATTGTATACAATTATGCAATGCCGATAATGTGGATATCATACAACAGAAAGCCCCGAAAGGCAAGCACTTTTTGCATTTGCCGAAGAATAAAAAAAGCGGCACACACCGTGCCGCTTTCCGCGTTCCTGTTATATTCCCGTCCGGCAAATGTCACCGGTACAGATTTCTCCACTCCAGGTCTCCGTTATTCATTGCCTTAATCAGCATCTCGGCCGTCGCGATGTTCGTCGCGAGCGGAATGCTGTACTCGTCACAGAGCGGAATTACGTAGTTGAACTGGACATCATAGCTTAACGACTTATCGGCGTTTCGAAGGAAGATTACCATATCGATCTGATTCTGCTCGATCATCATGGCAAGCTGCTGCTCTCCGCCCAGGCTTCCCGCAAGGAACTTATGGACATGCAGATTCGTCGCCTCTTCAATCATTCTTCCGGTCACGCCGGTGGAATAAAGCTCATGTTTCCCTAAAATCCCCTTGTATGCGATGCAGAGGTTCTGCATGAGCGTCTTCCTCGTGTCATCCGCAATCAATCCGATAATCATACCGCTTCCCCTTCATTGGCGCGTACGCGCACGCCGCATTCGTCTTTCAAAAATCCCCAATCCGACTCCTATAATATACCACAATCCGCTTTCTCCGTCAACCGAGTGCGTTTTTTTTGCATTTCGCTCAATACGCCAGCGGAAAATGCAATAAAAATAGGACTTTTGTCCATTGATTATTCCTACTAAAAGCAATAGAATCTTTGGTAAGCGCATAAATGCGCGCGCGTACGGAGGCATATCTCATGGACAAGGGAAACATCGTGTTTCTGAATTTGGCAATCATCATCGCTTCGGCAAAACTATTCGGTATGATTGCGCGTAAACTGCACGCTCCCCAGGTCGTCGGGGAGATCATTGCCGGCCTGATTATCGGACCGTCCGTTCTTAACATTGTAAGCGGCAGCGATTTTCTTTCCACCATGGCGGAAATCGGTGTCGTTCTTTTGATGTTCGAAGCCGGTCTTGAGACCGACCTTAAAAAGCTTGCGGAATCCGGTCCCGTCGCCACTTTGATCGCCTGTTTCGGCGTTGCCGTTCCGATGGCCGGCGGCACGTTTTTGTATATGGCTTATTACGGGGTCGGATTCCACGATCCGCTCTTTTCGCATGCGATTCTGATCGGCTGCATCCTGACCGCCACAAGCGTCGGCATCACCGTTGAATCGTTAAAGGAGATGGGTTACCTGCAGGGTAAGGTCGGAACGACGATTCTGAGTGCCGCCATCATCGATGACGTCATCGGTATCGTAGTCCTCACATTTGTCCTCGGTTTCAAGGACAGCTCCATCTCGCCCCTCACAACGGTATGGCACACGCTTCTGTTCTTCGCCTGGGTGGTCCTGTTCGGCTACATCGTGTACCGTGTCTTCAAATGGTACGATGCCCGCCACGCCCACACACGCCGTATTCCGATCGCGGGACTGGCAATCTGCCTTGTGATGTCTTACTGCGCCGAGCGGTTCTTCGGAATTGCCGATATCACCGGCGCATTTGCCGCAGGCATCATCCTCTGCAACGTCCGTGATTCGAAATACATTGCCCGTAAGATGGACATCAACTCCTATATGCTTTTCGGACCCGTGTTCTTCGCAAGTATCGGTATCAAGACCGACATTTCCGTGTCCGAGATTATCCCGGTGCTCGGATTCTCTGCTCTGTTCGTTATCGTCGGCATGATTACGAAAATTATCGGCTGCGGCCTCATCGCAAGGCTCTGCCGCTTCAAGCTGTCCGAATCGCTGAAGATCGGCTGCGGCATGATGACCCGCGGCGAGGTTGCCCTGATCACGGCCCAGAAGGGGCTGACCGTCGGTCTGCTGACAGCGGATTTCTTTACCGCGGTGATCCTGCTGATCCTGGTATCCTCAGTGATCACGCCGGTGCTGCTGAAGAAGGTATACAGCCGGGATAAGGGAACGGGGGCAAAAGAAATACCTGCCGGCTGACGGCAGGCAAGGATTCCTTACTCTGTTCAAAATGACACGGAGTGCTCAGGAAAGCAGCATCCGGTC
>DBWJ01000050.1 GCA_002308955.1 Lachnoclostridium sp. UBA1241 | reverse complement strand
GTCGGCGGCGGGGAGTTCAGCATTTTTACGACCTGTATCGAGACGATTTACGGTATTACCTTTATGGTGCTTGCACCCGACGGAGATATTACGAAATCGCTTCTTGACCGCGTGCAGAACCGCGAAGAGGTGGAAGCGTATATCGCTGAGACGCTTAAGAAGAACGACATGGACCGTACCGAACTCAACAAGACGAAGTCCGGCTGCGAATTAAAGGGCGTTACGTGTATCAACCCCGTGAACGGCCGCGAAGTACGCATGTTCATCGGTGATTTCGTACTTGCCAATTACGGAACCGGTGCCGTTATGGCGGTTCCTTCCCATGACCAGAGAGACTTTGAGTACGCAATTGCGCACAATATCGATATGCTTCAGGTAATCGACGGTGACGAAAAGCTCGGTCATGTCGACGTGAGCGGACAGGCATTCGAAAAGGGCGATTATCTCGGCAAAGGATACCGCCTGATCAATTCCGAGGAGTTCACCGGACTTACCGTTGAGGAAGCAAAAGAAGCCATCACCGTGAAACTTGAGAAGATGGGTGTTGCAAAGCGCACCGTCAACTATCATTTTAGAGAGTGGATCTTTGCGCGTCAGCGTTACTGGGGCGAGCCCGTACCGGTAGTTCATACCGAGGACGGAAAGATTCATGTTCTGGATGATGACGAGCTGCCGCTTGTTCTGCCTGAGCTTGATGATTACAAGGGCCATAACGGAAAGGCTCCTCTTGAAAATGCGACGGAATGGAAGAAATACGACCATAACGGCATCAAGGGTACGCGTGAGACTTCGACGATGCCCGGTTCCGCAGGTTCTTCCTGGTATTTCCTTCGTTATATCGATCCGCACAACGATAAGCAGCTTGCGGATCCCGAGCTTTTAAAGCACTGGATGCCGGTTGATTTGTATATCGGCGGACCGGAGCATGCGGTAGGACATCTGATGTACAGCCGTATCTGGAACCGTTTCCTGTATGATAAGGGCATTGCTCCGACCAAGGAGCCGTTTAAGAAGCTGATCCACCAGGGCATGATCCTCGGCTCGAACGGCATTAAGATGGGTAAGCGTTATCCGGAATATGTAGTAAATCCGAGCGATATCGTAAGGGATTACGGCGCTGATACGCTTCGCCTGTATCTGATGTTCATGGGACCGCTCGAGGTCAGCAAGCCGTGGAGCAACACAGGCGTAGAGGGAGCAAAGAAGTTCCTGAACCGTGTTTGGACGTTCTTCACCGAGCCCGCAAATATCAAAAACGATGCAGCGAAAGATCTTGAGAAGGTTTACCATCAGACCGTCAAGAAGGTTACGAACGACTTCGAAAAGATTGCCTTCAATACCGCAATCAGCCAGATGATGATCTTCGTGAACGCCTGCTACAAGACCGGCAGCTGCCCGAAGGAATATGCAGAGGGCTTTGTTAAGATGCTCAGCTGTATCTGCCCGCACATCTGCGAGGAAATGTGGAGCATCCTCGGACACGAAGGTACCATCGCCTACGAGGCATGGCCCGTATATGACGAGGCAAAGACCAAGGAAGATACGATTGAAATCGCCGTACAGGTAAACGGCAAGGTTCGCGCAAAGGTTAACGTGACGATGGAAGAGGACGAGGACGCAGTCTGGGCAAAGATTCTCGAATCCGACGCCAACCGCTTCATCGACGGCTTCACCGTTGTGAAGAAGATTTATGTCAAGGGCAAAATCTTTAATATCGTTGTAAAACAGTAATTGATCTATGGGCTGTCGCACCAAGCGGCAGCCTTTTTAGTTTTGCTATTGTGGGCATGCCTGTCAACCGAGCCAATATAAAACAAGGGCTGCCGCTTGATGCGACAGCCCTTGACGGTTATACGGGTTATGCCGGATAGGTGTAATGATCCGGGGTGAAATTGTTCAGTACTTCATTCGTGAACTTCTCGGCGTAGTAACTTGCCATCGGCAGGTTGAAGTCGAGGTAGTTGCCGCAGCAGTCCGGCGTAGCGCCCGGGATATCGGAATCGTAGTTGCGGATGAAGGTGAACATGTTCTTAATGAGATCGTAGATGTCCGTGGACTTCAGATCGCCGGTAAGAATCAGATAGAAGCCGGTGCGGCATCCCATGGGTCCGAAGTAGATGACCTTGGATTTCCACTCGGGGTCATTGCGGACGAAGGTGGCGCCGAGATGCTCAATTGCGTGAATTTCCGCGGTGTTCATAGCGGGCTCGAAATTTGGACGGCATACACGGATATCAAAGGTAGTAACGACGTTGCCGTTAACGTCGTCCTTCCGCGACACATAAATACCCGGCAGAAGACGGGTATGATCAACTTTAAAGCTTTCAATGAGTTTCATAATAACCTCCTAACACACGCCGGAATCATTCCCGACGCTCTTATCTATTATAATTCCGGGGAAGAGTAAATTCAAGCCTTGCTTGCCGGATTGTCGATTGACAGCGCGAAAGAGGATACCTTATAATGAATTTGCGTTTATTTAATGGAAGAAAATACGGCAAATGAGAGGACATATATGAAAATTGTTTTTATGGAAGCCAATACACTCGGGACGGATGTCTCTTTGGAGGCATTTTCAAAGCTCGGTGACGTCACGATCTATCCCCTTACAGAACCCCTTGAGAATGCGAAACGGATCAAGGACGCGGACATCATCGTCGTGAACAAGATTCCGCTGAACGAAGAACTTCTTAAGGACGCAACGAACCTGAAGCTTATATGCCTTACTGCAACCGGAACGAACAACGTGGATTTCGAGTACACGAACCGTAGAGGTATCACCGTGGCAAATGTGAAGGGCTACTCCACGGAAAGCGTCGTTCAGCATACCTTTGCGCTCTTTTTCTATGTTTACGAAAAGCTTGCATATTATGATGAATTCGTCAAATCCGGCGAGTATATCAAAAACGACGTGTTCAGCCATTTTACGGTGCGGTTCCATGAACTCGCCGGGAAAACCTGGGGAATCATCGGACTCGGAACCATCGGAACGCGCGTTGCTGAGGTTGCAAAGGCTTTCGGCTGTAACGTCATCTATTACAGCACAAGCGGAAAGCACGACAGCGAAACCTATGAGCGTGTGTCTATTGAAGAACTTCTGAACCGCTCGGATGTGGTTTCCATTCATGCGCCTCTTAACAGCGCAACGAAGGAAATGATCACGAAACGCGAACTTTCCCTTATGAAGAAGGACGCAATCCTTCTGAATTTAGGACGCGGTCCGATTATCAGGGAAGTTGACCTTGCAGAGGCATTGCTTGCTGGTACCATCGGCGGAGCCGGACTTGACGTTCTGTCCGTAGAACCGATGCTTCCGGACAATCCCCTGTATGCCGTACAGGATTCCACAAGACTCGTGATTACGCCGCATATCGGCTGGGCAACGACCGAAGCAAGACAACGCTGCGCGGACGAAGTGCTCGAGAATATTAAGGCGTGGATGAACGGAGAGAAGCGGAACGTTGTGACGGCGTGAACGTTGTCATTTTCCGCAAAAACAGGCCCCGAAACAGGGCGTTTTCGGGTTGTTTGACATTACTAAACAAAAAGTTTGATATTTTGACATTTTTATATTGATATTCGCAATAAAATGTGTATAATAGTATTCGTTTGGTTTACTATTTGCACATTTTTTGTTTAGTATTCGTAAACGGAAGGGAACGGAAATGGAAATCGGACATAAATTAAAACAGATGCGGGTACGCCAGAACCTGACGCTTGAAGAACTGGCAAGCCGCTGTGAGCTTACAAAGGGCTTTCTTTCCCAGGTGGAACGAAACCTGACCTCGCCGTCCATTGTCACGCTGAATGACATTCTCGAGGCGCTCGGAAGCACCCTCGGCGAGTTCTTCGGAGACGAAGAGCAGGAGAAAATCGTATTTCACAAGAACGACTTCTTCGTGGATGAGAAGGACGATTACATTGTCAACTGGATCGTTCCGAATTCCCAGAAGAACGAGATGGAGCCGATTCTTATCGAGATTCCGCCGAAGAGCAGTTCGTTCGTCGTAAATCCGCATAACGGCGAGGAGTTCGGCTATGTGCTCGACGGAATGATCACCCTCGACATCGGAGGGAAGGTAAGCGCAGTCCGAAAAGGCGAGACCTTCTACCTGAAAGGAAGAGAAGACCATTCGATATCCAATAAAGCAACCAAGACGGCAAAGGTACTGTGGATTTCCACACCGCCGATATTCTGATAAACGGAGGAACAGCAATGAGTGACAACCTGAAAACAAAGAATGAGGCTGTTATGCCCAAGGTTCTGATTTCATTCAAGAACATCGTAAAGAAATTTGACGGCCAGCTTGTTTTAAAGGGCATCAACCTTGACATCTACGAGAACGAGTTCGTTACCCTGCTCGGTCCTTCCGGTTGCGGTAAGACGACGCTTCTTCGCATACTCGGCGGCTTTTTGGAGCCCGACGAAGGTGAAGTCATCTTCGACGGACAGAACATCGCAAACCTTCCTCCGTATAAGAGAGACCTCAACACGGTATTCCAGAAGTACGCGCTGTTCCCGCATATGAATGTATTCGATAACGTCGCATTCGGCTTAAAGATTAAAAAGGAGCCGAAGGATATTATCTATCAGAAGGTTACCCGTATGCTTAAGCTCGTCGGTCTCGGCGATTTCGGAAAGCGTTCCGTGCATGAGATGTCCGGCGGACAGCAGCAGCGTGTTGCCATCGCAAGAGCGCTTGTAAACGAGCCGAAGGTGCTCCTTCTCGACGAGCCTCTCGGCGCTCTTGACGCGAAGCTCCGTAAGGAGATGCAGCGCGAGCTGAAGAAGATTCAGAAAGAGGTCGGTATCACATTTATCTTCGTAACGCACGACCAGGAGGAAGCGCTTACGATGTCCGACAAGATTGTTATCATGAAGGACGGTAACATTCAGCAGATCGGTTCCCCGACCGATATCTATAACGAGCCCGTGAACCGCTATGTGGCGAATTTCATCGGCGAGAGCAATATCGTTGACGGCGTTATGATCAAAGACCACCTGGTTATGTTCGAAGACCGCCAGTTTGAGTGCGTGGATGCAGGCTTTGCGACAAATGAGAAGGTTGACGTTGTCATCCGCCCCGAAGACCTCGATATCGTTCCGGTGAAGCAGGGCAAGCTTCGCGGCACTGTACGTTCGACGCTTTTCAAGGGCGTGCATTATGAGACCGTCGTTGAGACGAAGGCCGGCACAAGCATCACAGTAGAGATGGTTGTATCCGAGGATAAGCCGGTTGTCAATGAAGCCGCAGGCGAAATGATGAGCGCCAACGATTTCTATCTGGATGCGGACGACATCGAGCAGATGATCGCGAATCCGCATACCGCAGACGCCTTTATCATCGACCGCGCGGACGCGCAGGCATGGGATCCGCAAAGCGATGAGCGTATTTCCATTACATCGATTGATTATGAGCTGAACCGCGCGAACGGACGCTATCCGGTAACCTTCCATACCGCAGCCGGAACGAAGGTTTCCTGCGATATGATCGTGCAGGAGCCGAACCGCTTCGTGGCGGAAGAGCACGGAGAGGAGATCTACGCAGTTAACTTCTTCAAGAAGGCGGATGAGCTGCAGGAGAGCGTTGCGCTCGATACCGACCTGAAGATTTGGGCGAACGCTCAGGCATTTGACCTCGAGGACGGCAATCCGGTTGAGATTGTCGACGTCGAATATGACTTTGACCCGGCAACGATTACGCCCGGTACCTACGCCGTAACCTTTAAGACGCGCGGTTACGAGTACCGCGTGGATACGACCAAGGAAACCGAGGTCGGATCGGTTGTAGGTTTGACATTTGACCCTGAGGATCTCCACATCATGGAGAAGTCACAGATCGGCTGAGAGGGAGCATAAATCGATGAAACAGTTTCGAAGAATGACCTATCCCTACATCGTATGGGCGCTCGTGCTGATTGTCGCGCCGATGCTGCTGATTGTGCTGTATGCATTTACGACCAAGGGAAATGACGTCGTTACAACTAAATTTACCTTTCAGAACTTTGTGCGGTTCTTCAGTGACCGGCTGTTTCTGAAGGTGCTGCTTAGGTCCCTTAAGGTGGCGGCAATCACAACGGTTGTGTGTCTGCTTCTTGGGTATTATCCGGCATATTATATCGCCAAATCCAGTGAGCGTTTCAAGATGCGCTGGGTTTTGATTATCACGTTCCCGACCTGGATTAACCTTCTTGTGCGTACTTACGCATGGATCGGTATCCTTGAGACGGACGGCATTATTAATACAATACTCGGGTGGATTGGCATCGGTCCGATTCAGATGATGCATACCGAATTTGCCGTTATTCTCGGTATGGTATATAACTTTATTCCGTTCATGATCCTGCAGATTTATACATCCCTGACGAAGATGGACGGAAGCCTTCTTGAGGCGGCGAACGACCTCGGTGCCAACCGTTTTCAGAGTTTTCTTAGGGTGACGCTTCCCCTTTCCCTTCCGGGAATCATCAGTGGCATCACCCTTGTATTCCTGCCGGCAGTATCCAGTTTCTGCATTCCGAACATGCTCGGCGGCGGACAGTACATGCTTGTCGGTAACGTCATCGAACAGTACTTCTTACATTCCGGTGACTGGAACTTCGGAAGCGCCATTTCAATGATTATGGCCATTATCATTATCTTCTCCATGTACATCACAAAGAAAGTGGATGTAACGGAGAGAAGGGAGGCCGCGAAATCATGAAACCGAAGAAGAGAATTTTCGGAACCATCCTGATGGTTTTGATCGTGATATTCCTTTACGCGCCAATCGTTTATACGATTATATTCTCCTTTAACGACAGCAAATCGTTAACGAAGTTTGCGGGCTTTTCTACGCGCTGGTTTTCGAAAATGGCAAACGACCGGACCATGATTAACGGTATCGTTTATACTGTTGTAATCGCCCTGATTGCGACGGTGGTATCGACGATTGTCGGAACGCTTACGGCCATCGGTCTTTCAAAATCCAACCGGATTCTTAAGAGCTGCGTAGAACAGGTCAACCAGCTTCCGATGATGAACCCCGATATCGTTACTGCCATCGGTCTGTTGATGTTCTTCAGCGCGCTGCATATCGAGAAGGGCTTTGTGACACTGCTTCTAGCGCATATCATGTTCTGTATTCCGTATGTGATACTGAGCATCATGCCGAAGCTCCGTTCCCTTGACCCGAACCTTGCGGAGGCCGCTATGGACCTCGGAGCTACGCCGATTCGCGCCCTTGTGCAGGTTATCATTCCGCAGGTAATGCCGGGCATTATCTCGGGTGCGCTGATTGCGTTTACGATGTCATTTGACGACTTTGTAATTTCCTACTTCGCGACCGGTAACGGTGTAAACAACATCTCAATCGTCGTTTACACGATGCGGAAGCGTACCAATCCGTCCATCAACGCCCTGTCTACGGTTGTTATCGTTCTGATCACGACGGGCCTGATCCTTTACAACATCTTCTCGGCAATCGCAGCCAAGCGCAGAGAGCGGGAAGAGGCAAAACTCCGTGAGATGACGGAATAATCATGAGAACCGGGCGAAAGCCTTTTGTTCATACATATTTGGAGGTATAGAAATGAAGAAAAGAATTGTATTGATTGTATGCTTTGTGCTCATGCTTGGCGCGATGACCGGCTGCGGTAAGAAGAAGGAGAAGATGAAGCTGTTCCTGCCGGGCGAGTATCTCGGAGAGAACGTTATTTCCGATTTCGAGAAAGAGTACAACTGTGAGGTTATCGTTGAGAACTTCGATTCCAACGAGGCCATGTATACGAAGCTGCAGGCCGGCGACAAATACGACGTATTAATCCCGTCCGACTACACGATTGAGCGTCTTTTAAAGGAAGAGTATCTGCAGAAGCTTGATCAGAGCGCACTTCCGAACCTTGCGAATCTTGCAGACCAGGTAAAGAACCTTTCCTTTGACCCGAATAACGAGTATTCCGTTCCTTACTTCTGGGGTACGGTCGGCATTGTTTACAACAAGAACAACGTGGATTATGCAGACCTTGAGGCAGAGGGCTTTGCCATCTTCAAGAACCCGAAGTATAAGGACCGTGTGTATATGTACGACAGCGCCCGTGACGGCTTTATGATTGCCTTAAAGTCCCTCGGATATTCCTGCAATACCGAGAACGAGCAGGAGATTGAGGAAGCATACGACTGGCTGATTGAGATGAACATGACGACCCATCCGATTTATGTGACGGATGAGGTTATCGACAACATGAAAGCCAACCGTAAGGACCTTGCTATTGTTTATTCCGGTGATGCCGTTGACATTCTCGGTGAGAACCCGAACATGGGTTATTACACCCCTATGTCCGGTACGAACGTATGGTATGATTCCATGGTAATTCCGAAGAATGCCGAGAATCCGGAGCTTGCCAACAAGTTCATCAACTTCATGCTGAACTACGACCAGTGCCTGGACGGTACCGAGACCGTGGGTTACACTTCTCCGAACAAGCAGGTGCTTGCGGAGATGATTGCTCCGGATGGGGATTACTACGAGAACGAAGCTTACCTTCCGAGAACCTACGAGAAGGATGAGATCTTCCACGATAACGAGTATCTCAGAAAGAAGCTTGCCGAGCTCTGGCTTAAGGTTGTTGCAACGAACTGATTTTTCTTGACTTTTACATTGTTTTAGTGTATACAATCTGTGTGGACCGATGATTCGGTACGGAAAGAGGAGCAGAAATGGACGACCCTGTTTTTTCCAAGGAAAGCACAGATAAGTATTCCCTGCGCGGCATGGTTTTCACCAGACTTCGTGAGGACATTCTGTCCGGCAAATACGAAGCCGGAGAGGAATTAAAGGAGATTGCCATCGGTGACGAGCTCGGCGTAAGCCGTACGCCGGTGCGTGAGGCGCTTCGTCAGCTGGAACTTGAGGGACTTGTAAAGATTATTCCGAACAAGGGCGCTTATGTATCCGGCATCTCCAATAAAGACATTCATGACATTTACATGATCCGTTCCTACTTGGAGGGATTGTGCGCAAGATGGGCCTGCGAGAACATCACGCAGGAGCAGATTGACGAAATCGAGGAGGTTATCTACCTTTCCGATTTTCATGTCAAGAAGAAGCATTTTGACCAGATTGTTGAGCTGGATTCCAAGTTCCACCAGCTGATGTATGACGCAAGCGGCAGCAAGATCTTAAGCCATTTGCTGAAGGATTATCATCAGTATGTGCACAGCCTCCGGAAGATTACCCTTTCGGACCCGGAACGGGCAGCGCATTCGAACGCCGAACATCTCGCAATTCTTGAGGCGATTCGCCTGAGGGATAAGGAGAAGGCCGAGAAGCTTGCGCATGAGCACATCATTCAGACGATCAGTAACATTAACAATCATAATCTGGCACAGGATAATAAAGACTGAGAATTATCTTTAGAGACTAAAAAACCAGCGGGGAACGATTCCCGCTGGTTTTATTATACTCTGCTTTGGGTATATTCTGTTGCATTGGATTTGAATTATTGATTGCTCTGCAGTTCTTCCCACTCTGTCATGGCAGCCAGAAGCGTTTCTTCAACCTTTTCCTTCTCCTCCGACAGACGGTTCAGCTCGAAGGAATTCGTGCAGTTCTCGGGAGCGAGCATCGCTTCGTCGATTTCCCCTATTTTCTGCTCACAGGAAGCGATCTGATCCTCAAGCTTTGCGATTCGGTTACGAAGCTTTCGTTCTTCGGCGTCCTTTGCCTTCTGGTCTTTCCAGTTCTGCTTGGATGCGGTTTCCGCCTGGGATTCCGCGGCACCGGAGCTCGGAACGGTAAAGCCGGCTGCGGCTTCCTTCCGTTCTTTCTGCGCAAGGTAATCCGTGTAGTTTCCCTCGTAGGAAATTATGGTCTCATGCGTCAGGTCGAGAATGCGGGTCGCCGTCTTGTCGACGAAGTAACGGTCATGAGAAACATAGAAGACGGTTCCTTCGTAACTGCGAAGCGCTTCCTCAAGGATTTCCTTACTCGTGATGTCCAGATGGTTTGTAGGCTCGTCGAGAAGCAGGAAGTTAGCTTCCGAAAGCATTAGCTTCACTAAGGAAAGCCTTCCGCGCTCGCCGCCGGAAAGAGCGGAGATTGGTTTAAAGACATCTTCGCCGGTGAAGAGGAACAGCGCAAGCGTGTTCCGGATTTCCGTGTTATTCATGTTCGGATGGTCATCACTGATTTCTCCGAATACGGTATTCGATTCATTGAAGTTCTGCTGTTCCTGATCGTAATAACCTATTGAAACCTTGGCGCCTTCCCGGATGGTTCCCGCATCGGCAGGCAGAAGACCGCGGATAATCTTGAGCATCGTCGTCTTGCCGGTGCCATTTTCCCCAAGGAGAGCAACGCGCTCACCTTTTTTGATCAGGAAACTGATATCATGAAAGAGCGGCTTGCCCGGGAAGGATTTGGTAAGCCCGGTAACCGTCAGGACGTCTTTGCCGCTTTCGATACGCGGGACAAGGCGGATTCGCATGCCCTGTTCTTCGGCAAGCGGCTTCTCAACCCGCTCTATCTTCTCGAGCATTTTCTCGCGGCTTTCGGCACGCTTGATGGATTTCTCGCGGTTAAAGGAACGAAGCTTGGCAATCACTTCTTCCTGATGCTTGATCTCGCGCTGCTGGTTCACGTAACGGCGGCGCTCCGCCTCACGAACCTGCGCCTTTTTCTCATAGAACTCATCATAATTTCCAAGATAAGTCATGGAGCGGTTGTGTTCGATTTCCACCACCCGGTTCACAATCCGGTTTAAGAAGTACCGGTCGTGGGAGACCACGAGAACCGCGCCCTTGTATTGCGCGAGGTACCCTTCAAGCCACGCAATGCTTGCCATATCAAGGTGGTTCGTCGGCTCATCGAGAATCAAAAGCTTCGGGGAGGAGAGAAGAATTCTCGCAAGAGCGACACGGGTTTTCTGGCCTCCCGAAAGCTGTGAAACAGGCTTATCGAATTCTTCTTCGGAAAATCCGAGACCTTTTATGATTCCGGTCACCTCGGACCGAAGCGCGTACCCGTTTTCCTGTTCAAAACGGTGATTGAGCCGTTCGTATTCCTTATAGGCTTCCGTAAGCGCATCTCCGGCGAGGTGTTTCATTTCTTCCTCGACCTCACGAAGACGGGATTCCACTTCGAGCAAATCTCTTTTAACATCGATGACCGTATCGTAAATGCCGCGGTCGCCCTCCATATCCTGATGCTGCGAAAGGTAACCGACGGTCACGTCCTTCGGAAGGATCACATCGCCTTCGTCCGCACGGAGTTCCCCGAGGATAATCCGGATAAGCGTCGTTTTACCGGCGCCGTTTCGTCCGATGAGAGCCGTCTTGTCATGCTCATTCATCTGAAACGAAACGCCGTCAAGAACGACTTCTTCGCCGAAGGCTTTTCTTATATTGTTCACGGATAAAAGCATAATTCCGATTCCTTACCATTACATTTGGCGCAAGCGCCTCACCTATTTTAGCGGATTTAAGCGGAAAATGCAACCGCTAAAGGTCTTGCGCAGTGTCTCCCCTTGTACTATAATCATAACTGGTAAGTTTTGACCATGACAAATGTCACACGTGATGCAGACAGAAGGAGGAGCGGGCCATGCAGAGAGGTTTCGGAAGAAGAGTTGTAACCGCGGAGCAGATGAAGAAGCTCGAAGGCAGTGCAATCGAGAAGCAGGGAATTCCGTCGCTTCTTCTGATGGAGCATGCGGCGCTCGCTGTGACAGAGGAGGTTAAGAACTGCCACAGGGTGCTTTTACTGGTCGGTAGCGGCAAGAACGGCGGCGATGCGGTGGCGGTCGGAAGACTGCTTCTCGGGCGTGGCATCGCATGCGACTTTTTAACATTCTACGAAAAGACGGAATGCAGCGAACTGCTTCAGCAGTGGGATATTCTGGACGCGTTTGCGTATTCCTACCGGATATATGAGACGGACGGCGACCTCCCGGATTTCGAAAGCTACGACGCGATTGTGGACGGCGTGTTCGGAATCGGGTTAAACCGAACAGTGAACAGTGATACGGTAAGCGTATTTCAGCAGATTAACGGGCTTCGCACATCGGACAGCGAAAAGCGTCCGTTCATCGTTGCAATCGACATCCCTTCGGGAATTGACGCAACCTGCGGCAAAGTCCTCGGCGGCGCGGTTAAGGCAGATGTGACCGTTACATTCTCCTATGCGAAGACAGGGCTTCTTCTGTACCCTGGGAGAGCTTACACCGGATGTCTTAAGATTGCCGAGATCGGGCTTCCCGAAAGCAGTGAGCGGGCGGAATATGTCACATTTGCCGATAGGAAGGAACTGGGGCTTCCGGAGCGCAGACCGGATGGCAATAAGGGCGATTTCGGAAAGATTTCGCTTGTGGCGGGATGCGACGATATGCCCGGGGCTGCGTGCTTCTGCGCGCGGGCAATGTACCGGAGCGGCGCAGGGTTGGTGCGCGTGATCGGAACGGAGCAGAGCCTTTCGGTGCTTCACGGAGCGTGTCCGGAGGCGGTTTCTCTCAGCAGAGAAAAGGCATTTGCCACCGATAATCCTTATGCGGGATTTGATAACGTTATCGTGATCGGGCCGGGGCTCGGTACCGACAGCGATGCGGAGCGGCTTTTGGACCTTGCGATTCAATACGGAAAGCGGCTCGTGCTTGACGCGGACGCGCTTAACATACTTGCAACCAGACTTGACCGGATGAGCCTTGATCCGGAGCACCGGCTGAATCTTCTTAATGACTGGCTTCCGGACGATACAATCGTGACGCCGCATCCCGGCGAGATGAGCAGGCTTATGAATGTTCCGGTTTCGGAGCTGAAGGAAGATCCGCTTGTGTTCGCGAAGATGATCCGGCGGTACTGCGAGTTTGTATGGGTATGGAAGGATGCCTGCTCGATGGTGATCAGCCGGGAAGGCTTCTACCTGAACCAGAGCGGTAACGAGACCATGGCGACCGCGGGAAGCGGAGACGTGCTCGCGGGAGTATGCGGAGCATTTGCCGCAACCGAAATGACAATGGCGCAGGCGGCAAGCGCGGCGGTTTACGTGCACGGTCTTGCCGGCGATGCCTGTAAGGAAGAGCTCGGCAGTTATGGCACAATGGCCGGCGACATCGCGAACGCCGTTGCGGGTGTGCTTAGGAAATAACGGCCGGCGGAACCGACGAAAGGCTTCGGAAACAGCGAGCGTAATATAGTAAGGAGATAGGAATGGAAGAAAACCGCAGTCTTTTGGCACGGCTTAAAGACCTGTTACACAAGCATAAAAGCGAAGAGGAAACCGACGAGGAAATCCTCTCGATCGTTAATGATTACAAGGACCAGGGCGCGCTCGAGGAGGGCGAGGTCGAGATGATTTCGAACATCATCGATTTTTCGGACACGCAGGTCAAGGACATCATGACGCACCGCAGTAAAATGGACGCCATCTCGAAGGACACCTCTATGGAGAAGGCGCTGCATCACATGCTGCATTGCAATTTTACCAGATATCCTCTGTATGACACTACCAATGACAACATCATCGGCATCCTTTATCTGAAGGACGTCATGTTAGCGTACATGGAGGGCGACCGCAGCACGCCGCTTTCCGAGCTTGCGCGTAAGCCGTTCTGCGTGCCGGAGACACTCCCGATTGACAGCCTGTTCAATGACATGCAGCGAAAGAAGATTCATATGGCCGTCGTCATCGACGAGTATGGCCAGACTTCCGGAATCGTCTGCATGGAGGACATTCTCGAGGAAATCGTCGGCGACATCCAGGACGAGTATGACAAAGAAGAGGTCACCGCGAAGAAAAAGGGAGATGCGCTGTTCGTAAAGGGCAGCATGCCTCTTGAAGAGTTGGCTGAGAAACTTCCGGCCCTCGAAATCGCGGCCGCTGACATGGCCAATTTCGAAACCCTGAACGGCCTTCTCGTATCCCTGCTCGACCATATCCCTGCAGACGGCGAGAAGGCGGTAATCCCTTACGGCGGCTATGTGTTTGACATCCTTTCGTGCCGCCACAAGATGGTTTACCAGGTGAAGATCACGCCCCTTAAGAAGGAACCGAAGAGCGAATGAAGATAAGTATTCTATGCGTCGGGAAGATTAAAGAAGGCTATTTCCGTGACGGAATCGCCGAATACGTAAAGCGGCTGTCCCGCTATTCGACGACGGAAATCGTTGAAGTGCAGGACGAAAAGACGCCGGACGGAGCCTCGGAGGCGGAAGAGAAGCAGATCCTTGCAACCGAAGGCGCGAGGCTTATGAAGCATCTTTCGGACGAGGCTTATAAAATTGCGTTATGCATCGACGGAAAGAAGATGGATTCCGTCGCATTTGCCGCGAAGATAGAGCAGATTAAGACGAACGGCTTCAGCCACATCCAGTTCATCATCGGCGGATCCCTCGGACTAGCCCCGGAAGTCGTTAAGAAGGCGGACCTTAAGCTCAGTTTCTCGGACATGACATTTCCGCATCAGCTGATGCGGCTGATTCTATGCGAGCAGATCTACCGGGCGTTTCGCATCGCCAACAACGAACCATACCATAAGTGAGGTTTTCTATGTTTCGACCCTGTATCGATATTCATAACGGCCGCGTGAAGCAGATCGTCGGCGGTTCCCTTCGGGACGCGGGCGACTCCGCAGAGGAGAATTTCGTGTCCGAATACGGCGCGGCGGACTACGCGAAGCTTTATAAAAAAGACGGGCTTCGCGGCGGCCACATCATCCTTCTGAACGGCAAGGACAGCCCGTATTACGAAGCAACGAAGCAGGAGGCGCTTTCGGCCCTTGCGGTTTACCCGGGCGGCCTGCAGATCGGCGGAGGCATTACTCCGGCAAATGCGAAGGAATTCCTTAACGCGGGCGCGTCCCATGTAATCGTCACATCTTACCTGTTCCCGGACGGAGAGCTTTCGATGGACCGGCTCCTTAAGATGAAGAACGCAGTCGGAAGAGAGCATCTTGTGATCGATCTCAGCTGTAAGATGGTGAACGGAAACTATACGATTGTCTCAAACCGCTGGCAGTATGTGACGAAGACGAAGCTTAATAAGACGATTCTGAATCAACTGACGGATTACTGCGATGAGTTTCTGATTCACGGAGTAGACGTCGAAGGAAAGAAGAAGGGACCTGCGAGGGGACTCTTAAGAATCCTTTCCGGATACCGGAAGGAGAATACCATCACTTACGCCGGAGGCATTCATACGCTGTCGGATGTCCGCCTGATAGAAGAGATTTCTGACCGAAGGCTTTGTTATACGGTAGGAAGCGCGCTGTCGCTGTTCGGCGGGGAGATTCCTTATGAGGCACTGCTGAAGGTGTAAGAGGCGCCGGCGAAAGCATAAATCCTGATGAAGGCATAATAATAGGGCGTGGCCGTTTCGGTCACGCCCTTCGTGGTTTAATGGGACGGCATCTGTGTATGCTCGTATTTGGAAAGGAGCTCGTCAATGTCGCTTGTGCCGCTGATTACGTCGCCGAGATTCAGCGGATAACGCTTTCCTTTCTGCTCCATGAAGCGGTAGGCAATCATGAAGGTAGATTCATCGAATTGGGTGTAATACTTACTGTTGATTTCCCAGATGGCTTCCGGAACCGTTATGTTCGGCTTGGAAAGGATATCCGAGAAGATTTGATCAAATGCCGTGTAAACAATCTGTTCCTGCATCGCAAAGTCGCTCGATATCTGCTGGAGCGGAAAAGCAAACATATAAGCTTTCAGCCAGGGATTGCTTGTTGCGAACCAGGAGTATACGGTTTCGTATTTCTGGTTCATGTAGCAAATCTCACGGCTCCATGCGGTGCTCATGTACGATGCCTTGACCATCTGCGCAATATCACTGTCCGACAAATTCAGTCCGTAACGGTCGCTGAACTTCTTAACAATCTTCTTACGTTTCCGTTCCGCGCTCGGAAGCCCGAAGGAATTCACCGTAGTCTGCTGGTATCCGGGAGTGTTCGGTATCGTAGGAGAGCCGTAGTTGGTCATCCGCCCGGAAGTGGTGTAAGGATTCGTGTTCCTTTGTGAAGTATTGTTTCGAAGATAAGGGTTATACGGATTCTGATACGGATTGCCCGAACCGGTGAGACGCTGGAGCATCTGTTCCTGCTGTCTGCGGAACATCTCCTGACGCTGTCTCTGTGACATGTTCGGCGCATAGTAATTGGAATTCCGTGTTGACCGTCTACGTTGATTGGCGGTAGTGTTATTGGCATTGTAAATAATGATTAAAATTATGATTATGAATAACAACATGCCACACAAATACCCCGAAAACTTAAATCTGGGGCATATTATATCGCATTATGCGTCATTTTTCAATCGGAATTAAGGAATATCAATGCTTTTTGTTGCATTTTTCGTACCATTGTTGTAGAATACGATTAGAAAAGTATTTCCAAAAGGGATTTTTGTAAAGGAAGTAAATGTAAGATGTTAGATTTGAAGTTGGTTCGGGAGAACCCGGACCTGGTGAAAGAGAATATTAAGAAGAAGTTTCAGGACGCGAAGCTTCCTCTTGTAGATGAAGTAATCGACTTCGACAAGAAGAACCGCGCCGCCAAGCAGGAGGCCGATAACCTCCGCGCGGAGAGAAACCGTATCAGCAAACTGATCGGCGGACTGATGGCGAAGGGCCAGAAGGAAGAAGCCGAGGAGATGAAGAAGAAGGTTAACGAATTCTCCGCACGGCTTGCCGAGCTTGAAAAGCAGGAAGAAGAATATTCCGCCGAAGTGAAAAAGCGCATGATGATAATTCCGAATATCATCGACGCAAGCGTTCCGATCGGAAAGGACGATTCCGAGAACGTTGAGATTCAGAGATTCGGCGAGCCGGTTGTTCCGGATTTCGAGATTCCGTACCATACCGAGATTATGGAGCGGTTCAACGGAATCGATTTGGATGCCGCAAGAAGAGTTGCCGGCAACGG
>DBWJ01000063.1:5962-13054 GCA_002308955.1 Lachnoclostridium sp. UBA1241 | reverse complement strand
GCAAGTTCCTTCCATAAGGGCTGGGACATCGGCGGCAAATTCGGTGCCGAAGTCGTAGCGGTTCTTGCAGGAACGGTTACAGGAGCCGGAATGACATCGGGCGGCGGCGGAAACGTCGTAACCATCAACCACGGAAACGGATACGCAACGCACTACATGCACCTTTCCACCATTAAGGTAAGCAGAGGCCAGTACGTTCAGCAGGGACAGGTTATCGGACTTGTAGGAAGTACCGGTATCTCCACCGGACCGCACTTGCATTTTTCGCTGTCACTGAACGGCAACTACATTGATCCCGCACCTTATCTGCATTATTGATGAAATAAACACTTGGAGTGAATATGATGACTAAGTTTCGGCGCAGACCGGTATTTATAATTTTGCTTCTTCTGGTATTCATGCTCGTAGCATGCTCGGTTCCGGAAGACGAGAATAAGCTTACCGACATCACGCAGCCGACCGGCACGGAGCCGTCTACGGACCTGAATAAGGACGCTTATACAACGAAGCTTGAGAAGATCAAGAGCGTTCTTGAGAAATACTATATGGGCGACATCGACTACGATAAGGCGATGGAAGGGCTGTATTCGGGTATGATCGACAGCCTCGGAGACCCTTATACCGTTTACTTCTCGGCGGAAGAGTATAAGAAGTTCTCGGAGACCACCGACGGCAACTACGCGGGCGTCGGATCCACCGTGACCACCAATGCGGACGGAAACTGCGAATTCGTAAAGCCCTTTAAGGACGGCCCCGCGTTCAATGCGGGAATCGTTCCGGGAGATGTTCTTTGCGAGATCGAAGGCGAAGACGTTCTCGGCGTGGATCTTGACACCGTAGTCAGCATGATCCGCGGTGAAGCCGGCACGGAAGTGCATTTGAAGATCTACCGTCCGTCCGAATCCGATTATCTGGACATTACGGTTGTCCGCGGAAACATTGAGGTCCCTACGGTTGAGTATCAGATGCTTGACAATAATATCGGATATATCGTGGTTTCCGAGTTTGACAGGGTTACCGAGGACCAGTTCATCAAAGCCGTTAACGACCTGGAATTCCAGGGGATGAAGGCGCTGATCGTGGACCTTCGGGACAACCCCGGCGGAATGCTTTCCACCGTTACGGGAATGCTCGGACGCATTGTTCCGAAAGGAAAGCTTCTGATTTATATGGAAGACAAGGCCGGCAACCGTGACGAGTATTACTCCGAAGATAAAAGAGTGCTTGAGGTTCCCATTGCGGTTCTGATTAACGGGAACAGCGCAAGCGCTTCCGAGGTCTTCAGCGGATGTCTGCAGGATTACGGTCTGGCAACGCTTATAGGAACGAAGAGTTTCGGTAAAGGCGTCGTACAGTCCCTGATTCCGCTCGGAGACGGGTCGGCAATCAAGGTGACGACTTCGAAATATTACTCTCCGCTCGGACGGAATATCCACGGTGTCGGATTTGAACCCGATATCAAGGTGGAACTCGATCCGGAGCTTAAAGGCAAGGCCACGATTCCGATTGAGGATGACAACCAGATTCAGGCTGCCGTCGATTTTCTTCTTGAGAAAATTCAATAATTTTAAATACGAAGGAACCGCAAAATAAGGCGGTTCCTTCGGTTTTCGATGGGAAGAAAATTCAATTCTTGCTTTTCTGCGTTTTATGTGGTAAAATTCTATTTAATCGTGGACAAATGTTCATCCCGGACATACACACGGAAGAACTTACATAACCTGTCAGAATAACCCGGAGGAAATCGCGTATGGGTCCGGAAGAATACTACATCGTGAAGCAGCGCGCCCTGCCGGAGGTCCTTCTGAAGGTGGTTGAGGCGAAGCACAGGCTTGCCTGTGACGCATCGCTTACCGTGCAGGAAGTGACCGACGCCATCGGGCTCAGCAGGAGTTCCTTCTACAAGTACCGTGATGACATTGTTCCGTTTCATGAGAATTCCAGAGGGAAGACGCTTAACATCATGCTGCAGGTGGATGACCGGCAGGGCGTTCTCTCCGCAATTCTTCAGCAGATCGCGGGATGCAAGGCCAATGTGCTGACGATTCAGCAGAGCATTCCGACCGGCGGAATCGCGTCGGTGGCTTTGGGGGTTGAAATTCTTCCGGAGACGGCTTCGACCGAAACGCTGCTTTCCGGGATACGAAGCGTGAACGGGGTTCACTACCTAAAGATTCTCGGAAGTGAATGAGGATTTTTCAAAATACGTAGTCCGGTGCCTTATCGGGGCATCGAAGGAGATCGAATCATGAAAGTGGCTATTTTGGGATATGGTACCGTAGGATCGGGTGTTTTCGACGTTCTTACGGAGAACCGGGACATCATTGCAAAGCGTGTCGGCTTTCCGTTGGATGTTAAGTATGTGCTTGATCTGCGGGAATTTCCGGGTAAGCCGGTAGAGAAGTATCTGACACACGATTTCCGTCAGATCATCGAAGATCCCGAAATCGAAATTATCGTTGAGGTGATGGGCGGAATCCATCCGTCCTATGAATATGCAAAAGAAGCTCTTGAGTCCGGACGCAGCGTCTGCACCTCCAACAAGGAGCTTGTAGCAAAGCACGGCGCGGAGCTTGTGGGTATCGCGAAAGACCACAGCGTGAACTTCCTTTTCGAAGCAAGCGTGGGCGGCGGTATCCCGGTTATCCGTCAGCTGATCCGTTCCATTACGGCCGACGAGGTCGAAGAGGTTTGCGGTATCCTGAACGGAACGACCAACTATATGATGACCTTGATGCGTGAGACCGGAGCGACCTTTGAAGAGGCACTTACGGATGCGCAGGACAAGGGTTTCGCCGAGCGGAATCCCGCGGCGGACATCGAAGGTCATGACGCATGCAGAAAAATTGCGATTCTTACTTCCCTTGCTTACGCAAAGCAGGTGGATTATGAAGATATTTATACCGAGGGTATCGTTTCGATTTCCGATATCGACGTTGCCTATGCAAAGGCAATGAAGCGCGGGATCAAGCTCCTCGGAAGAAGCTACCTGAAGGACGGCACCGTTTATGCCATGGTTGCTCCGTGCATGGTAAGAAAGAAGAACCCGCTTTACCCGGTCAACGGCGTTTATAACGCCATTATGATCCGCGGAAATATGCTCGGAGACGTTGTCTGCTACGGCATGGGAGCCGGTAAGCTTCCCACCGCGAGCGCCGTTGTTTCCGACGTGATCGACGCAGCCAAGCATCGTCATGTGAATATCCCGATTCTCTGGGAGAAGGAAAAGCTGGTGCTCGGCGCGAAAGACGACATGGACGGCAAATTCTTCGTGCGTGTCGCATTTGCCGATGCGGACAAGGCAAGAGCTTTGTTCCCCATTGCCAAAGAAATCTCAATTCTTGAGTGTGAGGGACGGGAGTTCGCTTTCGTCACGGAAGTGATGAGCGAGAAGGCGTTCTCGGATGCCGCAGAGAAGATCGCCGTAATTAACCGGATCCGTTACGAGATATAGTGTACGTTAGCGGCAGAAAGGCTTTTCATGAAGTACGTTGTGGTTTTGGGTGACGGCATGGCCGATGAGCCCATTGAGGAACTCGGCGGAAAGACCCCTCTTGCATATGCCAAAACGCCCATGATGGACGAGTTGGCGGCGCACGGAGAGATCGGACTTGCCGCAACCATTCCCGCCGGGATGAAGCCCGGAAGCGATACGGCCAATCTGGCCGTCCTCGGATATAACCCGAGACTGTATTATACCGGCCGGTCGCCCCTTGAGGCATTAAGCATCGGCGTTGACATGGCAGACGCGGACGTTGCGATTCGCTGTAATCTGGTAACGGTTTCCGATGACAATCTGCCGTATGAACAGAAGACGATTATCGATCACAGCTCCTCGGAAATCTCCACCGCGGATGCGGCAATCCTTTTAGAGGCCGTCCGTAAGAAACTGGAGTGGGAGGGCTATCATTTCTACGTAGGAACGAGTTATCGGCATCTTTTGATATGGAATCACGGAAAAACAGTTGACCTTACGCCGCCACATGATATACTGGAACGTAAGATCGGTGAATATCTTCCGACCGATTCAAAGCTTCTTGAGATGCAGAAACGCAGTTACGATATACTGAACAATCATCCGCTCAATGTGGAAAGAGCCGCGAAGGGACTTAACAAAGCTAACTCCGTATGGTTCTGGGGCGCGGGAACGAGACCGTTTCTGTCCTCATTTGCCGAGAAGACCGGCAAGAAGGGCGCGATGATCTCGGCGGTAGACCTGTTAAAGGGAATTGCCGTCGGCGCGGGAATGCAGAATATCGAGGTGGAAGGCGCCAACGGCGGCCTGAACACCAATTACGAAGGCAAGGCGGGAGCGGCTGTTTCCGCACTTACCGAAGGCGGATACGATTTCGTATACATCCACCTGGAGGCACCGGATGAGATGGGGCACCAGGGAAGTTTAGAGCGGAAGATCAAAGCGATTGAGTATCTCGATGAAAGAGTCGTCCGTGTGGTCAAGGAAGGACTTGATCGGGCAGGAGAAGAGTACCGCATCCTTGTGATGCCGGATCATCCGACGCCGATTTCGAAGCGGACGCACACCACGACACCGGTTCCGTATCTGATTTATGACAGCCGGAACAAGGACATCCAAAGCAGCCAGAGTTATAATGAGAAAGAAGCGAAAGCATCGGGGAACTATTTCTCCGAAGGCTATCGTCTGATGGACCATTATCTGGAAATAAAGTAGTACCAAAAAGGGAACAGAGTCCTCAAACTATATGGATGAGGCAAAGAAGAAGATGACGGGGACGCCTGTCATCTTCTTCTCTTTTTTGAGGTAATGCCGTCCGGGTCGGTTCCCGGCTGGGGCTCAAACCGGCAACAGAAGTTTACGGGTGTACATGGTAACAGGGATTCAAGCCGGCCACGTCAGGCTGTTTCGGAAAAAGAAAGACCCGCTGCTGCAGCAACGGGTTCTTCCGGGAGCGAACTCCCAATATAAACACTCTCCGAAGAGGGATCAGTCATTCACCTGCGAGCAGGCATGACCGGTTTATTCTAATTATGCCTCGGGATCTACCGGGTCCTCAGAGGGCTTGAAGTCATCGGCAACTTCGGTGGCAGCCTCTGCTACGTCCTCAGCAGCTTCCTCAACGGCCTCAGCAGCCTCATCGGCAGCGTCGCGGTTCTTGTACTCCTCAACCTTCTTGCCGACATAATCCTTCGCCTCACCGGCCTTCTCAACAACTACCTTTGCAATATCGGAAGCCTTCTCACCGGCCTTCTTAGCGATCTCGGATGCCTTCTGCTTGTAAACGTCAAATTTCTTCGGGGCGGGTTCCTCTGTAGCATCTCCCTCAGCGCCTTCGAAATCGCCTTCAAACAGGTCATCATCGTCCACGGCTACTTCCGCAGCCTGCTGCTCGTTCTTATTCTTGTAAATGTAATAAGCGCCACCGGCAAGGGCAGCAAGGATTGCAAGCTTCGTAAAATTCTTCATACTCGTAAACTCCTTTCCGAAATATCGGTTTTACAACTTCTGTTGTGTAAACATCATTATAACGGAAACGAATCGAAAAGAAAAGATGTTTTTTTGCTTTTATTTCGCAGCGTCCGATGATAACAAAAAATCCGTCAAAAATCTGAAAATAATGCTTGCAAATCCGAAACACTTACAGTATAATAACCGTTGTGCCGGATAAGCACGCGAATATTGTTTAATGGGCTATCGCCAAACGGTAAGGCAACGGACTCTGACTCCGTCANNNNAGGTTCGAATCCTTGTAGCCCAGCTTAAGGAACTGTGCACACAGTTCCTTTTCTTTTTACAGACTGCAAATGTGAGGGAAATCGATGTACCGTTATCTGCTTTTGGATTTTGACAACACGCTTGTGGATTTCAACGAGACGGAACGAAGAGCGCTACGAAAGACGTTCTCCGATTTGTTCGGACGAGAGCTTAGTGATGAGGAGGTTGCCGCCTACCACCGCTTCAATGACGAATGCTGGAAGATGCTTGAACGGAAGGAAATCGACAAGCCGATGCTTCAGAGGCTTCGCTTCGGCCGTTTCTTAGAGTTCTTAAGTATGCCCGACGCGGACGTTATGGGCGTCAATAATACCTATATGGAAAATCTTTCGAAGACGGTCGTGGAGTGCGACGGGAGCTACGACACATGTCGCATCCTTTCAAAGAACTACCGGCTTTTTGTAATTACAAACGGGACGACATACATTCAGAAGGCCCGCTTTGCAGGGGCAAGCTTTTCGCCTTTCATTGAGGAACTGTTCATCTCGGACGAAATCGGCGTGAACAAACCGGCGCCGGAATACTTCGACGCAATTCTAAGTAAGACCGGCGATCCGGACAGAAGCCGTTATCTTGTAGTGGGGGACAGCCTTACCTCGGACATCCTGTTCGGAAAGAACATCGGCGTCGACACCTGCTTCGTCGGTACCGCCTGGAACGACGCGACCTATCAGATCGGGGAAATCGGAAAACTGCCGGAGCTTCTTAACGCAATATCGGATTCTTCGAAGAATGGATAGCAATTTACATTGTTGTGCAGCCGGTCATATGTTAGAATAATACCCGTAAGCATGTAAGTTTTCGGAATAAACTATTCGGAAACATAAGAATGTGCGAACAAAGAAGGAGAACAGCCATGACGAATGATAACAGAGAAATGTCGGAAATCCGGCAGAAGATATATACCGGCGAGCGGCCGCTGTTCGGGAGCAAAAACCTCAGGATTATCGATACGGTATTTGATAAGGGCGAATCCCCTCTGAAGGAGGGCGGTAACCTTGAGCTTTCGGGCTGCCTGTTTCGGTGGAAGTATCCGCTCTGGTACTGTAACGGCGTAAAAGCGGACGGCTGCACGTGGTTTGAAATGGCCCGCGCGGGTGTCTGGTATACGTCGGACATCGAAGTGAATAACGCGATCATCCAGGCACCGAAGAACTTCCGCAGAAGCCGCGGAATTAAGCTTACGGACGTCGCATTTACCGATGCAAAGGAAACGCTCTGGAGCTGCGCCGACGTGACGCTTAAGAACGTCTCGGCTTCTAAGGCGGATTACTTTCTGATGAACTGCAGCGACCTCGATATCGACGGGCTGACGCTCGACGGAAACTATTCCTTCGACG
>DBWJ01000063.1:0-5931 GCA_002308955.1 Lachnoclostridium sp. UBA1241 | reverse complement strand
CGAAGGACGCGTTCTGGAACAGCGAGGACATCACCGTTTACGATTCCTTCATCTCGGGTGAGTATCTCGGCTGGAATTCGAAGAACCTGACGCTTGTGAACTGCACGATCGAGAGCCTGCAGGGCATGTGCTACATCGATAATCTTGTAATGAAGAACTGTAAGCTCGTCAATACGACGCTTGCGTTCGAGTACTCGAATGTGGACGCGGAAATCACCTCCCGGGTGGAGAGCGTGTTTAATCCGGGTTCCGGCGTGGTCCGCGCGGAGCAGATCGGCGAGCTGATCATAGAAAAGGATAAGATTGACCCTGCGAGGACGCAGATAATCTGTAAGGACATCGAGCAGAAATCCGACCTCCCCGAATGGATGAGAAAAGCATGAAATACGATTTTGACAAAATCATAGACCGCCGCAATACAGACAGCGAAAAATGGGACGTCGCAGAAGACGAACTTCCGATGTGGATCGCGGACATGGATTTCGAGACCGCGCCGGAGATTCTCGCCGCGCTCAGAAAGCGCCTTGATCACGGAATCTTCGGATACTCGGGTATTCCGAAGCGGTGGAGACAGGCATACGCGGACTGGTGGCAGAACCGCCACGGCCTTACGATGGACAAAGATGCCCTGATATTCTGCACCGGCGTTATTCCCGCGATTTCCTCGGCGGTAAGAAAACTGACAACGCCGAACGAGAAGGTGATCATCCAGACGCCTGTCTACAATGTTTTCTTTAACAGCATTCAAAACAACGGCTGTGAGGTATTGGAAAGCCCGCTTCTTTATAAAGACGGAGTCTATTCCATGGATATGGCGGGACTTGAGAATGCAATGGCGGACCCGCAGGCGACGCTGATGCTTTTATGTAACCCGCATAATCCTGTCGGGAAGATCTGGGATAAGGAAACCCTTAAAGAGGTCGGAAGACTCGCTGCGAAGTATCACGTAACGGTAATCTCCGACGAGATTCACTGCGACATCACGAGACCGGGGACGGAGTACGTGCCATTTGCCTCGGTTTCGGAGGAATGCCGGGCGGTGAGCATCACGTGCATCGCGCCCACCAAGACATTTAACCTTGCGGGAATGCAGACGGCTGCCGTTTATGTGCCGGATCCGGTGCTTCGTCATAAGATGTGGCGCGCTCTCAATACCGATGAGGTGGCGGAGCCGAATGCTTTCGCCGTGACGGCGGCGGTTTCCGCTTTCACAGAGGGCGGAGAGTGGCTTGACGCGCTTCGGGAGTACGTTTACGAAAACCGGAGGCTCATTGAGGAGAAACTTCAAAAGGAGCTTCCCGAGGTGAAGGTTGTAAAAGGTGACGCAACCTACCTCCTTTGGATTGACGTCAGCGCATATCCCGGAAACAGTGAGGAAATCGCGGACTTTCTCCGAAAGGAAACCGGGCTTTATCTCAGTGACGGCCTGCTGTACGGCAAGGCCGGCGCGCATCACCTCAGGATGAATGTTGCCTGCCCGCGCGCACTTTGCGAGGACGGAGCGGAGCGGCTGATCCGCGGATTGAAAAAATTGAAAAATACCATTTGACGAAAGCATATATTTTCCCTTATACTGATTATGTTGTATATTTATTCCGTTTCAGGAAATTACAGGAGGGGTTGTATTATGGAAAATGAGCAGAACGTTGTAACGGAAGCTGCGCAGGCGAATGTGGATAACGCCGTACAGGCAGTTCAGAATGCCGCCGTAACGCAGACCGGAAAGAAAAAGGGCGGCAAGGCAGGAAACATCTTCGGATGGCTTTTATTCATCGCTATCGGTGTAGGTGTAGCGGTTTGGCTTCTGTTCTTTAACTATCAGCCGACTTTCTCGGTTGACGGCAAGGAATTCAAGATGAAGAAGGGCGTTTCGGGCATTTATGATGCCGGTCTCGTGCTCGCTTATTCCGACGGCAGCATTGTGGACGAGACCTTCAAGATTCTGCCGAATACGCTTTACAATGTTACGTATGATGTATGTAAGGCATCGAACGGCAAGGTAACCGCGAAAACCGGATTAAAGGTAAAGGTATTCAATTCCGCTTCGTCCAGCAAGAAGATTACAGACTGTTCGATTTATTCGATCTTCTTTTATCCCGCCGACGCACCTGCCGGCACGACGGTTCTTTTGAACGGACAGGATTTCTCGAGTGTTACCCGTGCAACCGCGAAGGATCTTTGCAAGGCTGCCAAGATGCAGTTCAAGGCGAATGATCTTGATAAATTTGCAAACGGAGACAAGAACATTGTATCCGCCAGCAGCTCCGCTTTCCGTTGGGATATTCAGGAGGATCACGGAACAATTTACTTCACGTTCACCAAGAACAACGTAAAAATCAGTTATAAGTAATCAAAAGTTGACGGAATATGCGTCTTAATCGCATTTTTCGCAAAAATGATTAACAGAAAGTCTTTGCAAACAAAGGGCCTGTACGATACTATAATAGTATCAGTACAGGCTTTTTTGCATCGGAAGGGCGCGTCTTCCGATTCGAGGAAGGAGGATAACTATATGAAAAATCTGAAGAAGTTACTTGCCGTTCTGCTGGCGCTCATGCTTTCCGTGACCGCACTCGCAGGCTGCGGCAAGGATGACGATGATGACGACGGCGGAAGCAAGAAGAAAAAGCCCACAATCGAAGTGGATGAGCCCACCGGCGACGGATCCCTTACAAAGGGCGATCTTCTTTATAAAGCGTTAGGAGATTCGAACCTTTCGCAGATTGACGGCACGCTTCCGAAGTCCGTGACGGTTACCGTTCTTAAGAAGGACGGGACGGATATGACAATGACTTTGGACCGGGGCGCCATCCGGAGTTTTGCGGATTCCCTGATTTCCGCAAAAATCGGAAAGTACCAGGGCAACACGAAGGAGAAGGAGTTTAATACCGTTAAGCTTCAGTGGAGCAACGGTTCCGAAACGATTCTCAGGTACTCCGGAAACCAGTTCGTTTATGAGAATGAAGACGGAGAATACGAAGTGTATAAACTCACCGAAAGCACCATTGAGGATGCCGTAGAGGCATTGAAAGAGGGCGGCGGAGATACACCGGACGACGGTCTGATGACCGTAACCTGCTCCGAGATGAAGTTTAAGACTAAGGCGATAGAGGGAACGCTTACGGAATATGACGAAGACGACGGTTTCTATATCGGCGCCGGCGCTTCGAAGGCAAGCATCATTCCATACGCCCTGATCTACCGCTGGAAGGATCTCGGCGTATCCGCGAAAGACTATTTCGACGAGGTCGGCATTCCGTTCTTTGAGAGAGTGTACGGCGACGACCTGATGATCTACAGCGAGGTTGAGGAACTTGATGTCGAAATGGCGGACGGCACGACGAAGAAGATGTATGCCTGCCAGTTCACGTATACGGCGAACGGTAACCGGCTTGTTGCTCTCCGCGTAGTCGGAGAGTTCGGCGGCGACCTTGTCACATTTACCGCGAAATACGTATATGACGATGAGGAAACCTATGAAAGTGCCATGGAAGCGCTTGAAACCGCGGTTGTGTACTTCGAAGTGACGGACGGCGGTACCGTGAAGAAGGATCCCGAGCCGACGAAGAAGCCGGATCCCGGGAAGAACAATTATACGGTTGTTGCGTCCGAGCAGTCGCAGATTAAGTACGAACGGTACGACAACGGCCTGTTCAGCGCACAGATTCCGAAGGGCTGGAAGGTTGAGGTTCACGAGCAGTCGGATTATATCCACTACACGTTCCAGATATACAACCCCGAAAAGCCCGATGTGCGGATTCTTTATAACATGCAGACGACCGGTTACTTTGCAACGAAGAATGACCATGACTGGTATAACAACAACTATCCGAGGAATGAGTTGAGTGATCTGCCGTACCTGACCGAGCAGAATACGCTCGGGGTACTCCGTGAGATCTACAAGATGATTCCGAGCACGAACATGTTCCCGATGCGCGTATACTCGGGCTGGGAGAAGATTGAAAGCCTCGGCTATGATGTGTTCGGCGGAGAGATCATTCATGTGACGGCGAAGAATCCGGAGGGAAAGGGCATTGAAGGAATCTGCTCCGCCGCGGTAATGGTTTTCAACCTGTACTACATAAATATGGCGAATGCATATGCGCTTACGATGTTTACCGCTCCGGAAGGAGAGCTCAGCAACTGGATCGGCGTGTTTGAGCATATATACGGTTCGATCGAATACAGCGAGTATTATCAGTCGGAGCTTAACAGGCAGCTGATCGCAAGCGGCCAGGCAACGATGGAAATCTCCAGACTCTGTTCCCAGATGACCGATATCGTGATCAGCGGCTGGGAAGGCAGACAGGCCGCATACGACCGGATCAGCCAGAAGCAGAGCGACGCAACGCTCGGCTACGAGCGCGTATACGACACCGAGAAGAATGAGATCTACCGCGCGCCGCTTGATTTCCTTGACAACTACTCCGGAAGCCGCTACCAAAAGGTGACGGACGACCAGTACCTGCTGCCGGTTGACGGCTACATTCAGTGGAAGTAAAACCTTTTAAGGGAAGGGGCATCGCAGCAAATGCGATGTCCTTTCTTTTTGTCCGCTGCGTCACATTTTTCGACGATTTTTCTATGAAATGTGAGGATTTTTCTACTTACGGTTGGTTGAGAAAACCCTCCACCTGTGGTATAATGAGCAAATGAGACAGAACCCGTCTCAAAATGTTAAAGGAGAGGATTACTTATGTTGCAAGACATCATTTCATCAAAGCAGGCGCTGTTTCAGGACGGCGTGCAGACGGTCCTGCGGGGGCAGGAAAGCCGGTCGAGAAGAGTTGTACTGTTAAAGGGCAATCTGGTTCAGAACGGAAGAACCGAGACGCGCGGCGTGAGCGCACGCGTGAACAGAAGCGGCATGTACGGATTTGCTTCGGTAGCGGAATATACGCCTGAGGCTGCGGAGCGCGTGCTCCGGGCAGCTGCCGGTAACGCGGACTTCCTCGGAAGACACGCCGAGAAGAAGCTTGTGCTTCCGCCTTCCGTCGGAACCGGACATCTTTACTGTCCCGGCGTTATCGAGGACACGGAGCAGAAGCGGATTATCGATTTCTGCCGTCAGGTTGACGATTACATCGTAGCGAAATACCCGGATCTTACCAGCCGGGCGGTTGTCTATACGGAAGATTCCATGGACAAGATCATCTATTCCTCCGACGCTTACAGCGGCCATGTGGTAAATCCGAGAGCCCATATGTACATCATTATGAATTCGGAGACGAAGGACGGCGTGCCGGTTGAGATTTCCGAATCCTTCGGAGGGTATGGCTCGTTTGCAGACCATTTTTCGAATATCGAGATGCTCTATGAGGGAATCGAAGAGGTCTATAAAAGACTCATGGATAAGAAGGAAGGCGTCTACGCCGAGGCCGGATACAAGACGGTCATTCTCGGCGGAATGATGGGCGGAATGCTTGCGCACGAGGCAGTCGGTCATACCGTTGAAGCCGATCTGGTGCGCGGTGGCAGCGTAGCGGGGCCGAATCTTAATAAGCGCGTCGCATCCGACCTCGTTTCGCTTGTTGACTTTGCGCACACCTATGAAGGAAAGCCCGTGGCACTTCCCGTATATCTTGACGACGAAGGCACGAAGGCCGAGGATGCGGTTCTGATTCGGAACGGAATCCTTGTAGGTTATATGAATGACCGCGAGAGCGCGGCGGAATACGGCATGAAGCCGGCCGGCAACGCCCGTGCATGGGGCTTCTCCGATGAGCCGCTCATCCGCATGAGGAATACCTGCATTCTTCCCGGAAAGAACACCTTCGAGGAGATGCTTTCCTCGATTGATGACGGTTACTACCTGATTCAGTCCGGTAACGGCCAGGCCGATCTGACCGGCGAGTTTATGTTCGGCGTGACCATGGGATACGAGATCAAAAACGGCAAGATCGGAAAGGCCCTGCTGGACACGACGATCTC
>DBWJ01000078.1 GCA_002308955.1 Lachnoclostridium sp. UBA1241 | reverse complement strand
GCAGAACATTGAGTGTTAGATTTCGGCATAATGCAATGAGCAAATAAAGTCGTCGTTAAATTAATAACTCGCAAGTTTTAATGCTAAATCATGAAGATGGGTGAGAGTATGTATTTGTCAGAAATAATCAGTGTAGCCAGACGTTTCCGGACAGAGGAGTGCAGTTATTATCCTGCGGATGAATTTGGATTGATGACGGATTTTTCCATAAACACATCGGACGATATATGCAGTAATGTAAATGTCCGGATTACTAATACTTTAAATGAGGATTTTAATGGTGTTGTGCATATCAAACTGATGATTGAAGAAAAAGAGCCGAAGTTTTTTATGCCCGGTTTTATGTATAATACAAACACAGCAGACAAACCCTCTTCCGGAAGGAAAGCATTTCCCAGAATAAAGAGAAATCCGGCAGGAATGCCCGAATCGAATTTTTTTATGACAAGAAGCGACAGACTCGCAGAGCCGATCAGTCTTGTATACGGCTCAGGAAAAGTACGTGGAATTTCCGCTCCTCCGTATTGGGTAAGAGAAAATGGGAAAAAGGTTCCGGTTACTTTTGATAAAGGAGTCAAAAATATACCGGGGGCCGAGTTTTTCCGGTATAGCGGTTTCAGCTGTAATATAAATGATAATGGCAGAGTCAGCGTAGGATATACGCTGGGATATGAGGATGCTCCCTGGCTATTTGTTCAAACGGCAAATGTTCAGGAAAGAGAGATGCTTGATGACGGTAATTCATTTATCATCAGACCCGGCGAGACCATAGAATTCCCTTTCTTCTTGTACGATTATTTTGGCGAAGATGAGCGCGCCATATATAAGGCATTGAGACATGCTTATTTTCAATATCACGAAATGCCCAGAATGATCACGGGCATGGATGAGTCTAAGGCGATATCACTGCTTGCTGCTGCTATCAGGGATAATGCATGGCTTGAAGAGGAAAGGATGTATTCAGGCTTTGTATACGATCGGAGCGATGGACCCAGATACAATAAGATTGGTTCTCTTTCCTGGACAAACGGACTGTCTGTAGCAGTACCAATGCTTTTTGCAGCCAATCGGTCCGGAGATGACAAGGCACGAAGGCAGAGCCTTAGCTTTATAGAAAATGTTATTCAAAGCAGCTACAATCCTGATTCAGGCTTGCTGTATGATGCCGTGGAGGAAGGTAAATGGTCGGTTCACGGATGGTGGTATAACGGAATGCATAGTGGCGGACACAGTGCATATTTAAATGGCCAGGCAGTTTATTATATCCTCAAAGCATATATATCGGAAAAGGATGCCCAAAACGTGGTGCACGAGGAATGGATCACATTTGTCTCTCCGGTTATAAGAAAAATGAACAGGGAACTAAATTCAGACAATGAATATCCGTTTTCAATGTCTGAGCACACGGGTGCGGGAATCGAATATGACTCGATGGGGGGAGCTTGGTGCCTTGCAGCGACGGCTCTGTATGCATCAATCATGGAGGACAAAGAGTACCTTGATATTCTGAAAAAGAGTGAACTCCACTATTATAAAGCGTTTGTTGCGAAGTGTGAATGTTACGGCGGACCTCTCGACACAGATAAAGCTGTGGATAATGAAGGGATACTTGCTTACATCAGAGCAGTGAAAATACTACATGAGATCACAAATGAAGAATACCTGCTGGATCATATGAGAGATGCATTAAACTATGAGTGTAGCTTCAAACTTTCTTATAATACCCCGGTTTCGGTAATGCCGCTAAGCGGGATAGGATGGTCTTCATGCGGTGGAAGTATTACCTCTGTTGCAAACCCGCATATTCATCCCATGTCCAGCACAATCATTCCTGAAATGAGATATTACATTGATGCCCGTAGGGATGAATATTTAAATGCAAGGCTTGAAGATACCGTTAATTGGAGTCTGCAGACTTTTAATACCTTTGAGGGTGAATACGGATATGGAGGCCCGGGATGGATGTCTGAAAGATTCTGCTATTGTCGTGGACTTTTGACGGAAAAATACCCGGACGGATCAATTGCCAGTACCTGGTTTGCGCTTATGCCATGGGCTTCTGCAAGCATAATTGAAGGATTGACATTTTAATTACCTCTTAAAAATGACAAAAGTATGCAAAATTATCCCTTGAAAAATGACAATCGTAGCGCTATTAAGGGAATGAGTTGTAGAGAAAGACGAGTGTGATAGGAAACAGAATTATGTCGTATTCAGAATGGACCAATACGAAAGAGGAACTGGTTACGGCGCTTGTGTCGCTCGGGCACCCGGAAGAACTCGGGGAGCTGATTGCAAAGCAGCTCGGAAGCCCGAAGGCGATGCGCCGGATGACTTCGTACCTGTATCAGGTGAAACCGCGCAACGCGGAAGAGGTCGTGGATGAGATGCTCGCCATCTCCGCCGAGATCGAAGCCTGGCACAGGAAGAAGGCAAGCGAGCAGGCCAATGCAAGTTATAACGAATACCTGAACGAGAGGAAAGCATAGGCAGGAGGACTTACCATGCGGAAACTGACGGACGATGAAGCTCCGTATTATTACGGACAGCCGGTCATATCTTTCTATGTAGATACGGTAAAACTGAAAGGAACGAAGGATGACCCTGAGCGCTATAAGTATAATCGCGTGTATCGGGTTCGCGACGGGCAGTTTGTTATGGTGAGCGATGAGGAAACTTCGTCTGCCATTATGAACCATATTATCTATGAGATGGATTTCGACGAGTTCGTTTCCTGCCTCGACCGGGCAATTGCTCAGGGGGAAGTGGAACCGAAAGCCCGCAAATTCATTTTGAAAACGGCTAAGGCGCCGGTCACGAAGGAAGAAACCCGGCCGGAGGAGTGTGTCATTTTTCGAAATGAGCGGTATCTGCTTGGATATGAGAAGGGCCGTCCTGTTATCTATATTGACGGAAGAAGATATGAGATTTCCGGACATTATTATGAACCGGTCACCTGGTTCTCGGACGGCGAAGGTCACGGCGCAACAATTCATGATTTTGACTCCAGCTGTATGGCGGAGTTAAGGACAAATCCCACATTTACATTTGCCGCAAGGTACCACCGCGAATGCGATCCGCTGGATTTCTGCGGTATGTTAGAATATGCGTTGACTGCCGCTCCGAAAGTAAAGTACTTCAGTTCGTACGAAGCCGACGCTTATTTCGAGGAACGGCCGAGGGAGAAGGCATCGGTCATCCATCAGGACCCCTTCTATGCGGTTGCTGCGCAATACGACAGGGGCGTATTCGATTATCGCATCGTAGAGGAGAATTATCCGTATAAGGGCGTAGAATCCCACAGACTGATCCTGTTCGAAGCGGTAAATGATATACTAAAACCCGGTGAGCGGGTTTGTGACAGATCCTATGATTGGAATGGTATTACGCCCCGTTTGGTGAACGCTTCGGATTTATTCTCCCCGAATGTTCCGTACGGACAGATGAATTTTCGAAGCGCCTTTCTGGAAATACCGGAGAAGAACGGTCTTTCGGAAGATGATTTCTTCCGGCTGTGCGCGGCGATGTTTCCGAACGGACCGAATCATCTTGAGGTTTACGCGTGGCCGACCGACTGGCTCGAGTACTTTTATGATGCAGACGAACCATGGAAAGCATGCTGTTATACCATCCTTGACAGAAGTCGTAGACGCTACATTGTAATCATGGCTTCCACCCCGGAAACCGGGGCGTGAGGAGGGTGAAATATCGGGATTGCATTTTCCGCGCAAATGTGTTAGAATTGCCAAAAATTGCGACATAAAGTGCAATTGTGAAGGGAGAAAATATATGGCTAAGGTATACATATTCCTGGCAAACGGCGTTGAAGAAATAGAGGCCTTGACGGCAGTAGATGTGTTAAGAAGAGGCGGCGTGGAGGTCGCAACGGTTTCAGTAACCGGCAAGAAGGAAATCCTCGGTTCGCACGGAATCCCGATCGGAGCCGACGTGCTGTTCGATGAGGATGCGCTTCTTGACGGCGACATGCTGATGCTTCCGGGCGGACTGAAGGGCACCAATGCGCTGATGGCGCATGAAGGACTTCGGAATCTTTTAATGGCGTATCGCGATGCGGACAAGTACATTACCGCAATCTGCGCAGCTCCGAGCGTGCTTGGCATGAACGGGCTTCTGAAGGGGCGCAAAGCGACCTGCTATCCGGGTTTCGAGGACAAGCTTCTCGGCGCGACAGCGACCGGCGAGGACGTCGTACAGGACGGCAACATCATTACCGGCAAAGGCATGGGAGTATCCATCCCGTTCGCTTTGAAGCTGCTTTCGGTATTCTCTGCCGAGAAATCGGAAGAAGTAGCGAAGAAAATCCAGTTCCCGGCGTAGAATGCAACTTTATTTGTCAGAAAAAGGTAATCCTACGGGGTTCGGCACGTCAAATGCCGGGCCCTCACTTTTTTTCTTCGGAAACAAAAAGAATTCATTGGATTTTCCGCCTCTATTGTAGTACAATAGAGAGTAATCTAAAATCCCTTTTTATGGGGTGAAAAGGGATGGTCACGAGGAGGTTTACGATGGCAGATGTGATCGGAAACGGGGAGGAGAGAGTAAAACAGCTCGAACAGCAGCTGGAGATGGAAAAACAGAAATACCGGATTATCTCGGGTATGGTCAAATGCGGACTGTGGGAATATACCGTTTCCACAGGTATTCTTGTGCAGTGCCGTCTCGGAGAGGGAATGGGGGAGAAGGACCGCCTTCGCATCCAGAATTTCCGCGAGAGCCTGCTTTCCGCCGGGCTTATTTACGAAGAGGACCTGCCGGTGTTTGACCAGCTGTGCGCAAGTTTGCAGAACGGCGACGAGGCATTTTCATACGATATCCGTTCCTACGTCGATGACAAGAAGACCGTATGGCTCCGCTACGAAGGCTATACCGTCTTCAACAGTAAAGGTATTCCGGCCAAGGTTATGGGACGTACGCTGAATGTCGACCAGGAGAAGCGCAACGAGCAGGTTACCGTCAAGGATGCCGAGCAGGACAGCGTTACCGGTCTCTTCACGCAGAACGTAATCCGCGAGAAGGTGGAAGACTGGGTGAAGAAAAGCAAGGAAACCGACCGCTTTGCTTTCTTCGTATTGAGCGTTGACGATTTCAGCGCCATTACGGACGCCTACGGACATGCCTACGGCGAGTACGTGCTCGAGAAGGTGGCCAGCGGACTCGGCTCCGTGTTCCTCGATTCGGACTGCCTCGCGCATACGACCGATGACGAGTTCATCATGCTGAAGAACGAGATTCACACGCCGGCCGAGGTGTACGCGATTGCCCGTGCCGTCGGCAAAGTCGCGGAGCGGATCGAACTGAAGCGCGGCGGCGGTGTGTCCGTGAATATGGGTGTTTCCATCTTCCCGAACGACGGCCGTGATTATACGAGCCTGCATAAGAAGGCGGCTGTTGCGTTGGAGGCTGCGCGCCGCAACGACCTCAATAACTGCACGATTTACGATGAGTCCCTTGAGATTCATCACGCCTACCGGCCGGCTCATGAGGAGCCGAAGCCCGAGCCCGAGAAGACCGAGGCGAAGAAGATTGTCGAGCACGAGCAGCAGACGCAGTACGGCCCGGTGGAACGGAATATCGTTAACCGGATTTTCGATTTCCTCGCTGCGAACGGTTCTGCTGCCGAACTGATTGAAATCTTCGCCGAAATCGGCAAATACTACGGCTACCGTCGCGTTTACGCCGTTTTGATGGATCCGCAGAAGCAGACGCTTCGGATTCCGTACTTTTGGGAGGCAGAGGGCGGCAATGCGCTGCTGAAGGCTTTCGAAGAAGTGCTTCGCGGCGCGCGTAAGGAGCTTCGGAACCGTTTCACCAACGACCCGGCGTTCATCTGCACAAATTCCGCGCAGCTCGGAATTAAGATTCCCGACGAGATGAAGGAGCAGTATCCGGATGCTTCGCTGTTCCAGTATGCGGTAGCGGACAATGAGAATACCTTCGCGTATATCGCATTTGCCAAAGAAGTCAATGCGAACTGGACGAAGGAAGAACAGGACATCCTGTCGCATCTGAGCCGGCTGCTCGGGATATTCATAGAGCGGGAGCGGACCAAGGAGATGCTTTCCGAGGAAGTCCGTTACGCACGGGCAATCATCGAGAACCAGCAGATTACGAACTACGCGATCAAGCCCGACACCTTCGAGCTTGTATATGTCGGTGATTATACCGGACGCCAGTATCCGGAGGCACATTCCGGCGAGCGTTGCTTCAGCGCAATCATGGGACGCGACGAGCCCTGCGCGAACTGCCCGGTGGCCGGTCTAACGAAGAAGACCCGCGTGCATACGACCGAGTCGTATTACGAGAAGCAGAAGCGCTGGATCTCCACGACGGCTTCAATCGTCGAGGAGAAGGATGACAGCCACGTGCTTCTGTGCTGGTCGGACGTTACCGATTTCGTAGACCGCGTGCGGTCCCGTGACGCCCTGACCGGACGGCTTACGATCGAGCGCTTCGAGGAGGACGCGAACCGCTTCGTCTCCGAGCACGCCAAGGCCAACGAATGCTTCGTATCGTTCTTCTTCCCGCAGTTCGGCGATTTGAACGATGTATGGGGCTATTCCACCTGTAACGAGATTCTGAAGGTGTTCACGGCGACGCTGAATACGTTCTTAAAGGCAGACGAGCTGTTCGCCCGCATCAACGGCGCGAACTTCATGCTCATGCTGCAGTATGAGGACAAGGAGCGGACGGAAGCCCGCCTGTCGATGATGATGGAGTCGGCACACACCGCCGTAACCCGTCTGTATCCCGATATGCAGCTTAATGTGTGGTGCGGTATATACCGCTTCGTAAACCACGAGGACAGCGTCACCGAGGCTATGGACCGCGCTAAGCTCGCGGCGAGAAGCATCGGCAGCATGCAGGACGCTCCGACGGTAGCCGTCGCTTTCTTCTCAGAGGAACTGAAATCCGTGAACAGCTTCCGCGAATTCGTCGAGCACGCGATGCACGACGCGATGAGCAACAAGGAGTTCAAGGTATTCTTCCAGCCGAAGCGGAACACCGAGACCGGCGAGATCGTAGGCGCCGAGGCGCTGGTGCGCTGGATCACATCCGAAGGGCAGGTTATCGAGCCCTGTTCGTTCCAGCCGATCTTCGAGGAGAACGGCTTCGTGACCGAACTCGATTATTACGTTCACAAAGAGACGTGCCGGCTGGTACGTGAATGGCTTGACGGCGGCGCAGAGCCTCCGATGATCTCGATGAAGCTCTCGTGGCAGTATATGTTCAGCGCGGACTTCATGAACCGAACCAAATTCCTGCAGCAGCGCTACAGCATTCCGGAAGGACTGATCGAGATCGTGATCCCGGACGGCGAGATGAGCGCCGAGAACCTGAACGCCGCAATGACGATCCTTCAGGAGCTGCAGAACATCGGATTCCACGTGGAAATCGACTCGTATCTCGCCAAATGCGCCCTGAACGCGCTGCCGAAGGACCTCCCGATGAGCGTCATGAAGCAGAACCCGAGTTATGCAAGACTCCTGCAGGCGATGGAGCTCCGCCGGCTGAGTACGCCGATGCCTCCGGAGGATTTCGAATCGCTGATTTCGGATAAGAAAAAATAACTGGATTTTACGCGGACAATGTGGTATAATATCAATTCGTGAGTTTATCATGAGTTTTATAGCAGGAGGATTACCGTAATGGGTTATCAAATCGAAGATTTAGGAAAGAATATGATTAAGCTGACAATCGACTGCCCCGCAGCAGATTTCGAGGACGCGATTCAGAAGGCTTATCAGAAGAACAAGAATAAACTGAACATCCAGGGCTTCCGTAAGGGCAAGGCTCCGTTCGCAGTCGTTACGAAGATGTACGGCAAGGAGATGTTCTACGAGGAAGCAGCCAACCTGCTGATTCCCGACGCTTACGAGGCAGCTGCCAAGGAGTGCGGCGAGACGCTCGTATCCCGTCCCGAGATTGATGTTACGCAGATTGAATCCGGTAAGGATTTCATTTTCACCGCTACCGTAGCCAAGAAGCCGGAGGTTACTCTCGGCCAGTACAAGGGCGTAACGGTTGACAAGGTTGCCGTTGAGGTTACCGACGATGAGATTAACGAGGAACTGAAGAAGACGCAGGAGCAGAACGCCCGCGAGATTACAATTGAGGATCGTCCGGTTCAGGACGGTGACACCGCCGTAATCGATTATGAGGGATTCCAGGACGGCGTCGCATTTGCCGGCGGAAAGGGAGAAAACCATCCGCTTGTTATCGGTTCCCACAGCTTCATCGAGGGCTTTGAGGAGCAGCTTATCGGCAAGAACGTAGGTGAGGAGTGCGAGGTAAATGTTACATTTCCCGAGGCTTATCACGCACCGGAGCTTGCAGGCAAGCCGGCCGTATTCAAGTGCAAGGTTAACGCGATCAAGGCGAAGGAGCTTCCGGAGCTTGATGACGAGTTCGCAAGCGAGGTTTCCGAGTTTGAGACCCTTGCAGAGTACAAGGAAGACATTAAGAAGAACCTGACCGAGAAGAAGACGAAGGAAGCTCAGACCAAGAAGGAAGACCAGGCCGTTGAGAAGGCTGTTGCCAATGCAACGATGGAAGTTCCGGAGGCTATGGTTCAGGCAACGCAGGAGCAGATGGCGGAGGATTTCGCATACCGTCTGCAGTCCCAGGGTCTGAAGCTTGAGCAGTACTTCCAGTTCACCGGTCTCAACAAGAAGACGTTCCTTGACCAGATGAAGCCGCAGGCTGAGAAGCGGATCAACACCCGTCTGGTTCTCGAGGCGATTGTTAAGGCTGAGAACATTGAGGTTTCCGACGAGGAGATCGAGGCAGAGATTCAGAAGATGGCGGACCAGTATCATATGGAGCCCGCTCAGGTCAAGGAGTACATGGGTGAGGAGAACCTCAACAGCATGAAGCTCGACCTTGCCTGCCAGAAGGCTGTTACGATTGTTGCGGACAGCGCAGTAGAAGAGTAACAGAGAGCTGCAGCGGTTGCTGACAGCGAAGATTAAGAAATTTGGGAGGTTACCATGAGTTTAGTACCTTATGTCATTGAACAGACAAGCCGCGGCGAGCGTTCCTACGATATCTATTCCCGTTTGCTGAAGGACCGTATTATCTTCCTCGGCGAGGAAGTGAATGAGGTTACGGCAAGTCTGGTGGTTGCACAGCTTCTGTTCCTCGAGTCGGAAGACCCGACCAAGGACATCTGCCTGTACATCAACAGCCCCGGCGGTTCCGTGACGGCGGGCATGGCAATCTACGATACGATGCGTTACATCAAATGTGACGTTTCCACAATCTGCATCGGAATGGCAGCCAGCATGGGCGCATTCCTGCTTGCAGGCGGAACGAAGGGAAAGCGCCTTGCGCTTCCGAATTCCGAGATCATGATTCATCAGCCTCTTGGCGGAGCACAGGGTCAGGCAACCGAGATTGAGATTGCCGCGAAGCACATCCTTCAGACGAAGGAGAAGCTGAACCGCATGCTCGCCGAGAACTGCGGTAAGGATTATGAAACCGTTGCGGCCGACACCGACCGTGACAACTGGATGACCGCCGAGGATGCGCTTGCCTACGGATTGATTGACAAGGTAATCACGAGCCGTTAACCGGTCATTTCAGACTTTCGGAATACGGATTTAGGAGAAACTGAATGGCGAAGAATGAGAAGACGACCTGCTGTTCTTTCTGCGGAAAGACGCAGGACCAGGTTCGCAAGCTGATTGTCGGACCGAACAATGTCCGTATCTGCGATGAATGCATCGGACTTTGTGAAGACATACTCCGCGACGAACTGTACGAGAACGAGGATTGGGAGCGCGACGAAGCCACCGAAGACATTCATCTCGTAAAGCCTATGGAGATGAAGGCCTTCCTCGACGATTATGTCATCGGACAGGACGAAGCGAAGAAAACGCTTGCGGTTGCCGTTTACAACCATTACAAGAGGGTGCTTGCCAAGAAGAATCTGGATGTTGACCTCCAAAAGAGCAACATTCTGATGATGGGTCCCACCGGTTCCGGTAAGACCTATCTTGCGCAGACGCTGGCGAAGATTCTGAACGTACCATTTGCCATTGCGGATGCTACGGCGCTGACGGAAGCCGGCTACGTAGGCGAGGACGTTGAGAACATCCTTCTTAAGATTATCCAGGCAGCGGATTACGACATCGCCAGAGCCGAGCACGGCATTATCTATATCGACGAGATCGACAAGATTACAAGAAAATCCGAGAATACGTCCATTACCCGTGACGTATCCGGTGAGGGCGTACAGCAGGCGCTTCTTAAGATCCTCGAGGGAACCGACGCAAGCGTTCCTCCGCAGGGCGGCAGAAAGCACCCGCAGCAGGAGATGTACCATATCAATACGACCGACATTCTGTTCATCTGCGGCGGCGCTTTCGACGGGCTTGAAAAGATTGTCGAAGCAAGAATCGGACAGAAATCCATCGGATTTGAGGCCGATGTACAGGGCGGACACAAGGAGAACATCGGAGAACTGTTCCGGCAGGCGCTTCCGCATGACCTGATCAAGTTCGGTATGATTCCCGAGTTCGTGGGACGTGTTCCCGTTATGGTGGCTCTCGACATGCTTGACGAGGATGCCCTTGTAAGGATCCTTACCGAGCCGAAGAACGCAATCACGAGACAGTATGCCGAGATGTTCCGCATGGACAATGTGGAACTTGAGTTTGAGGACGAGGCAATCCGTACCATAGCACGTCGGAGCAACGAGCGGAAGACGGGCGCCAGAGGACTTCGCGCCATTATGGAATCGATCATGCTCGACCCGATGTACGAAATTCCTTCCGAGGACAACGTAGTGCGTTGCATCATCACGAAGGAAGCAGCCGAAGGGCTGGAAAAGCCGGTTTTGATTCGCGTGGAAAGCGAGAACGGCAAGAAGAAAAAGAACGAAACCGCATGAATTTAAGAGTCTGCTCCCAACCGGGCAGACTCTTTGCGAATTCTTGACAAGGTGGTGGGAATTTATATGGCAGAAAATGAAGAAAGATATGACATTTATCCGGTTATCTCGCTGAATCATATCGTCGTATTTCCCGGAATGATCATGCAGATTGAGCTTGCGGACGGCAAGGAAGCCGATTCGGCAAGACGCGCGCTCCGGGAAGGCAGCAAGGTGTTCGTGACGCTTCGGAAGAATACGGACACGGAGTATCTGACACCCGGGGATGTGTGCGAGATCGGAACGGTCGGCGAGATCATACAGCTGATGCGCCTCCCGAACAACCAGACCCGCGTTGTGATCCGCGGTCTGTTCCGCGGGCGGATTTCCGACTGGTTTGACCGCTCGGAGGGACCGTATGCGGAGGTGGAGAACTATCCGATGGACGAGGTCGAGCTGAGCGTCGTGGAGAAGGAAGCGCTGTTTAGGTCCCTGATGGAGACGACCGAACGGTTCCTTTCCGTGAGCACGAAGCTCCCGAAGGACCTGAAGAATAAGATGCTGCAGATTCGCGACCTGAACGTGCTGATGGAGCAGATCATCATTCTGCTGCCGATTCCGGTAAGGTTCCGGCAGGAGATTCTCGAGTCGGATAACCGCATCGGTCAATACCAGCGTCTGCAGTCGATCATGATCGGCGAGATGGAGGTGCTTCGGATCCGCAGCGAAATCGACGCGAAGGTGCAGAAGAGCCTCGACAAGAACCAGAAGGACTATGTGCTTCGCGAGCAGATGAAGGTGATCCGCGGCGAACTCGGTGAAGGTCAGGAGGATGACTGCGAGGAATTCCTTAAGAAGGTTGAGGAGCTTGAGGCTTCCGAAGATGTGAAGAAGGCGATCCGCAACGAGATTCGCCGGTATCGGAACATGGGCGCGAACAACAGTGAGGGCCAGGTAATCCGAAACTATATTGAGACGCTTCTGGCGCTTCCGTGGGACCGCGGAAGCGAAGAGAATATTGACATTAAGCGCGCTTCGGAGATCCTTGAGCGTGACCACTACGGGCTTGAGAAGGTGAAGGAACGCATCCTCGAATACCTTGCCGTGCGGGCACGGGTTTCGAATGCGGAGGCACCGATCCTCTGCCTTGTGGGACCGCCCGGAACCGGTAAGACTTCGATCGCGAAGAGCATTGCCGAAGCCATGAACCGTAAGTACGTGCGCGTCTGCCTCGGCGGCGTTAGGGACGAAGCGGAAATCCGCGGACACCGCCGCACCTATGTCGCTTCGATGCCGGGACGCATTGTTGCGGGCCTTAAGGAAGCCGGCGTGAACAACCCGCTGATGCTTCTCGACGAGCTCGACAAGCTCGGAAGCGATTACAAGGGCGACCCGTCGGCGGCACTTCTCGAGGTGCTCGACAGTGCGCAGAACAGCCGCTTCGTCGACCATTTCGTAGACCTTCCCACCGACCTCAGCAAGATCGTATTTCTTGCAACGGCCAACACAACCGAAACGATTCCGAAGCCCCTTTTAGACCGTGTCGAAGTGCTTGAACTGAGTAGCTATACCGAGAACGAAAAGGTTCACATCGCGGAAGGCTATCTGATTCCGAAACAGATGAAGAACCACGGACTGACGGCGAAGGAGATTACATTTTCCGAAACCGCCATCCGCGATATGATCAATTACTACACCCGTGAAGCCGGCGTGCGCGCGCTTGAGCGTACCATCGGCAAAGTCTGCCGCAAGGTGATTTTGAAGAAGGCAGAGGGCGCTGCAGACGAGCAGGAAGTGCTTAAGAAGGCAGATGGCGTGTCTGACGAGAAGAATCTCAAGAAGACCGCTGCCGATAAGAAGGTCAATATCACCCGGAAGAACCTCAAGGATTACCTCGGAATCTACCGTTTCCACAAGGAAGATCGGGCGAAGAAGCCGCAGGTAGGCGTGGCGCGCGGACTTGCATGGACTTCGGTCGGCGGTACGACGCTTGAGATCGAGGTAAATGCGATGAAAGGCACCGGCAAGGTGGAGATGACCGGGCTGATGGGCGACGTGATGCGGGAATCCGCAACGGCCGGTATCAGTTACATCCGTTCCATTGCCGATACGTATGCGGTGCCGGAGGACTACTTCGAAAAGCATGACATTCACATCCACATCCCGGAGGGAGCCGTTCCGAAGGACGGTCCGAGCGCAGGCATCACGATGGTGACCGCCGTGCTTTCCGCCGTTACCGGAATTCCGGTAAGCTCCGATGTGGCAATGACCGGTGAGGTAACGATGCGCGGACGCGTGCTTCCGATCGGTGGCCTTAAGGAGAAGATGCTTGCCGCGAAGCAGGTCGGAATCAGCCGTCTGCTCGTGCCGAGCGACAACCGCGACGACGTCAGCGACATCTCCGACGAAATCAAAGAAGGCATGGACATCCGCTTCGTGGCGAACATGGACCAGGTGATTTCAGAGGCATTTGTGAGGTAAGTAAGGTGCTGTGATGCGAAAACCATTGCTTGGTAAGTTTTGCTGTACCTGTGTAAAGAAAAGATAGAAGATTAGAAGAAGGGAGGAAGACGAGATGATAATCAAATCCGCGGATTTGGAGACGGTAGTCGGTGTGACGAGCAAATTGCCGGAGAACCTGCTGCCGGAGTTCGCATTTGCCGGAAGATCGAATGTCGGAAAATCCTCCCTGATCAATAAGCTTGTGAACCGGAAGGCGCTTGCGAGGACGTCCTCGCAGCCCGGAAAGACGCAGACGATCAACTTCTTCCTCCTAAACGGCGAGTTTTATTTCGTGGACCTTCCGGGCTACGGCTACGCGAAGGTTTCGAAGGAACTCCAGGCCAAGTGGGGCAAGATGATCGAGCGTTACCTGACGCGTTCGAGGCAGCTTCGCATGATCTTTCTTCTTGTTGACATCCGCCACGAGCCGAGCTCCGGCGACAAGCAGATGTACGAGTGGGTAAAGAGCAACGAAATCCCCGCGGTCATCATCGCGACGAAGGCGGACAAGATTAACCGAAGCCAGCTTAATAAGCAGCTTGCGATGATCCGCAAAGAACTCGGCGGCGCCAAGGAACCCATCATTCCGTTCTCAAAGGAAACCGGCCAGGGCTACGACGAGGTCTGGAAGGTGATGGAAGATTACCTGGCAGAAGAGTGAGACCGGTAGTGGCATGGTTGTATATGCTTCCGAAGTACAAATGTATATGCTTGTGAAGTACACATTTTGGTGCGGTACGGACCAAAAGCTGAAGAAGGAAAGTAGGTCCGTACCGCAGATGAATGCTCTCGTTGCTGAAAAGGGTAGGAATCGGAAAAGGTACGGACCGGAATCCGAAGAAGAAAACCTAGTCCGTACCTTCAGCGCATTCATGTTCCTGTGGAGAAGTCACGCAGACGGGAAGGTACGGACCGGAAGCCAAAGAAGGAAATCTAGTCCGTACTTTTAGTGAATTCATGTTCTTGCGGAAGTGTTTCGCAAACAACAGGGTACGGATCGGGAAGAAGAATTGGAAAGTTAGTCCGTACCGTACCCCAAAAAGCACCTTTTTCGCGCTCAAAAGGTGCCGCATCGCTCAAAAGAGACCTTCGCAACTAAAACGAACCCACGCGATCAAAAAAGGGCCACCGCACAAAATGCGGTGGCCCAGACTATCATGAAACTAAAATGTAAAAGAAACTCTTAATCCTTCTATGCTTCCGGCTCTTCCTTCTTCGCAGCTTCCACAACGCCGCTTGCAAGGCCTGCAATGCCCTGAATCTCGGAAGGAATGATAATCTTCGTGGATTTGCCGTCGGCAGCCTTAGCGAAGGCCTCAAGGCTCTTCAGGCGGATAACCGCATCGGTCGGAGCGGCCTCATTGAGGTAGCGGAGACCGTCGGCATTCGCCTTCTGCACGCGGAGGATAGCTTCCGCCTGACCTTCCGCCTCACGGATGGTAGCTTCCTTCTTGGCTTCGGCGCGGAGGATAGCGGCAGCCTTCTCAGCCTCGGCTTCGAGGATGGCGGATTCCTTCTTACCTTCTGCAACAAGAATCGTGGACTTCTTTTCACCTTCCGCGATCAGGATGGACTCACGGCGTTCACGCTCTGCCTTCATCTG
>DBWJ01000101.1:770-7929 GCA_002308955.1 Lachnoclostridium sp. UBA1241 | reverse complement strand
TTTACACCATTATACGGACATTACTCTTGATTTCCAAAACGGTACGGACTAATTGCTGTTTTCTAGTGTCTAGTCTGTACCTTTTACGAAATCATCGTTTTTCCAAACTCTAAGCAACCTAAAAGGTACGTACTAGTCTCAATTATTTCAAGCCCAGTCCGTACCATCCAGAATGCCTTCCAAAAAAAGTACGGACTCGGCTTTGATTTCACCACTACAGTCCGTACCATTCAATCATTCCATTAGTTTTCCCGATCCGCTATCATCACACAGCAGCATCCATGCGCCTCTGCATTGCTTCTGGCTCGCCGCTCTTTCTGCTCCGCACACCGGAGTCCTTTACAGCGGCTCGTCGCTCTTTCTTCTTCTCGCTCCGGAAAGCCTTGCCATGGCACGCGCCATCGAAGCGCTTGAAAGGTTATACTCGATTAAGCTCTGCTTCTGCTGCAGCTGCTCTCTTGCAATCTCCAGCTCCCGCTCGGCAGCACGGATGTCAATCTCGTCCGGTCTTTCCGCGGAAAATGCCAAAATGTCCACCCGGTTATTCTCAACGTTCATCATTCCGTCGCTCACGATGACCTCCTGCTCCGAACCGTCCGGAAGACGAAAACGGACCAGGCCGTTCTCCACCACCGTCGCCATCGGCTGATGGTGCGCCATGACACCGAGGCTGCCGTCTACGCCGGGAAATGACAGGTAGACGCACTCTCCCTCGAAGAATACGCGGTCACAGGCTGTGATTTTCAGATAAAACGTATTCATTAACCCTCTCTTCCGTCTGTTGCGGAAACGACATTAAAAACTTTTGCCTGCCCGCCGCGAACGTAATACGACCTATGCTATGCTTCCTTCTTCATGCTTTCCGCTTTCTTACGGACGTCATCGATTGTTCCGACATTGAAGAAAGCCGCCTCCGGGCAATCGTCCATCTCACCGGACAGAATCGCGCGGAATCCGCGGATTGTCTCGGCAAGCGGTACGAACGTACCGGTCACGCCGGTAAATGTCTCCGCCACATGGAAGGGCTGGGACAGGAACCGCTGCGCCTTACGGGCGCGGTACACAAGTGCCTTATCCTCTTCCGCAAGTTCGTCCATACCGAGAATCGCGATAATGTCCTGCAGCTCGTTATAACGCTGCAGCATCTCCTGCACCTGACGGGCAACCGTATAATGCTCCTCGCCGACGATATCGGCCTCCAAAATCCGGGAACCCGATGCAAGCGGGTCAACCGCCGGATAGATACCCTGCTCTACGATCTTACGGGACAGAACGGTCGTCGCGTCAAGATGTGAGAAGGTCGTTGCCGGCGCGGGATCGGTCAGGTCGTCCGCAGGTACGTAAACGGCCTGCACACTCGTTACGGAACCCTTCTTCGTAGAGGCGATACGCTCCTGCAACTCGCCGAGGTCGGTGGCAAGCGTCGGCTGGTAACCGACGGCCGAGGGCATACGGCCCAGCAGCGCGGAGACCTCGGANNACGGCCGAGGGCATGCGCCCGAGAAGCGAAGAAACCTCGGAACCGGCCTGTACGAAACGGAATATGTTATCGATGAACAGAAGCACGTCCTGGTTCATCTCGTCACGGAAATACTCCGCCATGGTAAGTCCGGTTTCGGCAACACGCATACGCACGCCGGGAGACTCGTTCATCTGTCCGAAGACAAGCGCCGTCTTCGAAAGAACGCCGGACTCCTTCATCTCCATATAGAGGTCGTTACCCTCACGGGAACGCTCACCGACACCGGTGAATATCGAATATCCGCCGTGCTCGGTCGCTACGTTATGAATCAGTTCCTGGATCAATACGGTTTTGCCTACGCCGGCGCCTCCGAAGAGACCGACTTTGCCGCCCTTTGCGTAAGGCGCAAGCAGGTCGATAACCTTGATTCCGGTCTCAAGCACTTCTGCAACGGGACTCTGCTCGGAAAGCGGCGGAGCTTCTCTATGAATGCACTGTCTCGGAACGTCATCGCCGGGGGCCTCGCCGCCGTCAAGGGGTTCGCCGAGGGCGTTGAACACTCTTCCGAGGACACCCTCGCCGACCGGCACCTTGATGCCTTCGCCGGTAGCCGTCACGGTCAGGTCACGGAACAGTCCCTCGCTCGGGCCGAGCGTGATGCAGCGCACCACATTGTCTCCGATGTGCTGCGCGACTTCCATGACTAGTTTCTTACCGTCGAACTCCGTCTCGAGCGCTTCCTTAAGGAACGGAAGGTCGCCCTCCGGGAATTCCACGTCCACAACAGGTCCCGAGACCTGTACGATAAATCCGGTTCGGTTCATATCATTTTGCCCTCTGCTTTTCTTTCTTGCGGCGTAACGCCTTCGCTCCGCCGATTACCTCGGTAATCTCCTGGGTAATCGCCGCCTGACGCATGCGGTTGTATTGCACGGAAAGCCCGTTAAGCATCTCATCGCCGTTGTCGGTCGCGGTCTGCATGGCAAGCATGCGCGCGCTCTCCTCCGACGCGAAGCTCTCCGTCAGCGCGCCGTACAGATAACCGGTGACATAGTTCTTCGTCAGCTGTCCGAGCACCATCTCCGGTGACGGATAGATGAGGTAATCCCCGTCCTTGGCCATATCGCCCTTCGCCTTCATCGAGGCCCGAAGGAACGAACTCGTCCGAAGCGGCAGCAGCTGCTCCGTCACAACCTCCTCCGTCAGGGTGTTGACCATACGCGTATAGATAATGTGGATTTCATCGAGTTCCTCGCGGTCGTACAGATCCATCAGGTATTCCATCATGACACGGGCGCGGTGCACGGAAGGATTGTAGGCGCTCGCGTGGAAATCATCCACGTAGTGCTCCTTTAAATCCGAAAGCGCGTGCCGTCCGTACTCTCCGACGAAGAAAAGCTTATAATCCGTCGCGTCCGCGATCGTCTCCCGCGCCTTTTTCAGAATGTTCAGGTTATATGCCCCCGCCATTCCTTTGTCGCCGGTAACGATGATGAACCCCTTCTTCTTGACGGTTTCCATCATGTCCTTTGCCCGGTTATCGAAGTACAGGTGCCGTATCTCCGGAAAATGTAACAGAATATCGGCAATCTGCTTCTTCAGCCCGTAGAAGTACGGCTCGGTTTCCGCAAGCTTGTTCTTCGCCTTCTGCACCTTCATCGAAGAAACCATATACATGGCCTTCGTGATCTTCATGGTGTCACGGATGCTCTTTATTCGGTTTTGGATTTCTCTTGTCTGTGCCATTCAAAAAACTCTCCGCAGGCCTTTACGATGCTCTCCCGAAGATCTGCAGGCATCTTTCCGCCCGTTTCCAAAAGATTCAAAAGATCCGCATGATACTGGTCCATATACCCGAGAAGCGCTTCCCTGCAGGTACGTACCTCCGACACGGGAACCTGCGTAAACAGGTGCTCGCCGGATGCAACCAGAAGCACAATCTGCTGCGGGATGCTGTACGGATGCGTGAGGGGCTGTTTTAACAGCTCCATCAGCGCCTGGCCGTGCGCCAGCTGCTTCTTGGTCTGCTCATCGAGATCGGAAGAAAACTGCGTGAATACTTCCATCTCACGGTACTGCGCGAGATCGATTCGGATCGTGCCCGCTGCGGCCTTCATCGCTTTCGTCTGTGCGGCGCCGCCGACACGGGAAACCGAAAGACCGACGTTAACAGCCGGCCGCTGTCCCGCATGGAACAGTTCGCTCTCGAGGAAAATCTGACCGTCTGTAATCGAGATTACGTTGGTCGGTATATAAGCGGACACATCGCCCGCCTGGGTTTCGATGATCGGGAGCGCGGTGATGGATCCGCCGCCGAGTTCGTCCGAAAGTCTGGCCGAACGCTCCAGAAGTCTTGAATGCAGGTAGAACACGTCGCCCGGATACGCCTCACGTCCCGGAGAACGCTCCAGAAGGAGGGATATGGCACGGTATGCCACCGCATGCTTCGAAAGGTCGTCATAGATGATCAGGACGTCCTTCCCCTTATACATGAAGTACTCCGCAAGGGCGGTGCCGGAATACGGCGCAACATACTGTAAAGGCGCCGGGTCCGAAGCCGTAGCGGCAATGACGCAGGTGTAGTCAAGGGCGTCATTCTTCCGAAGGACATTCGTTAACTGGGCAATGGTACTTGCCTTCTGTCCGATGGCTACATAGATGCAGATAACGTCCTTGCCCTTCTGGTTTACGATGGTGTCAACCGCGATCGATGTCTTACCGGTCTGGCGGTCTCCGATGATCAGCTCACGCTGTCCGCGGCCTATGGGGAACATCGAATCGATGGCAAGAATACCGGTTTCCATCGGTTTATTAACGGATTTACGGTCACGGATGGTCGGGGCCGGACGCTCCATCGGAAGGAAGTCCTCCGACGCGATCTCCTCCTCGCCGTCTAACGGGTTTCCGAGGGCGTCAACGACTCTTCCGAGATAGCCGTCACCCACCGAGATACCTGCCATCTTGCCGGTTCTTACAACATGACTTCCCGCACGGATGCCGGTGTCGCGTCCGAACAGAACCGCGCACACTTCGTCCCTGCGGATATCAAGGATCATGCCCTTTACGCCGTTGTCGAACACAACGATCTCGCCGTAACGGACATGTTCGATTCCTTCAATGTTGGCAATGCCGTCGCCGACCCACCTGACGGTACCGACCTCACGCGAAGAGGCCTCCAGCTGGAACTCTTCGATGTTGGCACGGATGCCCGAGAGCACGTCCTTCTGCTTACGAAGTTCCCGCGCGGTATCGCCGAGCCTCTGGGACAGTTTTTCCTTAAACTGCTCGATTCTGCCCCGCTCACTCCAGTCGTATTCCTTCGTGCCGATGCGGAGTATGAAACCGCTCTTTAAGGATTCGTCGATGACAACGTCAATCGTAACCGGTTCCTTGCACTGCCTTTCGGCAAATGCCGTAAACCCCTTCAGCTGTTCGCCGGTAGGCGGAGTGACACAAATCAGTTCAGCCGTCATGATTTCTCCTCCACTTCCGCGAGAAACTGGTTATACAGCGCGTTGTCGATGTCGGAGCCGTAGCTTTCGCCCACGTTCTTCTCGGTCGCAAGGGCGATCATGTCCGCAATCTCCTGCTCCGCATCGGAAAGGATGCGCGCCTTGCTGCGGGCAATGTCCTCACTTGCCTCCGCTTCGATTCTTCTGGCAGTTGCCTTGGCGTTGTTTACAATCTTCTTGTACTCTTCATCCGCCTGCTTTCTCGCTTTCGAAAGGATCTGCTTGCGCTCCTCCTCCGCGTCGGCAAGAGACTTCTCGTAACGTGCCTTCATCGCTTCGGCATCGGCTGTTTTGGCCTTCATGAGCGCAGTTTCCCGATCGGCTTCCGCCTGCCTGGCCTCGAGGATCTTCCGTACGGGTTTAAACAGAAAATACCACATGGCGCCGGCAAGAATCAGCAGATTCAATACGGTTAAGAGTAAATTCCAGTCAAGTTTCAGCATGACTACTCACCTTTCGGTTATTTCAGCATAATGATGATCAGGAAAGCGATAACGAAGCCGTAGATGGCGGTCGCTTCCGCAAGCGCGCAGCCGAGGATCAGGGCCTTGTTGATCTTGCCGTCCGCTTCGGGCTGTCTCGCGATGGCTTCGGTAGCCTTACCGGTTGCAATACCGATACCGATTCCGGCGCCCAGCGCGGAAAGTACGGCGATACCTGCTCCGATGGCAATCAGGGTTGTGTTCATGTTGCATTCCTCCTAGTTTCACTGATTTCAGTTCAAAAGTTTTACAGAATTAACGGTCACATTTGCCGGAGAAGCTATTCAATCTCTTCCCGGATGTAAAGGCTCGTCAGAAAGACGAAAACATACGCCTGTAAAAGCCCGTCGAACAGGTCGAAATACAGGCAGAAGACAACCGGAAGCAATATGTTATGCGTCACGGTTTTAATGAGTTCCATGATGACGAAGGCGCCGAGCACGTTTCCGAACAGACGCATGCAAAGCGATAGCGGTCTCGTGAAAACCTCCAAAATGTTGATCGGCGTAACGACGGCAATGGGTTCGGTGAACTTCTTAAGCCACTTCCGCATGCCGAGATAATAGATGCCGGCGGCCTCCACCAGGATAATGCTCATCAGAGCGAGCGCCACGGTGACGTTAAGGTCCTTGGTCGGCGATTTGAAGCCGAAGATGCCGCAGATGTTCGCGAGCCCGACATACAGTAAAACCGTCGTCAGGTAGGGCACGAACGCGCGCCCCTTCTCCCCGACCATTCCCTCAACAAGTCCTGTAAGCTTCGTCACGATCCATTCGGCGAACGCCTGCCGTTTACTGATGTTATGAAGCTTCATATTCCTTGTCAGAAGGAACGCCCCGAGAATCATCACGGCCATCAGAATCCACGTCACGACCACCGATTCGGAAACCGGAATCCCACCGAACAGGGGAATCGTAAACACGGTTTTGACCTGCAGCTCTTCGTTGATGATTTCAGACAATTGTCCCAAGCTTCCGTCCCCCTTTCATCGAAAAATGTAACGGAAAATCGAACAAAAAACGGCGCGGAGTCACCTCCGCGCCCCTTACCCTTCAGTATATCACGAAAGGGTCAATATTTCAATCCTTGAAGTAAGCCACTCCGCTCTCAAATACGAGCTGATTCTGCTCGCCGGTAATGTTCTTCGCGACACCGGTTCCGCGACGCTCACTGTGCGCCATCTTACCGAGTACGCGGCCGTCCGGAGACGTGATTCCTTCGATTGCCCAGTAGGAACCGTTCGGGTTGAACTGCTCGACCATCGTCGGGTTGCCGTTCTCGTCAACGTACTGTGTAGCAATCTGGCCGTTTGCAAGAAGCTTAGAAAGCCACTCATCGTTCGCTACAAAGCGGCCTTCGCCGTGGGAAGCGGGAATGCTGTATACGCCGCCGAGCTCTGCCTTACGGAGCCAGGGGCTTAAGTTACTTACAACCTTCGTGTAAACGCTCTTACTGATGTGACGTCCGATGTTGTTCATCGCAAGCGTCGGGCTGTCCGCGGTCTGCGGAACGATTTCGCCGTACGGCACGAGACCGAGCTTGATGAGTGCCTGGAAACCGTTACAGATGCCGAGCGCCAGTCCGTCACGCTCCTTCAGGAGACGGTTAACGGCGTCGCTGATCTTCGGGTTTCGGAAGGCGGTCGCGATGAATTTACCGGAGCCGTCGGGCTCGTCACCTGCGGAGAAGCCGCCGGGGAACAT
>DBWJ01000101.1:307-657 GCA_002308955.1 Lachnoclostridium sp. UBA1241 | reverse complement strand
ACCGGAATGAATACCTTCGGCTTCGCAATCCGGTTCTTCGCAATCAGAATGTTCTTCGCCCGGTAAACCGGAGCGGGAACCTTCGTGCCTTCAATCTGCGCAGCTACCGGAGACTTGGTCGGGAATACCTTCTCAAGCGTTCCGTTGTAAGCGTCAAGTGCGTCCGCAAGGGAGATTTCCATGTACTCCTCTTCGCCGTCGCCGCCACAGCAGCAGCCGGGCTTCAGCTTCCAGCGGAACGTGCCGTTATCGGTAACCTTACCGACCTTACGGTAAGCGATGCCGGCCTCGTCAAGCATCGCAAGCTTCTCCTCGTCGATTTCCGCGAGGATGCTGCCGTATGCCGGAGC
>DBWJ01000101.1:0-275 GCA_002308955.1 Lachnoclostridium sp. UBA1241 | reverse complement strand
CCGTTACCGAATGCCATCTTGCTCATCGCCTCGGCAATACCGTACTTACCGAGAGCGTACATCGAACGGAACGCGCCCTTTAAGGACAGTTCGTGAATCTTATCGTACATTGCCATCGCCTGCTCGTAATCGGGCAGATCGTAGGCATCTCTTGCCATATCGAATACAACGACCTTGCTGCCGGCCTTCTTGAACTCATCGGTCACGATGTCGGAAAGCTTCGCTACATCTACGGCAAATGACACAAGTGTCGGCGGTACGTCGATATCGTTGAA
>DBWJ01000112.1:8961-9139 GCA_002308955.1 Lachnoclostridium sp. UBA1241 | reverse complement strand
ACAGGCTCTCTCGGCTGCGCGATCTCCGAAGCGGTCGAACGCGCCATCACGCTGCCTAACGCCCGCTATCTGCTTGGCTCCGTCCTCAACCAGGTCTGCCTCCACCAGTCCGTAATCGGTCTTGAGACGAAGGCCGCTCTCGACAAATACGACATCGTTCCGGATATGATCATCGGCT
>DBWJ01000112.1:407-8882 GCA_002308955.1 Lachnoclostridium sp. UBA1241 | reverse complement strand
TCGCTGTTGAGCCGGCATCCTGCCCGAGCTTCACACGCGGCAAGTACGCATACGATTTCTGCGACACCGGCATGGTTTGCCCGCTTGCGAAGATGTACACGCTCGGTTCAAATTTCATGCCCGCGCCGAACCACGCCGGCGGTCTTCGCTACCACGGCATGAGCTCCACGCTTTCCCAACTGTATGCCGACGGGTATATGGAAGCAAGAAGCGTTGAGCAGACGAAGGTATTCGAGGCGGCAGAGCTGTTCGCCCGCGTCGAAGGCATCCTTCCGGCTCCCGAGAGCAGCCACGCGATCCGCGTAGCCATCGACGAAGCGCTGAAGTGCAAAGAAACCGGCGAAGAGAAGACGATTGTCTTCGGTCTGACCGGCACCGGTTACTTCGACCTCGTTGCTTACGAGAAATTCAACAACGGCGAGATGGGCGACTACATCCCTTCCGACGAAGAGATCGCGAAGAGCCTTGCGAACCTCCCGAAGGTAGATTAAGAAATTACGGAAAATGTGAAAGTCGTTTCCGATCCCCCTTTCGATTTTCACATAATTGATTTCGCAGATTTTTACGGGCCGTCAACCTTGATTGACGGCCCGTTTTGTGGTATTCTTATATTGGGTTAAGAGGCGCTTGGTATTGCGCCTGCCGGTTGAAGGAAGGGAGGCGACGAAATGTATTATGCGGATTCGGTTTCCGGAAAGGTAATCGCGTGGGGCGAGCTGCCGTCCGGCTGGGAAGGAAACACATCGGTAATCGGTACCGTTCAAAGCTTCGGGAGACCGTTCACGGCGGTTGTGGAGCTGCGCCGCGCCGACTCGGGCGCGCTGATGTTCTACCAGACCGGCGAGTGCTTCCATCAGATTAAATTCGGGCAGGGCGAACGTCATCGTGAGAAGACGTTCGATGAGCGGACCATGATGCCGGAAGCGACATTCCGTCTTCCGGAGAACTATCTGGACCGCCTCGCTTTATTCTACAGCGGCGACCGTCCGGTAAAGCTTTTTGCAAAGGAACCGCTGCCGGGCTTTCAGGAAGAACCGGAAATGGTGGAAGAATTGAAACGAAGTACCGCACGCCTTGAGGAGCTGTGCTCCATCGGTATCGTCGTTGATTTGCAGAACGTGTTCGCGGATGCGGCCCTTCGGACCTATCGGCTCGATATGGAAGACGGCGTTTACAGCCTCTGCCTCGGTGTTGAGATTACGGCCACCGAGTATTGCTTAAGAACCGCTTCGGACAGCCTGTACGCAAGACGCGTCATTACGCCGGTGGACGGCATGAACCTCGGCGTCGGAATGACCGTTGCAACGGTTCGGAAGCGTGCCGGCGCGCGTTTCGGAAGCGCGAAGACCGGCGGCGCGAAGGCTGCCTATATTGACTGGGAAGCCCGTAAGGTATTCGGTCTTCTCTGTGCCGGAGAACCAAGCCAGGAGATGATTTCGATGCTCCGAAGCTGGATTTCGTCGTTCCGGATTGACGGAGAACTATACCCGTCCATGAAGTGGTCGGCGGCGGACGCAGACCCGGTCCGTCTTCGTGAACAGAACGAAAAATTCAACGCCCTCGCAGAGCGCGAGCGCGACCGCAGAATGAATATCGTGCGCGCAAGCATGCGATAGAACGCCCGGAATGAATACCGTACGAAAGATTGCACCCAAGCGTTCTGAAAAAAGGAAGCCGGTGGGTGAGATTAAATGCGCGGAGGAATGAGATGCAACTGAGTGAGATTAAATGCCCGGAGGAATGAGATGCAGCTGAGTGAGATTATGAAGGACGGAAGAACGGCTTTCACGTTCGAAATATTCCCTCCGAAGAAAGATATGCCGATTGACACCATCTACAAGACGCTGGACGGACTGCGGGGTCTTCACCCGGATTTTATCAGTGTTACCTACGGTGCGGGCGGCAGCGCGGCCGACACGAAGACAGCCGACATCGCGCAGATCATAAAGGAGAAGTACGGGCTTGAGTCGGCGGTGCATCTGACCTGCCTCTATAACACCCGTGAGGATATCGATTTGATCTGCGAGCAGCTCAGGGAAAGGAACATCCGTAACATTCTGGCGCTTCGCGGAGACTTCAATCCGAACTCCGAGCGAAAGCCGGCGTCGGATTTTCCGCACGCATCGGATCTGATCGCCTATCTGAAGACGAAGGGCGATTACCACATTATGGCGGCATGCTACCCGGAGGGACATCAGGAGGCGGAGAGTTTGGATGCGGATATCGCAAACCTGAAACGCAAGGTGGACGCTGGCGCGACGCATCTCTTATCGCAGCTTTTCTTTGATAACGACGCGTTCTTCCGGTTCCTTGACAAGGCCCGCGCGGCGGGAATCAATGTTCCGATTGAAGCCGGAATCATGCCGTGCACGAGCAAGGCGTCGATTGAACGGATGGTAACGATGTGCGGCGCGAGCCTTCCCGCGAAGTTCACCCGGATGATGGCGAAATACCAGAATTACCCGGATGCGCTGAAGGAAGCCGGAATCGCCTACGCGATCGACCAGATCATCGATCTCGTAAGCCGCGGCGTCGACGGCATCCACCTTTACACGATGAACAGCCCGTACGTGGCGAAGCGGATTTCGGACGCGGTGCTGCCGCTGATTAATCCGGGCGCTGCACGATAATCTGACGGTGAACGATAAGCCGACGCGCCGATAAGCCGACGGCACGGTTGTATTTTAAGGATAACGAACTATGGTAAAGCTTAAGCCGATAAATCGAAAAGAGGCTGCCCTGTATCTCGGATACGGCAAGAACGAGCCCGATGAGGTGATCAAAAACCTGATGGATGAATGCGAGGGACCGCTGATGGACGCGTGCCACCCGGCATTTTCCTTCGGGGTTTTCGATATTCTGACCTGTTCGGAGGAGAAGATTGTTCTCTCGGAATGCACGCTTACGCTCACCGGGAAGGATATCGGGAAGCTGCTCCGGGGCTGTTCGAAGGCGGTTCTGTTCGCGGCGACGCTCGGAAGCGGCGTGGACGCACTCCTAAGAAAGCTGCAAATTACGAATATGCCGAAAGCGCTTCTGACCGACGCAATGGCCGGGGCGGCAATCGAGCAGATTTGTAACGATTTTCAGGAGGATTTGCAGGCGCGCTTCCCGAACATGCAGCAGACCATGCGCTATTCGCCGGGCTACGGCGACCTGCCGCTTGATCTGCAGAAGGACCTGCTTGCGACGCTGGAAGCCGGCAAACGCATCGGCCTTTCCGTAACGGAAAGCAACATGCTGACGCCGTTAAAGTCGGTTACGGCGATCATCGGCCTAAGGGATATCGAGGAAGAGGAACGGCTTAATCGCCTTAAGGACGCCCTCGCTTCGGGCGCGGACATTAACGCGGAGCTTTCGATCGGAAACTGCGGCAAGGAAGCCTGCGAAGGCTGCGCATACGCCGCCAAATGCCATCGCGGCGACCGTAAGGAGTAAGCGCCGGAAGGGCGGAAACCGACAGAAGAAAGCAGCCGCAAGAATGCCAGATGTGGCGTCTTTCATACATAAAACAGGAGAAAAGATGAAGAGTAAGATTCAGATATTGGATGGAGGCATGGGGACGCAGCTGCAGGCACTGGGGCTGCCCCTCGGCGGAATTCCCGAGGTGTGGAATATCACGGAGCCGGATAAGGTGATCCGCGTTCACGAAGGGTACCTGGCCGCAGGCTCGGATGTCGTCTACACGAACACCTTCGGCGCAAACCGTTATAAAATGGCAGCTTCGGGATATACGGTCCGGGAGCTGATCGGTGCTGCCGTACGAAACGCAAGGAAGGCCTGCTTCGCCCATCCCGGGACGAAGGTTGCCCTCGATATCGGCCCCATCGGCAAGATGCTTGCGCCGCTTGGAGACCTTTCCTTCGAGGAAGCCTACGACATCTTCGCGGAGGAGATTGAAGCGGGCGCGGAAGCCGACCTGATCGTAATCGAGACGATGTCCGACCTTTACGAAACGAAGGCGGCGCTTCTTGCGGCGAAAGAGCGTTCCGATAAGCCTGTCTATGTAACGATGTCATTTGAGGCCAATGCACGGACCTTCACGGGAACAAGCATCGACTGTATGGCACTGACGCTTTCGGGACTCGGGGCGGACGCCATCGGGTTCAACTGTTCCCTCGGTCCGGAAGAACTCGCTCCCATGGTGAAACGGCTGTATGAGATTACGGAGCTTCCGATTGTTTTAAAGCCGAATGCCGGGCTTCCGGATCCGGTGACGAATACCTATAACGTAAGCCCCGACGAATTCGCGGACTGCATCGCGGAGCTGCTGCCCTACGGCATTGCCGCGGTGGGCGGCTGCTGCGGAACGACGCCCGAATATATCCGGGCGCTTAAAAAACGGGTCGACGCGTTTCTTTCCGAGGAGAAGGAGTACGACCTTCCCGGGAAGACGAAGCTGACCGGCATCTGCTCTTCGACGGATGCGGTATGGTTCTCGGAGCCCCGCGTTATCGGCGAGCGCATTAACCCGACCGGTAAGAAGAAGTTCCAGGAGGCGCTTCGCGCAGGGGATATGGACTATATCCTTTCGCAGGCGGTTTCCCAGGTGGAGGCCGGAGCGGACATTCTCGACGTGAACGTCGGTCTTCCCGGCGTCGATGAAAAGGAAATGATGGTGCGCGTGGTGCGCGAGCTGCAGGCAGTCGTGAACGTTCCGCTGCAGATTGACTCGAACATTCCCGAGGTCGTCGAGGCGGCGCTTCGGGCGTACAACGGACGCGCGCTTGTAAACAGCGTAAACGGCGAGGAGAAGAGCCTTGCGGGCATTCTTCCGATCGTAAGAAAATACGGAGCCGCGGTTGTCGGCCTTACCCTCGATGAGGGCGGAATCCCGAAGCAGGCGGAAGGCCGCTTCGCCATCGCGAAGCGGATTGTGGAGCGCGCGGAGGCGCTCGGAATCCGAAGAAGAGACATTCAGATCGACTGTCTCACCCTGACCGCGAGCGCGGAACAGGAAGCGGTTAAGGAAACGCTTACGGCGCTTAAGATGGCCCGTGAGCAACTCGGGACCGGCGCGGTGCTCGGCGTATCGAACATCAGCTTCGGACTTCCGAACCGTGACCTTGTGAACAGCACGTTTCTGACCCTTGCGCTTCAGAACGGACTGACGCTTCCGATCATGAATCCGAACTCGGAAGCAATGATGGGAGCCCTGAGGGCGTACCGTCTTTTGATGAACATCGACGAGCATGCCATCGCATTTACCGAGGCATATAAGAATTTCGTTCCGCAGAAAGCGGAAGCGAAGCCCGGCGCGGAGATTCCGGTCGGAGCGGTGCAGGACGAGACGGAAGGAAAAATCCGTGCGCAGTTCGGCGACGCCCCTGCGGAGCTTTACGCAGCGGTACTTTCGGGACGCGCGGAACGCGGTGAGAAGCTCACCGTGGAGCTCCTGAAGACAATGGATTCCATGGACCTCGTGAACGGGGTTCTGATCCCGGCACTCGATACGGTGGGCGCGGGCTTTGAGAAGGGAACCGTTTTTCTGCCGCAGCTGATTCTTTCCGCATCGGTTGTCCAGGGGGCCTTCGGGCGCATTAAGGAACATATGCAGAGCACCGGGATGAAGCAGGTCAGCAAGGGCGAGATCGTGCTTGCGACCGTCAAAGGCGATATCCACGACATCGGAAAGAATATCGTCAAGGTGCTCCTTGAAAACTACGGATTTACCGTGCACGACCTCGGGAAGGACGTACCCCCTGAGGCGGTCGTGGAAGCTGCGAAGAAAACCGGCGCGCCGCTTGTGGGGCTTTCCGCCCTGATGACGACGACGCTCGGGAGCATGGAGGAGACCATCCGCGCGCTGAAGGCGGCGGGGCTTTCCTGTAAGACGGTTGTCGGCGGTGCCGTGCTCACGCCGGAATACGCGAAGAGCATCGGCGCGGACTATTACGGCTCGGACGCCAAGGCGACCGTGGACATCGCAAAAGAAGTATTCGGGTGCTGAGCCCGGTTAAGACGGAGGAACCCGGGGCGTAAACCCGGGTTATGGATGAGGAAAATGGGACTGTTTCGTAAGAAAACCGAGAAAACAGCAGAATCCGGGAGCGGCCCGGTGACGCTGATTGTCGGCCTCGGTAACCCCGGGCGCAAATACGCGGGAACGAGGCACAACATCGGCTGGGACGCGGTAACCGCGCTTTCGGACGCCTTTAACATTCCGCTTAAGACGAAGGAATGGAAGGGCATCTCGGGGCGCGGCACGATTGCCGGGCAGAAGGTGATCCTCGTGCAGCCGCAGACATTCATGAACGCAAGCGGCGAGTGCGTCCGCGCGTATATGGATTTCTATAAGATTCCGGCGGAGCGTGTGCTCATCATCTGCGATGACATCTCCCTCGAGCCCGGAAACCTCAGGCTCCGCGTCAAAGGAAGCGCCGGCGGGCATAACGGCCTTAAGAGCATTATCGCCCAGATCGGAACGAGCGTGTTTCCGAGGCTTCGGCTCGGTGTCGGGGAGAAGCCCTTCGGATGGGACCTTGCGGACCACGTGCTCGCGCGGTTCCCGAAGGAACTGGAGCCCGTTATACGCGATGTGATGGCCCGGGTGGTAGAGGAAATCCCGGTTTATGTGACGGAAGGGCCGGAAGCGGCCATGAGTAAATTCAACGGATCGGTGTTACATGATTAAAACCTTTTTGGAGCCGCTGCAGGACGATCGGGAATTTTGCGCGGCGCGTGATTTTTTGCAGAAGAAAGAAGCCCCGGTACAGGTATCGGGGTGTACTTCCGTGCAGAAAAGTCACTTCGTGAGCGCCCTCGGACAGGAGTATCCCTACCGTCTGATCGTCACCGCAAGCGAGCTTCGCGCCCGTGAGATGGCGGAGGACATGAGCCTTTACGATAAGAACGTGTGCATCTATCCCGCGAAGGATATTATCTTCTATAACGCCGACGTGCACGGAAACGCAATCGTCAAGGAGCGCATGAGCGTTATCCGAAAGCTTCTGTCGGGCGAGCCCTGTACGGTCGTTACGAGCGTCCAGGGGCTTCTTGACCGCCTTCTTCTTCCCGAGGAGATACAGGAGGCTTCCGTTACGATAAATGCTACAAGCCCCGTCACGATGGACGAGCTGACCGCGAAGCTGGTAACGATGGGTTACCAGAAGCAGGCGCAGGTGGAGAATCCGGGAGAGTTCGCCGTACGGGGCGGAATCTTAGATGTATTTCCGTTAAGCGAAGACACGCCTTACCGGATTGAATACTGGGGCGATGATATCGACTCCATCCGAAGCTTTGACATCTCGAGCCAGCGGTCCATTGAGAACGCCGAGGAGCTGTGCATCTATCCGGCCATGGAATTTGTCTTCTCGGACGAGGAACTGCAGGACAGCTTATCCCGGATTGAGAAGGAGTCGAAGTCCGTCGAGAAGAAGTTTCTTTCTTCGAAGATGACGGAAGAGGCGGCCCGGGTACGCCACACGATGGAGGAGCTTCGGGAGAACCTCACCTATCTTAAGAATGCAACCAACCTGGATTCTTATATCCCTTATTTCCGGAAGGAAACCGTAAGCTTTCTTTCGTATTTTCCGAAGGAGAAGACTCTTTTCGTGATGGACGAGCCGGACCGGATCCGGGAGAGCGCCGAGGCGACGACCGCCGAGTTTTCGGAGAGCATGAAGGGGCGGCTTACGAGAGGCTACTGCCTGCCGGGACAGACCGACGCCATCTTCGATTACCGGAAGGTGCTTGCGCAGTTCGGAACGCGCCGGACGGTGCTTCTGACGACGCTTGCGGGCGTTCCGTCGGAGTGGAAGCCNNCGTCTTTGCGCGGTCGGTGGCGTCCTACAACCAGCATTTTGAGAACCTCGTGCAGGATCTTAAGAATTATAAGAAGAACGGCTACCGGATCCTTCTTGTGTGCGCTTCCCATACGAGGGCTGCGCGTCTTGCCGAGAACCTTCGGGAGTACGAGCTGAGCGCGTTCTTCAGCGAAAATGAGGACCGCGTCGTGGGCCCGCAGGAGATCATGGTCATCTACGGAAACCTGCATCAGGGCTTTGAATACCCGCTCCTGAAATTCGTCGTCATCGACGAGAGCGACATATTCGGTCGCGAGAAGAAGAAACGGAAGAAGAGCCCGTATACCGGCGCGAAGATCAACGCGCTGAACGAGCTTTCAAGCGGCGACTACGTCGTTCACGAGAACCACGGAATCGCCGTATACCGCGGCATCGAGCAGATCACGATGAACCGGATCGTGAAGGATTACATCAAGCTCGAGTACGGGGACGGCGGGGTGCTTTACGTGCCGGCTACCGGCCTTGACGTCATCCAGAAGTATGCCGACGCCGACGCGGCCAAGAAGCCGAAGCTTAATAAACTGAATAACACCGAATGGAAGACGACGAAGACGCGCGTCTACCGTGCGGTAAAGGATATCGCGCAGGACCTGATCCGGCTGTATGCCATCCGTCAGGAGAATCCCGGTCACGCTTACGGCCCGGATACCGTATGGCAGAAGGAATTCGA
>DBWJ01000112.1:0-332 GCA_002308955.1 Lachnoclostridium sp. UBA1241 | reverse complement strand
ATGGACCGCCTGATTTGCGGCGACGTTGGCTTCGGAAAGACTGAGATCGCCATAAGGGCAGCATTCAAAGCAGTTTCTGACGGAAAGCAGGTGGCGGTTTTAGTGCCGACGACCATCCTTGCGCAGCAGCATTTCAATACGTTTTCGACGAGACTGAGGGATTTTCCGTTCTCGGTTGAAATGCTTTCAAGATTCCGTTCCCCGAAGGAGCAGAAGAAGACTTTGGAGCGCGTAAGAAAGGGACTTTGCGACATCCTGATCGGAACCCACCGGATACTCAGTAAGGACGTTGAGTTTAAGAACCTCGGGCTTCTGATCGTTGATGAGGAGCA
>DBWJ01000108.1 GCA_002308955.1 Lachnoclostridium sp. UBA1241 | reverse complement strand
CCGTCCTGTTCAAGACTGAACTTAATCCCCTTTACAATCAGTTTTTCGTCGTCGACCACAAGCACACGTCTGTCCATAAGTCACCCCATTGTCCTAACGGACACAAATCTTATCGCGTATTCCCTGCATAAGAGACGTCTTAATTCCCGATACATTCATTAACTGTTCAATGTCTTCAAACCGTCCGATGCTCTCCCGATACCTGAGAATGTCCGCAGCGCGTTTCTCTCCGATCCCCGGAAGCTCCATCAATTGCTCTAAAGTAGCGGCATTCAGATCAAGTCTTCCGAACGCATCGTAGGCATTGTCGGAAGCAAGTTCCAAAGGTACCGCCTCCCCGATCTTCGGCACATAAATCCTCTGCCCGTCATACACGTATGCGGCAAGATTCCAGTACGTCGTATCGGCTTCCTCGGTGAACCCGCCGGCCTCGCTGATGGCGTCCGAAACCCGGGAGCCTTTTTCTAGGAAGCAGACTCCTTCTTTTTGGACCTGGCCGCAAACGAAGACGCCGTATTCTTCAGCTTCATTCCGAGAAATGCCAATTTGGCCGTCTTGTACAGCATCCGTATTATCCGTACCGGAAGGGATCTTTTCTTCTTCACCTTTTTGCTGTTTTTCTGTCTGGCCATGGTAGATACTGTCCTCGCTGTTTGCACGGTATGCATACACAAAACCGCAAAGAACGGCTAAAGCAGCCGCTCCCGCATAAATAATCAGTTTCTTTTTCATGGGTATCTTCCTTTCCGGAAGACACCGCCTCACACACTGCTATTGTACCCTATCTCTTAAGAATTCACAAGCAGTTTTTCAATGGCTTTCCGAAGGCAGCCGATCATCTCGTCAACATGCTTCTTCTCGACGATCAACGGCGGAACGAAACGGATGATGTTCGTTCCCGCGGAGATCAGAATGCAGCCGTTCGCGATTGTTTCCTTCACAATCGGGCCTGCGGCAACGGAGAACTCCAGTCCCTGCATCAGTCCGAGACCTCTGTGAGCCGTAACAATTTCATAATCCGCTGTAACCTTCTCAAGCTCGTCCCAAAGATATCCGGAGATCTCCTTCACATGGTCCGTAAGCTTCGTCTTCTCGAACAATCCGAAAACCGTCTCAACGGCCTTACATACAAGCGGATTCCCGCCGTAGGTCGAGCCGTGATCACCGGGAACCATCGCGGCGAAAGCTTCCTTACAGGCAAAACAGCCGACCGGAACGCCGCAGCCGAGTGCCTTGGCGCTGGTCAGAATATCGGGCTCAATTCCGTACTGCTGATAAGCAAACATCGTGCCGGTACGACCCATGCCGCACTGGATTTCATCAAGAATCAAAACGATGTCATTTGCCGTACAGAACTTGCGGATCTTCTGCAGAAATTCCCTGTCCGCCGGATAGATTCCGCCCTCGCCCTGAACGGTTTCCATAATGATCGCGCAGGTCTTCGCATCAACCTTCGAAACCACATCGTCATAGTTATTAAAATCGGCAAATCTGACACCGCCGATCAACGGCTCGAAAGGCTCACGGTAAGCCTGCTTGCCGGTTACCGAAACCGCGCCCATCGTTCTTCCGTGGAAGGAATGGTCCATTGCGATTACATTGCTGTCCGATACGCCGTGTTTGTTGAAATAATACTTTCTCGCAAGCTTCAGGGCGCCTTCAATGGCCTCTGCGCCGCTGTTCGTGAAGAATACGCGCTCCATTCCGGAAGCCTTGCAGAACAGCTCCGCAGCATGCACGGAAGGCTCGTTATAGTAAAGGTTCGAGGTATGAACCAGCTTATCCACCTGTGCCTTCAGGGCATCATTGTATTCCTTGTTGTTATAGCCGAATGCGAATACGGCGATGCCGGCTGCGAAATCCAGATACTTCGTGCCGTCGGTCTCATAAAGATACATGCCGTCCCCGTGGTCAAGAACCATCGGGAACCGGTTATAAGTATGCAGCAGGACGGACTCGCCCTGCGCAATAATCTCCTGTTTATTCATGGGAAACTCCTTTCGGGAGAAAACTACTCGTTGACAATCGCGGTCCCGACACCCTTTTGGGTGAAGAACTCAAGCAGCAGGCAATGCGCCTTGCGCCCGTCCAGAATATGCACCCTGCTGACGCCGCTCTTAACGGCATCGATGCAGTTACGAAGCTTCGGAAGCATTCCGCCGCCGATATATCCGTCCGCAATGAGCTGCTCGGCGTCATCAAGAGTAAGAACCGACATCAGCGTGGACGGGTCCTTCGGATCCTTGTATACGCCTTCGATATCCGTAAGGAACGCAAGCTTCTCGGCGCCGAGAGCCTCCGCGATCGCGCAGGCAGCGTCGTCCGCGTTGATGTTGTATGCCTGGTAGGTTTCGTCCATACCGATGGGCGCGATAACCGGAACATAACCGTTCTCGATCAGCGTGTCGATAATCTTCGTGTCCACCTTTGTGATGTTTCCGACAAATCCGATGTCTTTGCCGTCCACATACTTCTTCTCAACCTTAAGCATTCCGCCGTCCTTACCGGTAAGGCCGACTGCCTTCACGCCGTTCTCCTCAAGAAACTGAACAAGGCTCTTGTTAACCTTGTTAAGAACCATCTCGGCAACGCCCATGGTATCGGCATCGGTAACACGAAGTCCGTTCACGAACTCCGGCTCCTTGCCCATCATCGTAACCCATTTGCTGATTTCCTTACCGCCGCCGTGGACGATAACGGGATGCATGCCGACAAGCTTTAACAAAGCAACGTCCTGAATCACATTTTTCTTCAATTCCTCGTCAAGCATTGCGCTTCCGCCGTACTTCACGACAACGATTTTGTTATAAAACATCCGGATATAAGGCAGTGCCTCAATCAGGGTCTGTGCCTTTTCAATTGCCTGATCGACTGTTTTCTTCTCTGACTCGCTCATCTTACTCTCCTTAGGAACGGTAATCACCGTTAATCTTTACATAATCATATGTCAAATCGCATCCCCATGCGGTCGCTCTCTCATATCCGTCATGCAGGTCCACAATGTACTTCACGCGGTCCTGGGAAAGCATCTTGGTGGCAAGCTCTTCGGAATAATCGATTGCCATGCCGTTCTTCACGATATCTAAGAAATCGTCCTCATGCTGGATTGTGATATCGACCTTCGAAGGATCGAACTGCGCTCCGGAATACCCGAGCGCGCAAAGCACACGGCCCCAGTTTGCGTCACTGCCGAAGAACGCAGCCTTCACAAGGTTCGAGGAAATAACGGAACGTGCCAGAATACGGGCATCCTCTCTCGTCTTCGCATGGAAAACCTTGCAGGTAAGAAGCTTCGTAGCACCCTCGCCGTCATGCGCCATCTTCTTTGCGAGATCCTTGCAGACAAGGAACAGGGCCTTTGCGAATTCCTCGTAAGCAGCGTCCTTCTTCTCAATCTTCTTATTGCCGGCAAGACCGTTCGCAAGAACGATGAACGTGTCATTGGTCGAAGTATCGCGGTCAACGGAAATCATATTGAAGGTATCGCGCACGGCGTCGGAAACGGCTTCCTGCAGAAGCGCTTCGTCAATGTTAACGTCGGTCGTCACAACGCTGAGCATCGTCGCCATGTTCGGATGAATCATGCCGGAGCCCTTGCTCATGCCGCCGAGAAGAACTCTCGTCTCGCCGAGGTAAAGCTCACAGGCAATCGTCTTCGATACGGTATCGGTCGTCATAATGGCTTCCGCCGCGTCGATTCCGCCCTGTTCGGTATCGGAAAGCGCCTTAACCGCTGCTTCGATTCCCGGGATGATCCGCTCCATCGGCATCGGCTGCCCGATAACGCCCGTGGAAGCGGTGAAAACCTGTTCCGGCTTAATACCGAGCTCTCCGGCAGTTACGGAGGCAAATGCCAGGTTGTCGGAAACTCCCTGCTCGCCCATGCACGCATTCGCGATTCCGCTGTTCAGGATCACCGCATGCTTCGGAAGTCCGTTCTTTAAAAGCGCGATGTCCCAGGTTACCGGGGCTGCCTTAACGAGGTTGGTTGTAAAAGTCGCGCCCGCAACGCAGGGCGTCTTGCTGTATACAAGCGATATGTCTTTCTTATTCTTCTTCCGGATTCCCGCCATCACGCCGGCTGCCGAGAAACCCTGCGGAGTCGTTACATTTCCTTTAAACTTTCTCATAATGTCACCTTCTTTATATATTCCATATTGGATTTTCGTAAAATGCCACACTGATTATACGCTTCGCATGCGTAAACTGCAACCGCTTTTCATCGGAATAAATGACATCGTCGCAGTTCTTCGTAGAGCGCGGCCATCGGAAGTCCCATTACCGTATAAAAATCGCCGCAGATTCCTTTCACGAACCTGCCTCCGAGTCCCTGGACCGCATAGGCGCCTGCCTTGTCTTTGCACTCCCCGGTGGAAACGTACCAGTCGATTTCCTCTTCGTCCATTTCGGCAAATGTGACATCCGCCTTATCGGCGAAGCAGGTTTTCGTCATCTTACCGTTTTCGCACTTTATAATGCATACGCCGGTATGAACCGAATGGATATTCCCGGAAAGCTCGGTAAGCATCTGTTTCGCTTCCGCTTCGTCGGCGGGTTTCCCCAAAACTCTTCCGTTCAGCCATACAATCGTATCGCTTCCGATAATCATACAGTTTTCTTTTATATGGTTCTTCGCAACCGCCGCTGCCTTCTGTGACGCCAGATCCTTTACAATCTCATCGGGCTCTGTCTGTATCGTTACCTCTTCGGTTTTCGATACTTCCACATCGAAGGAAACGCCGAGCATCGAAAGGATTTCCCTTCTTCTCGGTGATGCGCTTGCAAGAATTACCGGCATCGTCTGTTTCATAACAATTCCCTCTTCGGTGAATGATGTTGCTATTTTATACCCGCTTTCTCCGTTTTGCAACAACTTTTTTACATTTTTATGCAATTTTATGCAAAAATGATGAATTTCTGCATTTTATATAAAAAAGTGTTGCATTTCTCGTATGTTTGATGTACATTTATGTACAGCAACGGAGCGGGTAGAATGATGAATGCATATTTTTGCATAGAATTCTCACAAATACGCATCCGTAAAGAATCCAAATTCGGAGGAACATATTATGAAGGAAAAGGTTATTCTCGCCTACTCCGGCGGCCTTGACACCACGGCAATCATTCCGTGGCTGAAAGAAAACTATGATTATGAAGTTATCTGCTGCTGCATCGACTGCGGTCAGGAAAGCGAGCTCGACGGTCTTGAAGAGCGTGCCAAGTACTGTGGCGCCGAAAAATTATACATTCTCGACGTAAACGATGAATTTGCAGAGGATTACATTGTTCCCTGCGT
>DBWJ01000005.1:31119-31411 GCA_002308955.1 Lachnoclostridium sp. UBA1241 | reverse complement strand
ATATCATGTATGAGATTCCGAAGGACCCTTATATCGGAACCGTCACCATTACCGAGGATTATATTAACGGAAAAGGTGCTCCGGTGATTGAAATGCGTAGCTGAATGATGTATAATATATAATCAAATAAGCAAAAATCGAAAAGGAGAGTGAAAGTTATGTTTTGTCCGAAATGCGGAAATCAGAATCCCGACGGCGCTTTGTTCTGCACAAACTGCGGTGAGAAGTTCGTTCAGGAAGCCGTAGAAGCCGTTCAGGAAGCAGCAGCTCCGGCAGCGGAAGCCGTTACCGA
>DBWJ01000005.1:0-31085 GCA_002308955.1 Lachnoclostridium sp. UBA1241 | reverse complement strand
CAGCAGCCCGTGTACCAGCAGCCCGTACAGCAGCCCGTGTACCAGCAGCCCGTACAGCAGCCTGTACAGCAGCCCATATATCAGCAGCCTGTATATCAGCAGCCTGTATACCAGCAGCCCATGTATCAGCAGCCTGCATTCCAGCAGCCCGCTCCGAAGAAGAAATCCAAGGCTCCGTTGATCATCACGTTGATTATCGTCCTTCTGGTTCTTGCAGCCGGCGGTTTGATTGCATATGAGACCTTCCTTGCTTCCGAGGAAGATCGTCCCGAGTGGCTTGCCGCTCTGGATTTCAAGAAGGAGGGCAATTCCCTTCCTCTCAGTGACAAGGAGCAGAGCACGTTCAAGAAGCTTGTTAAGGCTCTTGACGAGGCGATTATCGATGAGGACGGCGGCGACTATGCCGACGGTATCCCGAGCTACGCACGCGACTTCGTATGGAGCGTTTACGGCAAGAGTTCCGCTAAGGAGTTCGTAACCTACCTGAACGAAGACGAAGACAACGGTATCGCTTCCTGCGGTGACGACATCAAGGTTACCGAGGAAATCGTATCCGCCAAGAAGATCAGCGATCTCGATGACCTCACCGATTGCTTTAAGGATGTATTCGGCAAGTCCGTAGACATCGCCGCAGCTTATCTTGTAGCGAACAATTCCTGCTTCAAGGGCTCCGACGGTTCCGAGAAGTACTTCGACTACTATATCTTCTTCGAAGAGGATGACGAGTGGCAGGTAATCCTGATCGGCGAGGACAACCTCAAGGAATTCAACCTTAAGAAATAATAATGCTTTCAAGGAGCTGTCGACCGGGTTTCCGGCCGACAGCTTTTTTTGACTTTCTGCGTAAAATGTGATATCATAACTTAGATTTTGGATTTTCCGGAAAGCAGGCGTAATATGTTATTTTTATTACTCGGTTTATGGATTGTTTTTAACGGGCGCATCACATGGGAAGTGTTCCTTACGGGACTTGTCCTTGCTGTACCCGTTTATCTTTTTTTCTGCCTTGTAATGCATTTTACGCCGAAGAAGGAATGGGACTTCGTAAGTCAGCTTCCGTGGCTTATGAAGTATTTCGCCGTGCTTCTTCGCGAGATTGTCAAGGCGAACGTCGCGGTAACGAAGCTGATCCTTTCGGACCGCCTGGAGCCCGAACCGGTACTTGTGCGGTTTAAGCGTACATTTAAGCAGAATTCCCACGAGGTGCTTCTCGCGAATTCGATCACGTTAACGCCAGGTACCATTACGGTCGATCTTTCGGAGGATGACTGGTTTACGATTCACGCGCTGGACCGCGAGTTCGCGGAAGGAATCGATGATTCCGTATTTATTCAGATGATTCAGGAAGTGGAGGAAGCGGAATGAGTCTTTCGCAGGCTTACAACATACTGTTCGGCGGAGCCGTAGGCGTGCTTGTTCTTATTATGCTCTGCGTTCTGATCCGCGCCGTAAGAGGCCCGGAGATCGTGGACCGCATTGTGGCCGTCAATATGCTCGGTACGCTGACGATCATGATCATCTGCATCCTGTCCCTGTGGCTTAAGCAGGGTTACCTTCTGGATGTAGCGATCATCTATGCGATGATTTCCTTCCTCGCCGTCGTTATACTTACGCGCATCTATCTCGGCGTGTATCACGAGAGAATGCTCAAAAAGGAGGAAGAACGCCGTGGGTGAATGGATTCGTTTCGGCTTTGCCGCCTTTTTGATTCTTTGCGGACTGCTTGCGGCGGGAATTGCCGCCTTCGGGCTTTTCAAGTTCCGCTTTGCGTTAAATCGCATGCATGCCGCCGCTATGTGCGACACGCTTGCAATACTGCTGGTTCTGTCCGGGCTGATCGTACTGTCCGGGTTCAATTTTGATTCCCTGAAGCTGTTTCTGATTATCCTTCTTCTGTGGTGCGCAAGCCCGGTGGCATCCCACCTGCTTGCGAATCTTGAGGTGACCGTTTCGCCGAAGCTTAAGGATAACTGTGAGATTTTAACCGATGACGGAAAGGAAGAGGAGAAGGTATGACGAAAGCAATCCTGTTACTGCTCGTGCTGTTTCTGATCCTGTGTGCCGTCAGCGCGGGCTTCACGAAGAATCTTTTGGTTTCCATCATTATCTTCATGTCCTACAGCCTTATCATGTCCATTATCTGGATGTTTCTTGAGGCACCCGACCTTGCCATTACCGAGGCCGCGGTCGGTGCCGGCGTAACTTCGGTTCTGTTCTTTGCAACGCTTCGGCGCATTAACGCCATCGCGAAGCAGGAGCGAAAGGAGGAGAAGCATGAGCAAGATTCGTAAGAATTACGACACCTCCTTCCGTACCCGTTTCCGCCGCTACATCTTAGGCGAGACGGAGCTTCCCGAAGTCGACTACATGCCGATGTACAAAAAGCAGATCGCCGAAGAAAAGGCCGAAGACGAGCGCGCGACGGAGCATTATCTGATGCCGCCCGAAGTGGATCCGATGGAAGACGCGAAGCGCTACGCAGAGCTCTCCGGAATGCGCTGGTTCCGCCGGCTTTACGGCGTTATGGCGCTCCTTCTGTGCGTCGCCATCAGCGGACTTTTGATTTATAACGTGGCATTTATGCCCGAATTCGGAAGCGCCGACACCGCCATGACCAACGAGGTGACCGAGCGCTATATCGAGAAAGGACAGGAGGAGACCGGTGTTGTTAACACCGTCACCGGCGTCATCCTGCAGTACCGCGGTTTCGACACCTTCGGCGAGACCCACGTGCTTTTCCTTGCAACGATTGCGGTTATGATCCTTCTGAAGCGCCGTAAGGACGAGGAGCCTGTCCGCATGGACGGCGAAAACCCCGGCGGCGACCGGATTCTTCGGACCATGGCGCATTTCATGGTACCGCTCATCTTTTTGTTCGGACTGTATATTCTCGTGAACGGGCACCTGTCACCGGGCGGCGGATTCTCCGGCGGCGCGGTACTCGGGGCAGGCCTGATCCTTTATTCGGCCTCCTTCGGATTTACCGCCACTGCCCGTTTCTTCAACGAGCGGATTTATGACATTGTGAAGGTCGGATCGCTGATGCTTTACAGCCTTCTGATCATCTATTATCTGTTCACCGGGGCAAATGGCATAGACTCGATCGTTCCCCTCGGCAAGGCCGGCGCGATCATCAGCTCGGGCCTTATCCTGCCCATCAATATTCTTGTCGGATTCGAAGTGGCATGCACGATGTATGCCTTCTTCGCGCTGTTCCGGAAAGGAGGGCTGTGATGCTTTCCTATCTGTGGAACAATTACGTAAGCGTGGCCGCAATGATTCTGTTCGGCATCGGATTCTGTAACCTGCTGTTGCAGCGGAACTTGATCAAGAAGATCATCGGCCTTAATATCATGGATACCGCGGTATACCTGTTCCTTGCTTCGATGGGCTACATCGAGGGACGCTTCGCGCCGATACTTAAGGACGGGGTGACCGAAGCCTCGCAGTACGTGAACCCGCTTCCGAGCGGCCTCGTGCTTACCGGCATTGTCGTATCCGTCAGCGTAACCGCCCTGATGCTCGGTCTTACGGTTAAGCTCTATGAGCGTTACCGCACTCTCGACATCGACGAGATTACGACCATGGTGCGAAAGGAGCATGAGTGATGGACTTTGTGCGTAACTTTCCTTTCATCTGCATAATGCTCGCCATGGTTTCGGGGCCGGTTTCCTCGGTGCTTTCCGGAAAGAAGGCAGGACGCCTCAGCATGCTTGTGGTATCCGTCTGCGGCATCCTATCGGCTGTCACGCTTGTGTACACGCTGCAGCTTACTGAGCCCTTTGTTTATACGATGGGCCGTTTCCCGGCGCCGTTCGGTAACGAAATCCGTGCCGGTGTTTTCGAAGCGCTGATGGCGACGTTCTTCTGCCTGATTATGGTGCTTTCGCTGATCGGCGGACTGAAGTATCTGAAGACGGACGTTCCGGACGAGAAGAAGAACCTGTACTTCATTATGATCAACCTTCTTCTTGCGTCGCTTCTGTCCCTGATCTACACGAACGATATGTTCACCGGATACGTTTTCGTCGAGATCAATACGATTTCGGCCTGCGGTCTTATCATGATACGAGGCTGGGGACGAAACATCCTCGCCGCCACCAAATACATGGTGATGTCGCTGCTCGGTTCCGGTCTTGTACTCGTTTCGATTTCGATTCTGTACGGCATTACCGGACACCTTCTGATGTCGAATATCCACACGGCGGTAGCGGAGCTTGTGGCCTCGAAGAACCACATCGAGCCGTTAATTATCGCGGTGGGACTGTTCTCGGTCGGTATCGCCATCAAATCCGCGCTGTTCCCGTTCCACGCGTGGCTGCCGGATGCGTACAGCTATTCCACCTGTTCATCGAGCGCGATCCTGTCGTCGCTCGTTTCGAAGGGTTACATTCTGTTCCTGATGAAGTTTATCTACCGTGTCATCGGTTCGGATGTCTTCAAGATGACCGGCGCGGACGATGTGCTTTTCCTTTTCGGAATCGCCGCCATGCTTGTCGGCTCGATTGACGCGATTCAGCAGACCGACATCAGCCGGATGATCGCTTTCTCCTCGATCGCGCAGATCGGATACATCTATATGGGCTTCGGTCTCGGCGTCGAAGCCGGAATGGTCGCTTCGGCGTTCCACATACTGGCGCATGCCTCCGCCAAATCCATGCTTTTCGTTTCGGCGAACGGGCTGTCCGAAGTTTCGGGCGGCAGCATGAACTACCGGGATCTTCGCGGTTCCGGAATCCGAAACCGCTCGGCGGGTATCGGATTTGTCGTCGGCTCGCTGTCAATGGTCGGTATCCCTTTGTTCGCCGGATTCACCTCGAAGGTATACTTCGCGAAGGCTGCGCTCGGCGCGACGACCTCAAAGGAGATTGTCACATTGATCGCCCTCGCGATCAGTACGATCCTGAACGCGATGTACTTTATCCGTATGACCTTAAGCGTATATACGCCGCGGATGAACGAACACTATGAAGACCGGGATTTCCGGCCGGGCTTCACCTACCGTTTTTCCATGTTTGTATTTATCATCATCGTGCTGGTCCTCGGGATACTCAGCAATCCGATTTTTGACTGGATTTCCCGCGGCCTCAGCCAGTTTTCATGAAAGGAGTGCGTGCTATGAATTGGTTTTTGCTTATGCCGGTTTTGCTTCCGGTGATCGGCGCTTTGAACCTTCTTCTGTTGCGGTGGTATTTTCCGAAGCAGGCGGTAGCGGACAACGCACCCCGCTTCAAGATGGCCGTCCGGATTTCGACCTTCTGCTTCGTGCTTGCCGCAGGCCTTTCGGTGCTTGCGATTGCCCTTGACGGGACCTTCTCGTTCCGCCTTTTCGACCTGATTTCGGATTCGTTTCCGATTTACTTCCGCGCGGATATCACGGCGATAGTTTTCGCCTCGGTTGCGGCGGTCATGTGGCTGCTTTCGACCTGGTTCTCCTTCGCGTATATGGACCACCAGAAGAACGAGATCCGCTACCAGCTGTTCTCGCTGCTTTCGCTCGGCGCGGTGCTCGGCGTATGCTTCTCAGGAAACCTGATCACGACCTATCTGTTTTATGAAATGATGACGCTCGTCACCTTCCCGCTTGTTCTTCACGAGCAGACGAAGGAAGCGGTGTCCGCCGGCATGACCTACCTGTTCTACTCGGTAGCGGGCGCGTTCCTCGGACTCTTGGGAATCTTCTTCCTAAGCCGCGAGGCATCGGGCATGACGGGAGAGGGCGGAAGCCTTATGTACCGTCCGGGCGGATTCATCAATGTAAGCGGAGACAATACGGTTCTCCTTACGGTACTGTTTTTGATGTTAATCGGCCTTGCCTGCAAAGCCGGTATGTTCCCGTTACACGGATGGCTTCCGAAGGCGCACCCGGTTGCTCCGGCACCCGCTTCGGCACTGCTTTCCGGTAACATTACGAAGATGGGACTGCTCTTTACGATCCGCGTGCTTTATTTCATCGTTGTTCCGGAATCGCTTTCGGGCACCTGGGTTATGAACGCGCTCCTGGCGCTTTCGCTGACCACCGTGTTCCTCGGCTCGATGCTTGCCTACCGCGAGAAGGTATTGAAGAAACGGCTCGCCTATTCGACGGTCAGCCAGGTTTCCTACTGCCTGACCGGCGTCTACATGCTTTCGCAGGTGACGCTCCTCGGCGCGGTGCTCCATATGATTTTCCATTCGATCATCAAGAACCTTCTGTTCTTAAGCGTCGGTGCGGTCATCTTTACGACCGGCAAGACCCGTGCAGATGAGATGAAGCACATGGGAAAGAAGATGCCCGTCACGATGACCTGCTTCACCGTTGCCGGCCTCGGCCTTGTGGGAATCCCGCCGTTATGCGGCTTCATCAGCAAATGGTACCTCGCGACCGGCGCCATTAAAACCGAAATCCCGGTGTTCTCGTGGCTTGCCCCGGTTGTGCTTCTGATCAGTGCACTTTTGACCGCCGGTTACCTGCTTACCGTTTCCGCGGACGCCTTCTTCGGAAAGGATGAGGCGGCAAATGCCACGGCAGTTTCCGCAGATGCCGATGCTTCGAAAGCTTCGGATACTGCAGAAGCGGAGCATGCGGAAGCCGGAACGGAGAAGGCCGTTTCGAAGAAACGCATCTTTTTGCTGACTCCGCTTGTGATCCTTGCGGCAGCCGCTTTGGTATTCGGTATTATTCCGAACCCGCTTTCCGATTCGATTCAGGAAGCAGTTGACCGGATTTTTATGATTATCCGTTAATGAGAGTGTAAAATGAGTGCTTATTTCCTGTTGATCCCCGTCCTGGTTCCGCTGCTTTTCGGAACGGCGATGGTGGTACATCCGATTCGTAACGACCGGCGAAGAAATCTCTTCGTCTTTTCGGTGACGCTTCTCACCTCCGTTATGGTCGCGGCACTCCTTGTCTTCCCGCCGGGAGAGCGGGAACTTACCTTACAGCTCGCCGGTATTCTGGAAATCCGTTTCCGTCTTGACGGATGCGGCATGGTATTTGCCGGACTGATTTCCTTCCTGTGGCCCCTTGCCGTCGTATATGCCTTTGAGTACATGGAGGGCGGGAGGCAGAACACGTTCTTCGCTTTTTATACGATGACGTACGGTGTGACGTGCGGTATCGCATTTGCCGGAAACCTGATGACGATGTACATGTTCTACGAGCTTTTGACCATCGTCACGATTCCTCTTGTCATGCATGAGCTCGACCATAAGTCCGTTGTCGCCGCGCGAAAGTACATGAAGTACTCCTTCGGCGGAGCGGCCTTCGGATTCCTCGGGTTTATCGCGATCCTGACACTCGGGGACACGATTGATTTCGTCTACGGCGGTGTTCTGTCCGCGGACGCGATCGCAAAGCACGGCACGTTCCTTTTGCTTGTTTACACCCTTGCGGTGTTCGGCTTCGGCGTCAAAGCCGCGATCTTCCCGGTACACGGCTGGCTCCCGACTGCTTCGGTTGCCCCGACACCGGTTACGGCGCTTTTACACGCGGTTGCGGTTGTAAAGGCCGGCGCGTTCGCAATCATCCGGATTACCTATTACAGCTTCGGAACGTCGTTCCTTGCGGGCTCGGTTGCGCAGAAGATTATTCTGACCGATGCCGCCGTGACGATCGTGTACGGCTCCGTCAAGGCGCTTAAGGAGCAGCACGTAAAGCGGCGTCTCGCGTACTCGACGGTCAGCAACCTGTCGTATATTCTGTTCGCCGCGGCACTGATGAGCGAGGCCGGCATGAAGGCTGCGTTTTTGCATCTCGTGTGCCACGGACTTATGAAGATTACGCTGTTCTACTGCATCGGCGCGATCATGATCAAGACCGGCCGCAAATACCTCTGGGAGATGGACGGCATTGCCCGGAAGATGCCGGTTATTATGAGTGTTTACACCGTAGCGGGAATCGCCCTGATCGGCATTCCTCCGTTCTGCGGTTTCATCAGCAAATGGTACATCGCCCAGGCGGCGGTGCAGAGCGGCGCGGAAGGCGCCGGAGCGTTTGCGTACCTCGGTCTTGCCGCAGTCATGCTTTCCGCGTTTCTGACGGCAGCCTATATCATGCAGCTCGTGATCCGTGCATGGACACCGGTCAAAGAGACGGCGAAGCCTTCCGTTTCGGCGGAAGCAGCCGAAGAGAAGTCTTCCGAAGCGGTGGAAGCGTCTAACGAAGCGGCGAAGCCTTCCGAAGAGGAGACCGTCCCCGCAGTATACGGCGAAGGACGTCCCGGCGCGAGGATGTGCGTTCCGCTTATTATTCTTGCGATTGCCATTATCGTGATCGGCCTGTTCTCGGGGCCGCTTGCGGATTTCGCGGCGAAGGTTGCAGCGGGACTTCGTTAACGAAGTATCCGGTTCGCCGATGCGAATCGTTATATAGTTTAAAAGTTTCACTCAGGAGTCGTTATGAAAGAGACCTACGGACTTCTTCTTCCGATTCTGCTTCCGATACTCGGCGGCTTTGTATGCCGTCTGACGGTTGCGGCGGGAGAGAAGAAAGAAAACAAAGCGCTTATCCGGTGCGGGGAAGTCACATTTCTCGGGCTTTGTTTCGTGACGCTTATCCTGACGGTTGTGTTCGGAATCGGACCGATTCAAAACGGCGGACATGTTCTTTTGAGCATTCCCGAAATCTGCGGACGCGGGATCTACTTCCGTGTGGATGAGTTCCGCGCGCTGTACGGCATTCTCGCGGCGTTCTGCTGGACGGTGAGCGCAGCCTTTGCGCTTTGGTACATGAAGGGTGAGGAAAACCGCGGACGGTACTTCTTCTATACGCTTCTGACGCTCGGCGCAACGCTCGGCGTGTTCTACGCGGCCGAGTTCTATACGCTTTTCATCTTCTTCGAGGTGATGTCGCTTGCTTCCTACCTCTGGGTTGTCCATGAGGAGGACGCGGAAGCGGTGCGCGCGTCGAAGACATACCTTGCCGTTGCCGTGATCGGCGGCCTCGTCATGCTGATGGGAATCTTCCTTCTGGAGTCGAACCTCGGTACGCTGAACCTACAGGACATTGCCAAGCTTGACCTGAGTTTATTCAATCAGAAGCAGCTCCGCGTCGCCGGATTCTGTCTGCTGTTCGGCTTCGGCGCCAAAGCCGGCGCGTTCCCGTTACACATCTGGCTTCCGAAGGCGCACCCGGTGGCACCAGCCCCGGCGTCAGCGCTTCTGTCCGGAATTCTGACGAAGGCCGGCATGTACGGAATCCTGATCCTTACCGGAAGAGTATTCGTCGGCGACACGCATTTCGGCCTGCTTCTTGTTGCCATTGCGGTCTGCACGATGCTGATCGGTTCCGTCGGCGCCCTCGTATCCGTTGACATGAAGCACATTCTTGCGTGCTCGTCCGTATCGCAGATCGGTTTCATGCTCGTCGGCGCGGGCACCATGTGCATTCTCGACAGAGAGCAGTGGCTTGCCGTGCAGGGCACCATGCTTCACATGGCGAACCATTCCCTGTTTAAGCTGGTTCTGTTCCTGTGCGCCGGAATTGTTGTCCGTAACCTTCATACGAGAGACCTGAATAAACTGAGAGGTTTCGGCGTCGGAAGACCGTGGTTCATGGTAGTCTTCCTGATCGCCGCCCTCGGCATCGCGGGTATCCCCGGACTTTCGGGCTTTGTATCGAAATCCATGCTGCATGAGTCGCTCGTTCTCTGCTACCATGAGAACGGCCTCATATACTATAAAATCGCGGAGATTCTGTTCCTGATCGCCGGCGGCTGCACGCTTGCCTACATGCTGAAGCTGTTCCTGATTCTGTTCTTTCGGAAACCATCAAAGGAAGTGGAAGCGTTCAATCAGACGAAGAAAGCTTACCTGCCGCTTTCCTTAAAGATTCTCCTGAGCATCCCCGCAGCGGTCATCTACCTTGCCGGTACGCTTCCGGAATACCTGATGTTCCCGCTTTCGGAGCGCGCGGCCAAGCTTACGGAATACATGCCCGCCGAAGAAACGTTCCGCACATTTACCGCGGAAAATGTGAAGGGAGCCGTCATCTCCTGCACGATCGGACTGCTGCTCTGGTGGTTCGTCGTAAAGAAGCTGATCACGAAACGTGTATCGAAGAACGAAACGGTTTACATAAACCGGTTCCCGGCGAAGCTGGACCTTGAAAACGCCGTGTACCGGCCGATCCTTCTGACATTTCTTCCGACCGTGTGCGGCGCATTCTGCCGGTTCCTTGAGAGGTTTACGGAGCTTATCGCGAAGGGCGTATTCGGATTCTTAAAGCGGTTGTTCGGACTTTTGGACCGGACACCGGAGCTGACCGTTACCGGTTTACAGAGAAGCGTATTCAAGCCGGTTTGCGAGACGACGACGCTTTCCGCGACACGACGGTTAAGCAGGTTCCTCGGCAAGGTAATCGGCGCCTTCGTCGTTCTTAAGAGTAAAATCACCAGAAAACCGATTGCGGAGCAGAAGAACTACACCGAGCTCGTGAACCGCGGACTGGATGACGCGAGCGAAACCGCAAAGCTCATTACAAGGAGTCTTTCCTACGGCCTTCTGGCATTTTGCGCGGGGCTTCTTGCAATGCTTGTTTACTTGTTGTATTGTTTACAGTAATTACAGATACATAAAGGAGAGAGAAAATGGCATTTTTGATTGACGGAAAGAAGATTTCTGCGGAAATCAAGGACGAACTTAGGGAGAAGGTTGCGGCCCTTAAGGAAGCCGGCAAGGAGCTTACCCTTGCGGTGATCCAGGTCGGTAACGATAAGGCTTCGACGGTTTACGTCGGCAATAAAAAGAAGGCATGCGAATACATCGGCGTGCGGTCTCTGGCCTACGAGCTTCCCGAAGAGACGACCGAGGAGGAGCTGCTTAATCTGATCGCGGAGCTAAACGCCCGCGATGACGTGAACGGCATTCTCGTACAGCTTCCGCTTCCGAAGGGAATCTGCGAGGACAAGGTGCTTCTCGCTATTGATCCGAACAAGGACGTGGACGGCTTCCATCCGGTCAATGTCGGACGGCTCTGGATCGGAGACAAGGGCTTTGAGTCCTGTACGCCCGCAGGTGTCATCCAGCTTCTGAAGCGCTCCGGAATTACGATTTCCGGAAAGGAATGCGTGGTGATAGGACGCAGTAACATCGTCGGAAAACCGATGGCTGCAATGCTCCTTAGAGAGAACGGAACCGTAACCGTATGCCATTCGAGAACGAAGAATCTCTCAGAAGTTACGAAGCGGGCCGACATCCTCGTTGTGGCGATCGGAAAACCGAAGTTCATCACTGCCGAGTACGTGAAGGAGGGTGCCGTTGTCATCGACGTCGGCATTCACCGCAACGAAGACAACAAGCTGTGCGGCGATGTGGACTTTGAAAGCGTTGAGCCCGTTGCCTCCGCCATCACGCCGGTACCCGGCGGCGTAGGCCCCATGACAATCGCCATGCTGATGTGCAACGTCGTAAGAAGTGAGGAAATAAAGTGAAGGTTTGTCTGATTTCGCTCGGCTGCGACAAGAACCTTGTGGACAGCGAGAAGCTCGGCGGACTGCTCCTTGCGGCCGGTCATGAGATGACCGACGACGAAGCGGAAGCCGAAGTGATCATCATCAATACCTGCTGCTTCATTCACGATGCGAAGGAGGAGAGCATCCAGACCATCATTGAGGCGGCGGAATATAAAAAGACCGGAAAGCTTAGGCGGCTCATCATCACCGGATGCCTTGCGGAGCGCTATTCGGACGAGATCCGGGAAGCCCTTCCCGAGGTGGACGCCATAGCGGGAACAACCGCCTATGAGGACATCCCGAAGCTGATTGAAGCGAAGGGATTCGCCGTTTCGAAAAGAGACCTGTCGTATCTTCCGGACCCGGACGCAGACCGGATGCTTTCAGCAGGCAATTACGTCTCGAACCTGAAGATTGCGGAGGGCTGCGACAAATGCTGCACCTACTGCATCATCCCGAAAATCCGCGGACCGTACCGCTCGGTTCCCATGGAACGGCTCATCGCGGAGGCGGAGTACCTGGCGAAGACCGGCACGAAGGAACTGATCCTTGTAGCCCAGGAGACGACGATTTACGGCACGGACCTGTACGGACATAAGGCGCTTCCGGAGCTTCTTACAAAGCTTTGTAAGATTGAAGGAATCGAACGGATCCGGATTCAGTACTGCTATCCGGAGGAGATTACGGACGAACTCATCGGGGTGATGAAGAAGGAGCCGAAGATCTGCCGTTATCTGGACCTTCCGATCCAGCACGCCTCGGATGCGATACTTCGGAAAATGGGACGCCGCACCACAGGAAAGGAAATCGAGTCCCTGATCCGGAAGCTTCGGAAGGAACTTCCGGGAATCGCCCTTCGGACCACGCTCATTACCGGATTTCCGGGTGAGACCGAAGAGGACTTCGAAACCCTTGTGGGATTTGTCGAAAAGATGAAATTCAACCGCCTCGGGGTGTTCCCGTATTCACCCGAGGAAGGAACGGCAGCGGCGAAGATGCCCGGACGCGTGCCGAAGCGCGTCAAGGAACGCCGCAGGAACGCGGTGATGCGTCTTCAGAAGACGATATGCGCGGAATACGGAAAGAAATGCATCGGAAAGACCTTCGATGTGCTGGTGGACGGGTCCCTTCCCGAGGAGGGCGTCTGTGTCGGGCGGACCTATATGGACGCGCCCGGAATCGACGGGCTTGTCTACTTTACGGCGGACAGGGTGCTGCTGTCCGGCGACATTGTTCCGGTACGGATTACCGGATCGAAAGAATATGATTTGATAGGAGAGTCAGTCAATGAATTTACCGAATAAGCTTACTATGCTCCGGGTATTTATGATTCCGGTTTTCGTGCTTCTGCTTATGTTTCCGCAGATTCCGTTTTATAACTTCATCGCTCTCGCGGTTTTCGCGATTGCGAGTTTTACGGATTTCCTGGACGGACACATCGCAAGAAAATACAATCTGGTGACGACCTTCGGAAAATTCATGGATCCGCTCGCCGACAAGATTCTCGTCTGCACGGCGCTGATTCTTCTGATTGAGTTCGGAAAGATTCCGGCTGTCGTTGTCGCTATTATCATGGCCCGTGACTTCGTTATCAGCGGTTTTCGTCTGATCGCTTCTGATAAGGGCGTTGTCATTGCGGCCGGAATGCTCGGAAAGATTAAGACGGTTGTGCAGATGATCATGTGCATGCTTCTTCTGTTCACGGCCGATGACGATTACGACGGTCTGCTGTTCGAAATCGCCGACGTGCTCGGACAGCTCGCCATGTGGTTTGCGCTTTTCTTAACCATCGCAAGTCTGGTTGTTTATATCTGGGACAACCGGGAGGTTCTTACGGACAAGAATGTAAATTCGGAGAAGCATGAGTAAAGTTGTAATCATCGGAGGAGGCGCGGCCGGCATGATGGCTGCCTGCTCGGCGGCACAGACCGGGCACAGCGTCCTTCTTCTTGAGAAAAATGAGAAGCTCGGAAAGAAAATCTACATCACGGGCAAGGGACGCTGCAACTTTACGAACGCCTGCGGCCGTGAGGAGTTTTTCGAAAATGTCATGAGCAATCCCCGTTTCTTCTACAGCGCGTTCTCTGCGTTTTCGAACGAGGACGCCATGACCTTCTTCGAGCGAAACGGCATGCCTGTGAAGGTGGAACGCGGCAACCGGGCGTTTCCGGTTTCGGACCACGCGTCCGATGTCACCAAGACACTTTCGGACGCGATGAAACGGTTTAACGTAACCGTACGCCTCCACGCGGAGGTGAGCGGAATCCTGACGGAGCCGTACGCGGAAGAGGGCACGAAGAAATCCTCTTATACGGCTAAGGTGACCGGCGTTTCGATGAAGCACGGCGAGACAATCCCTGCCGATGTCGTGGTCCTTGCGACCGGCGGACTTTCGTATCCTTCGACGGGCTCTACCGGTGACGGCTACCGCTTCGCAAAAGAGGCAGGACACACGGTAACGAGGCTCACGCCGTCGCTTGTTTCGCTAAATGCGAAGGAAAGCTTCTGCGCGGAGCTGAGCGGCCTATCCCTTAGGAATATCGGCGTAAGGTTTATCAAGAACGGAAAGACGCTTTACGAGGATTTCGGAGAGCTGCTCTTTACCCATAAGGGCGTGAGCGGACCGGTCGTGCTTTCGGCTACCGGCGCCTGCGGGGACAGCCTTACCGGGAGCACGCTTTATATCGATTTAAAGCCGGCGCTTTCCGAAGAAAAGCTCGATGAACGCCTGATCCGCGAGCTTCGCTACGCCGGAACCAAACAGATCAATAATATCGCGGGAACGCTTGTCCCGGCATCCCTTGTAACGCCGCTTCTTTCCGTGGCGGGCATCCGCCCCGAAACGAAGGCCGGGGAGATTACAAAGGAGATGCGGCAGTCCCTTCTTCGGACGCTTAAGGCATTTCCGGTCACCGTTACGGGAACGGGCGGCTACAACGAAGCCGTCGTTACAAAGGGCGGCATCAACGTGAAGGAAGTCAATCCGTCCACCATGGAATCCCGGCTTGTAAAGGGACTCCGTTTCGCAGGCGAGGTACTGGACCTTGACGCGATGACCGGAGGCTTTAACCTGCAGATCGCCTGGAGCACGGGATATCTTGCGGGGCGCATAAAAGAGGATAAACAAGGAGCCGGAAAGGAATCCGGCCGGGACAACACCGGGAAGGAGAACAAGAAGAAAATGACAGTTAACATCGCTATTGACGGACCGGCGGGCGCCGGCAAGAGCACCATCGCGAAGGCGGTCGCCAAGCGGATGGGATATATCTACGTTGACACCGGAGCCATGTACCGGACCATCGCCCTGTATCTTCTTCGTAAGGGCATCTCCGCGGACGACGCCGAAGCCATCTCGAAGGCCGGCAAGGAAGCGGACGTGACCATCGATTACAAGGACGGCGTGCAGCAGGTGCTTTTATTCGGGGAGAATGTGAGCGGTCTGATCCGTACCGAAGAAGTCGGAAACATGGCCAGCGCATCGTCCGTGAACAAGGACATCCGCGATAAGATGGCGGACCTGCAGCGCAAGCTTGCCGAGACAAAGGACGTGGTTATGGACGGCCGTGACATCGGCACGAACGTGCTTCCGAACGCACAGGTGAAGGTATATCTGACCGCCTCGATTGAGGAGCGCGCCAGACGCCGTGTCAAAGAGTATGAGGAAAAGGGCATTGAGGCCGATTACGAGCAGATCGCGAAGGACATCGCCGAGCGCGATTACCGCGACATGCACCGTGAGCACGCGCCGCTGTGCCGCGCCGAAGACGCAGTGCTTCTCGACACCTCCGACATGACGATTGCCGAGGTCGAAGACGCAATGATTAAGATCATCGAGGAGAAACTGGGTAAATAAGTTTGGAAAGAGAACCCGGAGAGTAATCCCGGAAAGCAGCAGACCCGGGGAGTAAGTGATCGGAAAGGAGTGCAGCCGGTGGAAGTTCGTCTCGCAAAAACCGCAGGATTCTGCTTCGGTGTGGAGCGTGCCGTCAATACGGTAATCGGTCTTACAAAAGGGGACTGTCTTCCGGTCTATACCTTCGGCCCGATCATTCATAACGAAGCGGTCGTAAAGGACCTTGAAAACCGCGGCGTGCGGATTCTTCAGGACGAGTCGGAAATTGATTCGGTTACGGAGGGCACCATCGTAATCCGTTCCCACGGCGTATCCCGCGCCGTTCATGATCATATGAAGCGACGGGAGGAGGAAACCGGCGGAAGAGTAAAGATCGCCGACGCGACCTGCCCCTTTGTTAAGAAAATTCATAAAATCGCGGAACAGGAGAGTAAAGCGGGCAAGCAGATGATCATCTGCGGAGACGCCGCGCATCCCGAGGTGCAGGGCATTGTCGGATGGTGCGTAAGTCCTGCGATTGTCATCGGTTCCGTCGAAGAAGCGGAACGGATCGCGGATGGGCTTCCGAAAGAAATCTGTGTCGTTTCGCAAACAACGTTCCATTTTAACAAATTCAAATCAATTATTGCATTTTTCGCAAGTTTAGGGTATGATAGAAACGATAGTGTGGTAAATACTATCTGCAATGCCACGGAGGAGAGACAGACTGAGGCAAAAAGGCTGGCCGGTGAGTGCGACGCCATGGTGGTAATCGGGAGCGAAAGCAGTTCCAATACGCGGAAACTCTACGAAATCTGCCGGCAGGAGTGCCCGAACACCTTTTATGTGCAGTCGGTTGATGATTTGGGTTACAGAGCTTTTCCATCTTTTCGTTGCGTCGGTATTACAGCAGGAGCATCTACCCCCAAAAATATCATTGAGGAGGTTCAAAATCGAATGGCTGAAGAGAATTTTGAACAGATGTTAGACGAGACTTTTAAGACAATTCATAACGGAGAGGTAGTGGAAGGCACGGTTATCCGTGTTAAGGAAGACGAAATCGCCCTTAGCATCGGTTACAAAGCGGACGGCATTCTGTCGAAGAGTGAATACTCCAGTCAGCCCATAGCAGACCTCCGCGAAGTTGTGAAGGAAGGCGACAAGATCGCTGTTAAGATCCTGAAAGTAAATGACGGAGAGGGACAGGTTCTGCTGAGCCGCAAGAGACTTGCCGCAGACCGCACCAGCCAGATTCTTCAGGATGCATTTGAGAATAAAACCGTAGTTACCGCGAAGGTTTCCGAGGTTGTTAAGGGCGGAATCACCGCGCTCGTTGACGAGTGCCGCGTATTCATCCCCGCAAGCCTTGTTTCGGATACCTTTGAGAAGGATCTTACGAAGTATCAGGGCCAGGAGATTTCCTTCCTGATCACCGACTATGACCCGAAGAAGCGTTCCATCATCGGTAACCGCCGCGTGCTTCTTACGGAGCAGAAGAAAGCCGCTATGGAAGAGGCTCTCTCCCGCATCCAGCCCGGCGATGTCATCGAGGGTGTTGTTAAGAACGTTACCGATTTCGGCGCTTTCGTTGATATCGGCGGAATCGACGGACTGCTTCACATCTCCGAGATGTCCTGGGGCCGTGTAGGCAACCCGAAGAAGCATTACAAGACCGGCGATACGGTTCGTGTATACGTTAAGGATATCAAGAACGACAAGATCGCGCTCAGCGCGAAGTTTGCCGATGAGAATCCGTGGGCTAACGCAGAAGAGCGTTTCGCTCCCGGCACGATCGTAACCGGTAAGGTTGCACGTATGACGGATTTCGGCGCATTCGTAGAGATTTATCCGGGCGTTGATGCTTTGCTTCATGTTTCCCAAATCTCCAGAAAGCGCGTTGAGAAGCCCAGCGATGTTCTGAAGATCGGTCAGGAGATTGAGGCAACGATTCTGGATGTTCGTCCGGACGACCAGAAGATCAGCATCAGCATGCGTGCTCTTGAGGCGGAGCCGGAAGAGGAAACCGTTGCTACGACCGAAGAGGCTCCCGCAGAGGCAGCTCCCGTAGAGGAAGCTCCGGCATAGAAAGTAACAAACGAAGAGACGGCAACGACCGCACCCGCGGATGCCGAATAATTCGGATTCATAAATGGGAACAGGCGGCACAATGGGATTTTCCCGTTGTGCCCTTTTCTTCTTAGATGACATAATATTTCGGGGAGGCTGTTATGGCAGATATGGTGCGCGTTGCACTGGACGCGATGGGCGGAGACAATGCTCCGGGTGAGATTGTAAAGGGCGCTTTATGGGCACTTCGCGAGAACGAAAAGCTCGCGGTTTTACTCGTGGGACGCGAGGAGGCGATCAACAAAGAGCTCGAAGGGCAGGAATATCCGAAGGACCGTCTTACCGTGGTAAATGCCACCGAGGAAATCGGCTTTAACGAACCTCCGGTTTACGCAGTACGGACCAAGCGCGATTCGTCCCTGGTTGTGGCGATGCAGCTTGTACATAAGGGAGAAGCCGACGCCTTCGTTTCGGCCGGAAGCACCGGTGCGATTCTCGTGGGAAGCGTTATCTACATCAAGCGGATCCGCGGCGTTGAGAGAACGCCTCTTGCTCCGTTGATCCCCACCGAGAAGGGCGTGTCCCTTCTGATCGACTGCGGTGCCAACGTGGACGCGAAGCCGTCCCAGCTTGTGCAGTTCGCGAAGATGGGTTCCATCTACATGGAGCGTGTCGTCGGCATCAAGAATCCTACCGTCGGACTTGTGAATATTGGCGTTGAGGAAGAGAAGGGCAACCAGCTTGTAAAGGATACCTTCCCGCTTCTTAAGGAACGGAAGGATATCAATTTCATCGGAAGCGTAGAAGCGCGGGACATCCCCGCAGGCGCGGCCGATGTCATCGTATGCGAAGCATTTGTCGGCAATGTTATCTTAAAGCTGATCGAAGGCCTCGCTAAGACGCTTGTAAAGAAGATTAAAGAGGGCATGATGAGTTCCGTCCGCGGAAAGATCGGCGGCGCGCTTGCAAAGCCTGCTTTGAAGAAGACATTAAGCGCTTTTGACACGTCCGAACACGGCGGTGCTCCGATGCTCGGCCTGAACGGTCTTGTCGTGAAAACCCACGGCAGCGCGAAGGCAGTGGAGATCCGGAACTCTTTGCTTCAGTGCATCACATTTATCGATGAGCACATTTCGGATATCCTTCGCGCAGAGTTCGGTAAGGAGGAGTAACCGATGGAATGGGATAAGATTCGCGGAATCGTGGCGGAGATTTTGCAGATCCGTCCGGATGACGTACATATGGATTCCTCTTTCTTTGATGATCTCGGCGCGGATTCTTTGGACGTGTACCGGATCATTACGGAGATTGAGGATGTCTTCTCCGTTGAGGTGAGTGACATAATGAGCGGATATACGCCGCAGACGGTCGGCGCGCTTTATAACCGGGTTTCGGATCTTTTAGGTCTTTCGTAACCGGTGAATTAACCGCCCGGGCATTCGGGGCGGGAGTTGAGGTGATCCTATGGATTTGACGAAATTAGAAGAAAAAACGGGCTATGCGTTCCGTAATCGCGAGCTTCTTGAGACCGCGCTGACGCACAGCTCCTATGCGAATGAATTCAGTCGCCGCAAAGGCGAAATCGGTTTCAATGAGCGGCTCGAGTTTCTGGGCGATGCCGTGCTGGAACTTGTGACGAGTGAATTCATTTTCGAGACCCACAGCGACATGCCGGAGGGCAGCATGAGCAAGCTCCGCGCAAGTCTTGTGTGCGAGCCGTCCCTCGCTTACTGCGCAAGGGATATCGGGCTCGGAGAATACCTGCGTTTAGGACGCGGCGAGGATATGACCGGCGGACGGAACCGCGACTCCATCCTTTCGGATGCGTTCGAGGCGGTGATCGGCGCCATATATCTGGACGGCGGCCTTCAGGAGGCAGGGAAGTTTGTCCGTAACATGGCGCTTGCGAAGCTTGATGACGCAAGACTTTTCAAGGACAGCAAGACTTATCTTCAGGAGATTACGCAGAACGAATTCCGCTGTATGCCGGAATACATTCTGATCGGAGAAGAAGGGCCGGCCCACATGAAGACATTCACGGTGGAGCTTCGCATAGCCGGGAAGAAATTTGCCGTCGGATCGGGCACTTCGAAGAAGGGCGCCGAGCAGGAGGCGGCGAGAAAGGCAATCCGCATATTAACCGAAAGGAGCGGCAACAATGTATCTGAAAAGCATTGAGGTGCACGGCTTTAAGGCATTTGCCAACAAGATTGTCTTCACCTTCAAACCCGGAATCACCGGCATTGTCGGTCCGAACGGAAGCGGTAAGAGTAACGTTGCCGACGCGGTAAGATGGGTACTCGGCGAGCAGAGCGCAAAGCAGCTTCGCGGAAGCAGCATGCAGGACGTCATATTTGCCGGAACCGAAACGAGGAAACCCCTCGGCTTCGCTTACGTTGCGCTGACGCTTGACAACACCGACCACTGGCTCCCGATTGACTACGACGAAGTCGTTGTAGGACGCCGCGTGTACCGCTCGGGCGAGAGCGAGTATCTGATTAACGGCGCGGAATGCCGTCTTCGTGACGTGCAGGAACTGTTCTACGACACCGGTATCGGTAAGGAAGGCTATTCCCTGATCGGACAGGGACAGATCGACAAGATTCTGTCCGGTAAGCCGGAGGAACGCCGTGAGATTTTCGACGAGGCCGCCGGTATCACGAAAGTTAAGAAGCGTAAGGCTTCGACGGAGAAGAACCTTGAAGCGGAGCGCCAGAATCTGGCCCGCGTTACGGATATTATTCAGGAAATCGAGACGCGTCTCGGACCCCTCGAAAAGCAGAACGAAAAGGCCCGCATATTCCTCGGATACAAGGAAGAACTGAAGAAGATGGAAGTCAACCAGTTCCTTCTTGAGTATGAGAAGAATGCGACGGTCAAGCAGGATCTCGATGAGAAGATTGCCATCGTTTCCGCGGATTACGAGAGCACGAAGACGCAGTTTGAGGCTGCCAAGGAAGAGTATGACCGGCTTCTGACCGAACTCGAGCAGCATCAGGAAAATCTCCAGGAAGCAAGAGAACAGTATAACGAGAAGAAGCTCGCGGCCGAGAAAGCGGACGGCTCGCGGAATCTTTTACTGGAGCAGATCGGCGGACTTAAAGCGTCCTCCGGTCAGTTTGCCGAGCGCTCGGACCGTCTTTCGGCGCAGATTGCCGACCGTAAGAAGGCACTTTCGGAGTACGAGGCCAATCTCGAAGCCCAGAACAAACAGCTCTCGGAGCTGCTCCTTGCCCAGCAGAAAGCGGAAGCGCTTCTCGGGGAGATGAAGGCCGGCATCGACGCGATGCTTGCCGAAGAGAAGGAATGCAATGAGGCGCATGTCGCCCTGTTGAATGAGAATACGACGCTGCAGACCGAACTGGAGCGCTACAATACGATACTGACGCAGCAGAACGTGCGGAAGGCGGAGACAAGCAGCCGCCTGCTCACGCTTAAAAGCGAAGCGGATGCCGCCGCTGCGCAGGTTGCCGCCGCCGAGAAGGAACTGAAGGATGCCTGTGACAAGGTCATCTCCCAGTCGGATCTTACGAAGAGCCAGGAGGAGAAGATCCGCTCCCTGACCGAGGCAATCGGCGAGCAGAAGAGTGTCTATGAAAGACGTCAGGAGCGCGTCATCCAGAAGACCTCCCATATGGAGACATTGAAGGATCTCGTGGAGCACTATGACGGGTACGGGAACGCCGTACGGAAGGTCATGGAGCAGAAGAAGCAGAAGCCCGGTGTACTCGGCGTTGTCGCGGATGTCATCGAGGTGGATCCTTCCTACGAAACCGCAATCGAAACCGCTCTCGGCGGAAACATTCAGAACATTCTGACCGATAACGAGGAAACGGCCAAGGACATGATCGCCTACCTGAAGGCAAACCGTTTGGGACGCGCGACGTTCCTTCCGCTTTCTGAAATCCGTGCGAAGAAGGACGAGTTTGGCGATGGCATTTTCCGCGAGAAGGGCGTAATCGGAATCGCTTCCGACCTCGTCAAGACCGAGGAGAAGTACCGCGAGGCCGTTAGGTATCTGTTAGGACGTTTCCTTGTTGTGGACACCATCGACCACGCGATTGCAATTGAAAAGAAAAACCAGTACTCCATCCGGATCGTGACGAAGGAGGGAGAACTGTTCCAGCCGGGCGGCGCCATCTCGGGCGGATCGTTTCGGAATAATTCAAACCTGCTCGGTAAGCGCAGGGAGGCCGAGGAACTGGAGCAGACACTTGCTTCCGAAAAGGAGCTTTTAAAGGAAGCGGAGACTGCACTTGCGAAGCTTCGCGCAGAGCGTGAGGAAGCCCGCGCCGCATATGAAGAGTCAAGAAAAGTTCTTCAGGAATACTACGTACTGCAGAATACGGCCAAGCTGAATCTGAACCATATCCGCGAGCAGAACGGCGACATCCTCGGAAAGAACGAGGAACTGTCGAAGGAGATGGCTGCAGCCGAAGCGGAAGCTGCCGCAGCAAAGCAGGCAATCGACGCGGTCAACGAGAAGATTCTCGTGAATACCGAAGCGAGCGAAGCAAAGAAAAAGCGCGCCGAAGAGATTCACGCGGAGATGGAATCCACCCGTCTTAAGGAGGACGACGCGAGCGCCGAAGCCATGCGCGTTCTGTCCGAGTATTCGGGACTGCAGCAGAACATCGCCTACCAGAAGGATAACGCCGACCGAATCGCCGGCGAACTGAAGGAACTCGGCGCGGAGAAGGAAGAGCTTGCCGCGAAGGCGGAGGAGGTTCGCGAGGAGATTTCGAAGAAGGAGCAGGATGTACTCCGGATCGAAACGGAGCAGACCGAACTCAGGGATGCTCTGACGGAACTCGAAACGCTGATTACGAAGAAGCAGTCCTCTGCGGAGGAAATCACAAAACAGAATAAGGGATTTTTTGACCGGCGCGAGTCGCTGTCGGATAACCTGTCTCGTCTCGATAAGGAACTGTTCCGCCTGCAGAACCAGCAGGAGAAGATGGCCGAGCAGATTGAATATCAGACGAAATATATGTGGGATGAGTACGAGCTGACCTACTCCGAAGCGGAGAAGTTAAGAGATCCCGCAATCGACAATCCGACGCTCAACCGCAAGGCCGTATATGAGATGAAGAACAAAATCCGCGCACTCGGTGACGTTAACGTTAATGCCATCGAGGATTACCGCGAGACGAAGGAGCGTTACGATTTCCTGACCGCGCAGCGGGACGACATCGTGAACGCGGAGCAGTCCCTGACGGAGATCATTACGACTCTCGATCAGGAGATGCGCAAGCAGTTCAATGACACCTTCGGCAAGGTGCAGGAGCGCTTCGACAAGGTATTCCGCGAGCTGTTCGGCGGCGGAAAGGGTACCCTAAAGCTCGAAGAGGACACGGACGTTCTCGAGGCGGACATTTCGGTAATCGCCCAGCCCCCGGGCAAGAAGTTGCAGAATATGATGCAATTATCCGGCGGTGAGAAGGCACTGACCGCAATCTCGCTTCTGTTCGCGATTCTCGATCTGAAGCCGTCACCGTTCTGCCTGCTCGACGAGATCGAGGCAGCCCTCGACGACGGTAACGTAACGCGCTTTGCGAAGTATCTGCACAAGCTTACGAAGGAAACGCAGTTCATCGTCATCACGCACCGCCGCGGTACGATGGCAGCAGCCGACGCGCTCTACGGCATTACGATGCAGGAGAAGGGCGTATCCACGCTGGTATCCGTCAACCTGATCGAGAACCAGCTGGACCAGTAACTGATATAGGATATGCGGCAAATGCCATGGCATTTGCCGGGATTTGGAGTACATTCGATGGACGAATTCATCACGGAAGAACAGGAAATGCTTGAGGAACCGAAGGAAGAGAAGAAAGGCTTCTTCAGAAGGCTCCGGGAGGGCATGGCCAAGACAAGAAACAGCATCGCCGGCGGACTGAACGCGATCTTCCACGGCTCCGCGAAGATTGATGAGGATTTCTACGAGGAGCTCGAAGAGATTCTGATCATGGCAGATATCGGTGTTGCCACCACCGGGGAGATTCTTGAGAGTCTCCGCGAGAAGGTAAAAGAAAACCGCATCAAGGATCCCGAGGAGTGCCGTGCACTTCTGATGGAATCCATCCGGGAGCAGATGGAGGTTCCCGATGACGCGTATGATTTTGAGAAGGGTCCCTCGGCCGTTCTGGTTGTCGGCGTAAACGGCGTCGGCAAGACAACGACCACCGGCAAGATCGCCGGAATGCTCCGGAAGGAGGGACGGAAGGTGCTCCTTGCGGCTGCCGACACATTTCGCGCAGCGGCTACCGAGCAGCTTGTGGAGTGGTCCCACCGCGCCGGATGCGAGATCGTTGCGGCGAAGGAGGGCGCAGACCCCGCAGCCGTTGTGTATGACGCGGTTTCGGCGGCCAAAGCAAGAAAGGTTGACGTCCTTCTGTGCGATACGGCCGGACGTCTTCACAATAAGAAGAATCTGATGGACGAGCTCGGGAAGATTAACCGCGTGATCGACCGCGAGTATCCCGAAGCAAAGCGCGAGACCCTCGTTGTTCTCGATGGAACCACCGGACAGAACGCCCTCGCGCAGGCGAAGCAGTTCAATGAAATCTGTAACATCACCGGTATCGTCATCACGAAGCTTGACGGAACCGCGAAAGGCGGAATCGCCATCGCCATCCAGAAGGAGCTCGGCATACCGGTGAAGTACATCGGTGTCGGCGAGTCCGTCGCGGACATGCAGCGGTTTGATCCGGACGCATACGTGAAGGCTTTGTTCGACGTAGCGGAGAAGGAAGCCTAAGAGGATGCGGGTTTCCGCGGATTTCCCGGTTCCCTTGAATTTGCTTCGGCATTATGCTGTAATTCAGGCCGGTCCCGTGTGCAATCTGACGAAGAAGTCAGACGCACGGAGCCGGCTTTCTTTGTATTATGACGGTTTCTTCCTTCGGAAAATGTGACATTTGCCGATAGTATTTCCGCACTCCGTTGCGGTATGATAGGAGTCGGACGGCGGCGATGGGAGGGCATCGTTACCGGACTGAAAAAAGTTCAAAATGTTTCCATTTTCCTGTTGACAAATCAGCGGAAAGAGGATAATATGAAAACAGAACATTTGTTCGCTTTTAAGAAAGGATGAAACGAAATGGCTACAGACGCGAATAAGAAAAAAGCACTCGAATCCGCACTTGCACAGATTGAGAAATCATTCGGTAAAGGTTCCGTTATGAAACTCGGCGAGTCCGGCGCAACTATGAATGTGGAGGCAGTTCCCACCGGCTCTCTGAGCCTGGATGTGGCGCTCGGAATCGGCGGTTTTCCGAAGGGAAGAATCATTGAGATTTACGGACCGGAGAGTAGCGGTAAGACGACCGTTGCCCTTCATGCCGTAGCGGAAGTGCAGAAGAGAGGCGGCATTGCGGGCTTCATCGATGCGGAGCATGCATTGGACCCGGCGTATGCAGCCAAGATCGGTGTCGATATTGACAACTTATACATTTCACAGCCGGATGACGGTGAGCAGGCTCTCGAGATCACGGAGACGCTGGTGCGTTCCGGAGCCGTTGACATCATCGTTATCGACTCGGTAGCCGCACTTGTTCCGAAGGCCGAGATTGACGGCGATATGGGCGATTCCCATGTAGGTCTTCAGGCAAGACTGATGTCCCAGGCGCTTCGTAAATTGACGGCGGTGATCAATCGCAATAACTGTATCGTAATCTTCATCAACCAGCTTCGTGAGAAGGTCGGTGTTGTGTACGGTAATCCCGAGACGACGACAGGCGGCCGCGCGCTGAAATTCTACTCCTCCGTACGTATGGAGGTTCGCCGTATTGACGCCGTGAAGGTGAACGGAGAAGTAATCGGTAACCATGTACGCGCCAAGGTTGTTAAGAACAAGGTGGCTCCGCCCTTCAAGGAAGCCGAGTTCGACATCATGTTCGGCGAAGGCATCTCCAAGGAAGGTGATATTCTTGACCTTGCCGTAAGCTGTGACATCATCCAGAAGAGCGGCGCTTGGTTCGCTTACGAGGGCGAGAAGATCGGTCAGGGCCGTGAGAACGCGAAGTCTTATCTGAAGCAGAATCCCGACCTCCTTTCCGAAATTGATGCCCGCGTCCGCGAGAAGCTTCATGTCGGCGTAAACCAGGCCGTCATTACCGATAATGCCGATGACGAGGAGCCGCCGGAAGAGTTCTGATTCAGTGGAGTTCTGTCTGAGAACAGTCCGAGTGCTTCGGAGCGTTATGTGGTTTTGTTACAGGTGAGACCGGCCGCAGGCAGGCCGGCGGAGGGGAGATATGGCATTGGTTCGTCTTGTTCCGAAAGGGAAGACGGGAGCGCTTCTGTCAGTTGACGGAGACGCTGTCGGACCGGTTCGGATAAAAGATATGCAGTTTATGAATGTTTCGGACGGGGACGACATCTCGGAAGAGAAGCTTGCGGAGCTGCTTCGGGATTATGTGCTCCCCGCCGGTAAGAAGAAGGCACTGGATCTGCTCCTGTGCTCCGAACGTACCGAGTACGAACTTCGGAAGCGTCTTCTTCAGGAAGGCTACGGGGATTCCGTTACGGATACCATCTTTTCGTATGTGAAGCAGTTCCCTTATCTGAATGATGAACGCTTCGCGCTGAATTATCTGTATTCCTACGGCACAAGGAAGAGTATGGCAATGCTCCGGGTAGGACTTCGTGAGAAGGGTGTTCCCGAAGAACTCATCGACAACGCCGTTGCGCAGTACACCGAGGAACGGAAAGCGGAAAGCACCGCTATCGATACTGCCGGGGAAGAGGAAGATCTGGAAACCGGAACCTTACGGAAACTGATTCACAAGAAGGCTCCGGAAGGTACCGCGCTTACCCGTGACCAACGGGAGAAGATATGCACCTCCTTCCTTCGGAAGGGCTTTTCCTACAGCACCATCCGGCATGTGCTTTCGGAGTACCCGGAAGCAGAACAGGTGGAAGATTAGACCGCGCGATTGCAATCGAAATCGTCCTGGAATAATACACTCCTGTTTGTAATTAACCTAATTGATAAGGCACAGCCATCTTCGGATGACTGTGCTTTTTTTTATAGAAAACAAGGGGCTGCGGTGCAGAGGGGCAGTTTAACCGATTCAGCTTGGTTTAAACTGCCCCTACTGCACTCAGCAAGCCCCGTATCTTTCTGAAAAGTACCGTTCCCCCTGCCCCTTTGTAAAACTTTGGTAAAACCGGGGAAATTCCGACGATTTCGTTTGCATTTTACGCGGTTTTATGTATAATGGTATTTGGTGTAAATTGGGTTTGTCGCGATGATAACCCTTTATGAATATATTTAGATGGAGGGCTGAACATGAGTGGTACAGCAAAATTGTCGGCAAAGGACAGAATCCTGACTTTGCTTGACGACAACAGTTTTGTTGAGATCGGCGCTTTGGTTACGAAGCGGAATACGGATTTCAACATGCAGCAGATGAGCGCTCCGGGTGACGGTATTGTAACCGGCTACGGTGTGATCAACGAAAACCTGGTCTACGTTTACAGCCAGGATGCTTCTGCTCTTTCCGGAACCATCGGAGAGATGCATGCAAAGAAGATTGTAAACCTTTATCGCCTCGCGATGAAGACAGGGGCTCCCGTAATCGGTTTGATCGACTGCGCGGGAATCCGTCTGCAGGAGGCATCTGACGCACTTGCTGCGTTCGGACGTCTTTTCAAGGCAGAAGCAATGGCATCCGGCGTGATTCCGCAGATTACGGCCGTATTCGGTGATTGCGGCGGCGGTCTTGCCGTTCTTGCCGAGATGAGCGATTTCGTCTTCATGGCGAAAGATGCCAAACTCTTTGTTACAGCTCCCAATGCGATTGCAGGCAACAATGCGGGCAAGCTTGATACGGCTTCCGCAGCTTACATGGAAACCTCCGGCGCCGTAGATTTCGTCGGCGAGGATGAGGTAGCCGTTTTGAACCGTGTCCGCGATCTGGTTGACATTCTTCCCGCGAACAACGAGGACGAGTGCATTATGCAGTGCGAGGATGACCTGAACCGCGCGACCGGCCTTTATGATGATGAAGTTGCCGATCCCGCCGCAGCGCTTTCCGACATTTCCGACAACGGCACGTTCGTTGAAGTGAAGGCCGGCTACGCTCCTGAGATGGTTACCGGTTTCATCAAGCTGAACGGCGCAACCGTCGGCGCAATCGGAAACCGCACCGCACTTGTTAACGGCAAGGATAAGAAGAAGTTTGATGCTGTGCTTACGTCCGCAGGCTGCTACAAGGCTGCCGCTTTCGTAAACTACTGCGATGCTTTCGGTATTCCGGTACTTACGCTTTCTAACGTTGCCGGTTACAGCAAGAACGCTTCCGACGCGAAGTCCATTGCTACGGCTTCCGCAAAGATGGCGTTCGCATTTGCCGGAGCAACGGTTCCGAAGGTGAACCTCGTTACCGGTAAGTCCTACGGCACCGCTTATGCGGCATTCAACTCTAAGTCCCTCGGAGCCGATATGGAATATGCCCTTGAGGGTACCGAGATCGGAACGATGGATGCGAAGCTCGCCGCTCAGATCGTATATGCCGGCGAAGTAAACACCGAGGAAGCGTTAAATGCCAAGGCCGCCGAGTACCAGAAGGAAGCCAACAGCGTTGAAAACGCTGCCAAGAGAGGCTACGTTGACGCCATCATTTCCGCTTCGGAAGTTCGTGCGCAGATCATCTACGCGTTTGAGATGCTCAGCACCAAGAAGGAACTGCGTCCTGCGAAGAAGCACGGCACGGTTTAATCGGAGGACACAGACATGATTAGTGTGATTTTCGGTATTTCCGCGGAGACGATGGGCAGAGCGGGACTGAATACGGCACTCGGCATCGGCATTGTATTTATGATGCTGATCATTATCAGCTGTATCATCTCTCTTCTGAAACTCGCAAACCGTCCGGAGAAGAAAGCACCGGCAGCACCTGCTCCGAAAGCAGCGCCGGTCGAAGCTGACGAAACGGACGATTTGGAACTGATTGCCGTTATCTCGGCAGCAATCTGCGCTTACGAACAGGCGCAGGGCAATGCGGTTAGTTCGGACAGCCTGGTTGTCCGCTCGATTCGTAAAGTGAACAAATCAAAATGGCAGAATGCCTGATTAGGAGGATAAAATGAAGAATTATACGATTACGGTTAACGGCAATGTTTATGAAGTAACGGTAGAAGAGGCAGACGGCGCAGTAAGCGCACCGGTTGCATCTGCTCCGAAGGCAGCTCCCAAGGCAGCTCCGAAGGCTGCTCCCGCAGGCGCACAGGGCAGCGTTAAGATTACCGCTCCCATGCCCGGCAAGGTCCTGAAGGTTAACTCCGCTGTAGGCGCTTCTGTTAAGAAGGGTGATGTAATCCTTGTTTTCGAGGCAATGAAGATGGAGAACGATATTACCGCTCCTCAGGACGGTACCATCGCAAGCATCAACGTTACGGTCGGACAGAGCATTGAGCCCGGTGAACTCCTGGCTTCCATGAACTAAAAAAAGCAAGGTTCATTGAAGACACTATTAACCGGGAGGTAACGCGAAATGCAATATATTATTGACACTTTGGGAAACTTAGTCAAAGCCACTGCATTTGCATCCCTCTCCTGGGGCAATCTGCTGATGATCGGCGTTGCTTTGTTTTTCCTGTACCTGGCTATTGCCAAGGATTATGAGCCCCTCCTGTTAGTCCCGATTTCCTTCGGTATGCTTCTTGTAAACCTGTATCCGTCGATCATGGCGGAGCCGGTGGACAAGGTCTACACCTTCTATAAGGATGATGTGCAGATCGTAAGCATCTCCGACGGTATCGTCGAGTTCTATCAGGGCGAGGGTGCCGTTTACGACGAGGCCAAGATTACGGTTTCATACCGCGTCGGCGGCAAGGCACTGGAGATTCCGGATGATGTTGACCGGAACAGCCAGGAAGAGATATTGAATTATGTAAACGAAAAGTACTTCATGGATACCGTTACCTACGAGTATTTCTGCGACAACGAGTCAATCCTTAGGTACGATATTCATGAAGGGGAACTTTCAAACTTCGATGTGAAGGATTGCACGAAGACGGAGCAGAGTAAGCGCGCAGGCGGTTTGCTTCGCTACTTCTTCCAGCTGGATGAATGGGCAATTCTTCCGTGCCTGATCTTCATGGGCGTCGGTGCAATGACCGACTTCGGTCCTTTGATCGCGAACCCGAGAAGCTTCCTGCTCGGCGCAGCAGCGCAGCTCGGTATCTTTGCTGCTTACCTGTTCGCCATCCTGATGGGCTTCGGCGACAAAGCTGCCGCCGCCATCTCCATCATCGGCGGCGCGGACGGTCCTACGTCCATATTCCTTGCGGGTAAACTCGGACAGACGGAATACATGGGAGCCATTGCCGTTGCGGCTTACTCCTACATGTCCCTTGTTCCGATTATCCAGCCTCCGATCATGAAGCTCTTCACCACCGAAGAAGAGCGGAAGATCAAGATGGAACAGCTTCGTCCGGTTTCGAAACTGGAGAAGATCCTGTTCCCGGTAATCGTTACGATTGTTGTTGTAGCACTTCTTCCCGATACCGCTCCGCTGATCGGCTGCCTGATGCTCGGTAACCTGTTCCGCGAGTCCGGTGTTGTTCGTCAGCTGCAGGAGACCGCGTCAAATGCCATGATGTACATCGTTGTTATCATGCTCGGTACGTCGGTAGGCGCAACGACGAGCGCGGAAGCCTTCCTGAAGCTTGAGACGCTGAAGATCGTTGCCCTCGGTCTTGTGGCATTTGCCATCGGTACTACGGGCGGTGTGCTCTTCGGTAAGCTGATGTGCAAGCTTTCCGGCGGAAAGATCAATCCGCTTATCGGTTCGGCCGGTGTATCGGCAGTTCCTATGGCGGCCCGTGTATCCCAGAAGGTAGGTTCGGAAGCAGATCCGACCAACTTCCTCCTGATGCACGCGATGGGTCCGAACGTGGCCGGCGTAATCGGTACTGCAGTTGCAGCCGGTGTGTTCATGGCCGTATTCGGAGTATAAGCTTAATAAATATGATAAGGTGATTGTGAAAGCGCTGCGAACACATCACATTTGAAACAGAGCAGCAGAAAGAGGTATTGATTATGGCAGAAATTACAGCAAAGCCTGTAAAGATTACCGAAACCATTCTGCGTGACGCACATCAGTCCCTGATTGCCACCAGAATGCCTACCGAGCTTATGCTTCCCATCGTTGAGAAGATGGATAAGGTCGGATATCATTCCGTAGAGTGCTGGGGCGGCGCCACATTTGACGCCTGCCTTCGTTTCCTGAAGGAGGACCCGTGGGAGCGTCTTCGTAAACTCCGTGCAGGTTTTAAGAATTCCAAGCTGCAGATGCTGTTCCGCGGGCAGAACATTCTCGGATACAACCATTATGCAGATGACGTAGTTGAGTACTTCGTACAGAAGTCGATTGCAAACGGTATCGATATCATCCGTATCTTCGACTGCTTAAACGATCTTCGTAACCTTGAGACTGCCGTTAAGGCAACCAAGAAGGAAGGCGGACACGCACAGATCGCTCTTTCCTACACGCTCGGCGATGCTTATACGCTTGAGTACTGGGAGAAGACCGCGAAGGCCATCGAGGAGATGGGTGCGGATTCCATCTGTATCAAGGATATGGCAGGTCTTCTGGTTCCTTACAAGGCAACCGAGCTTGTTACCGCGCTGAAGGCAGGTTCTTCCCTTCCGATTCAGCTTCATACGCACTATACGTCCGGTGTTGCTTCGATGACCTACTTAAAGGCCGTTGAAGCAGGCTGCGACATCATCGACTGCGCAA
>DBWJ01000085.1:24700-26093 GCA_002308955.1 Lachnoclostridium sp. UBA1241 | reverse complement strand
ATCGGCGAGAAGGTCTACGGCCGTCTCAACCCTTCCGACATCAAGAAGATAGTTGCCGAATTCGACGACTAAGGAATTGATATACGGTCAATTATACCCTTGAGCTTTGCCAGGGCAATACCGTAATTCGTAATTGGCACTCCCGCGCGGAGTGCCTTTTTTATCCTGGACATCACCAGCGTCCCTGTGGCCACGCAGGCACCGCAGTGGATAATCAGGCTGTAGGGCCTGAGGTCCTCCGGGAAGTCGTTCCCGGCGGCGATGTCGACCTTCAGCCCGCCGGCCTGACCGGCCATCTTTTTCATCAGCAGGGCCGGAATCTTCACCCGGCCGATATCCTCGGATGCAGGGACATGCGAGCAGGCCTCCGCGATGAGCACCCTGTCTCCGGGCTTCAAACGGTCTATGGCGGCGGCGCCTTCCACGAGAACGCGGACATCCCCCTTGGCGCCGGCCAGAAGCACCGAGAACGAGGTCAGAGGAGTCTCCCTTGGAATGGCCATGTCCACCTCGGTAAATACCTGGGAATCAGTTATTACAAGGTCCGGGGCCGCGCCAAGGGCCTTCAGTGAACCATGCAGCGACTCCGGAGTGCAGCAGACTGCAGTGCAGCCCCTGTCAAGCAGTTCCCTTATCACCTGGACCTGCGGCAGTATGATCCTCCCCTCGGGCGCCTCGCTGTCCTGCGGCATCACCAGCAGCACACGGCTGCCCTTTTGCACCAGCCTCCCGGTAAGGAAGCGCTTCTCCCTCGGTGGAAGAGCCTCGGCGATGCTTTTCAGAATGGATTCCCGGTCCGGTCCGGGAAAGACAACCGGCACGCCGGCATCCCTGAGCAACCGTTCCCAACGGTCGTCGGCAGGATGCCCGGTGCGGAGGAGCACGGCAACGTCGGTGCCGTCGATCACCTGCCTCGTAAGACGTTCACGCTGGGCACCGAGCTCCCCTTCGTCGCCATAGCCCGCCGTATCCACAAGCACGGCCGGGCCAATCCCATAAGGCAGTTCCACCAGCTTCCGCACCGGATCCGTAGTGGTCCCCGGGACGTCACTCACCAGCGAGACCTGTTGCCCGCATATCGCATTCACCAGCGTCGACTTCCCGCTGTTCGTCCTCCCGAAAAAAGCAATCTGAACCCTCTCCATGGTAATTTTCAGAACCTGAAGTCCCTGCGGCCCTGCTCTATCAGGCCGAGGCGCTCCACCGTTATGTCGCGGACGCGGCCCTCCGGTATGTCGGCAAGGCTGCGGGCGATGAGGGCCTCCCCTTTCCCGCGTGTGGAGGGCGAAGCATAGTCCATGAGGTATTCCTTGAGGGTCATAAGCGCATTGGGAGTGCAGCAGAGGCTGATTTTACCGCTCTTGCAGAGGGACATGAACCGGTCGCCGGTGCG
>DBWJ01000085.1:0-24571 GCA_002308955.1 Lachnoclostridium sp. UBA1241 | reverse complement strand
CCGCCGCTGATCTGGGAAATGCCGCAGTCCAGCAGCTGCTCCCTCATCCGCTGCGACTCCCTGGTGGAGATTATCATCCCGGTGTACGGGACGGCCACGCGGAGCACCGCCACAAGCTTGCGGAAGATGGAATCCGGAAGGGCGTCGGGAAAATCGGCCGTGGAGATGCCGTCGGCCGGGCAGATCCTCGGGACGCTTATGGTATGCGGCCCAACGCCAAAGCGCGCCTCCAGGTGCTCGGCATGCATCAGCAGGCCCACGAGTTCATACATATAGTTGTCAAGGCCGAAGAGCACGCCTATTCCCACATCGTCGCAGCCGCCTTCCTGGGCGCGGTCCATGGCCTCGGTATGCCACTCATAATTGCCCTTTGGCCCCGTGGGATGCAGCTTGAGATACCTTTCCCGGTTGTAGGTCTCCTGGAAAAGGATATAGGTTCCGATTCCGGCTTCCTTAAGCTTCCGGTAATTCTCAACCGTCGTGGCGGCGATATTCACGTTCACGCGGCGGATGTCGCCGTTTTTGTGATGCACGCTGTAGATTGTCTTGATACACTCGAGAATATACTCAATCGGGTTGTTGACCGGGTCCTCGCCGGACTCGATGGCAAGTCTCTTATGCCCCATGTCCTGAAGGGCAATGACTTCCGCGCGCACTTCATCCTGTGTCAGCTTTTTTCTCGGAATGTGTCTGTTTTTGATGTGATAAGGGCAGTAAACGCAGCTGTTGATGCAGTAGTTCGAAAGGTATAAGGGCGCAAAAATCACGATACGGTTTCCGTAAAATGCGAGCTTGATTTCTTCTGCAATTTGATAGATGCGTTCGGTGATTTCCGGAAGGTCACAGGCAAGCAGCACGGATGCCTCGCGGTGGGTAAGCCCGGCGCAGGTGCAGCCGTTTCCGTTCTTCTTCGGCCGTGCCTTCTCGAGAATGGATTCGATTAACGGAAGGTCATGCTTGTGCTCTTCCGCGTATCGCAGAGTTTCGCGGATTTCCTCATCATTGATGAACTCCTCCGCGATCAGAGATTTGGGATCATACTTAGCCATATTCAATTGTCCTTTCTTGTGGGTCAGAAATCTCTTTCCCGTCAGATATATTCAATGGGAATCCCGAATGGCATTCCCATCGTTTTCATTATAGCACCTGTGTCATCCGGTTTGCAACCGGATTCACTCGCCTGCGTAGTCGCCCCGCTCCGCGGTAATCTCATAGCCGATTGCCCGGATTCTTTCGGAAAGACACTGCATGCACTGCGCGGATTCCTCACCCATGCAGATTTTATTGTCATACAGCTCGTATTGTTTCCGGACATTCACCGGACTCAGATTCGGCATCAGCACGTTGGCGCCCGCAAGAATGCCGAGTTCCCGTCCCTTCGGATGCATCGTTCCGAGCGCCGTGGTGGCAGGAAGAAGCACTCTCGGGTGAATCAGCCGGATGATGCTCAGCAGATAGCAGGTAAGCTCCACGCTTCCCGCCGGCTCCTTCGCGAAGGGTGTCTCATGATGCGGAATAAACGGTCCGATTCCGCACATCTCGGGCCGGAATGTCTCTATAAACTTCAGGTCTTCCGCCAGAGCTCGCATCGTCTGGTAAGGAGAACCGACCATAAATCCGCATCCGGTCTGGTAACCGAGCTCCTTCAAATCCCGCAGGCAGCGCATGCGGTTTTCAAAGGACATCTCCGCGGGATGCAGCTTCCGGTAATGCTCCGCGTCCGCGGTCTCATGGCGGAGCAGATAACGGTCCGCCCCCGCTTCACGAAGCGCCTTGTAACTCTCCCGGCTCCGTTCGCCGAGCGAAAGCGTTACCGCGGAGTCGGGATGCTGCGCCTTTATCCCTTTGATGATCCGGACAAGCACCTCATCCGTATAATACGGATCCTCCCCGCCCTGCATAACAACGGTATGCAGTCCGAGCCGGTACCCCTCGTCGGCGCAGGCAAGAATCTGCTCCTCCGTAAGACGGTAGCGGTTGCATTTGCCGTTACTCAGGCGGATGCCGCAGTAGAGACAGTCGTTTTTGCACCGGTTACTGATTTCGATCAGTCCGCGGACGAAAACCTTCGTGCCGTATACGGCCTTCCGCTGCTTAACCGCTTCTGCGGCAAGGTATTCGGCGGTTTCCGCGTCGCGGTCCGTTAACAAGGCTTCGTATTCGTCTAAAGACAGGCTGTGCTCCCGGATTAACCGGTCCGCAAGCTCTTTCGTCACATTTGTCATCGTAACTCCTTCATCTCCTGTGCGGACGGAAGCCGCCCGGCTCAGCCTGCTGCCACGGAATGCTCTCTTCCGATTCCCATAATCGCCATCATCTCCTGCTCGGTTGTCCCGGGGGCTTCTGCGTAGGTGCATACAAGAACGGCCTGCTCATAGCTAAGGATGCCGACATGGTAGGCAAGCAACGCGTCTGTAAGCTTCTTCGGCGCCTTTCTTGCTACCTGCCGGATCGCGTCCGTAATCTGCCGCTCCTGCAGAAGCATCCGTTTCACCTTAATATCCTTGTTCGCCTTCCGGAAGGCTTCGATGTTCTCTTCCGTGGTGGCGTTGCAGATGCCGATCACCACGCTTCCGTCCTCTTCGGTAAGCGGAAGAATCTTCCATTCCTTCAGGTGCTTTCTGTCATACTGTTTAAGCGTATCCGCGTAATCGAGCTTTCGAAGCACCGCTGCCGGAATGAACGGCACATGCACAACGTGGGCAAGCGCCTGCATCATTTCCTCTTCGGTAATGTCGCCGTGGCGGACCAGATAGGTCCCGAGCTGCTCCCCGTGCTCGCGGTCGAGTTTCTTAAGCGCCTCATTACAGCGCTTCGGTGTAATATTTCCCTGAACGATCAGGGTGTCTCCGAGCAGACGGCGGTAGCGGCGCAGCTGGTCCTTTGACAGAAAATCGTGGTCCGTCTTGGCCCATTTTACTTCCTTCTTCGCCTTCTGCTTATGCTCCTTATTCACGATCTTATTCGTTTTCTTATCCCCGAAGAACTTCATCTTAAACGCCCGGAAGGTCGCCGTGAAATTGATGATGTTTCCGTAAATCAGCCGGATCGGGAACAGCGGCGGCAGCAGACAGCCGAAGAACACGCTTCGAAAACCGTACACGTGATAGAGCGCGTATCCGCGGAAAATCTGACGGATGATCATCATCGTAAACACCGCGATTGCCATATAGTAAACCGGCGAATCTTTCGTATAGAGCGGCGGCAGACTCGTAAACAGCGCCGCGATGCAGTATACGGACGCAATATAGCCGAAGAACGGAATCAGGTTTACGATTTTCACCTTCGCGTCCTTATAGAAGGAGTACCTTCCGAGAAATGACACACCCTTCGAGCGGAATATGTCCTTTAAGCCGATGGACTGCATCGTGATTCCGTAGGTCCAGCGGGTTTTCTGCTTAACGGCGGTCTTAAACGTATTCGGAAAAAGCGACCTCGTGGTGATGAAGTCCGATTTCACCTTTCCGTTCTGCATAACCCGCGGGAATTTATTCAAAACGTAATAGAGCGGAATGCCCTTTTTATATAGATTCAGGGATAACAGATAGTCTTCGGTAAGGCTTTCGGAGGGAAGCACGTCCTCGTCGCCGAAGGCCTCAAGCGTCTCTCTCGAAAGCGCGAAGCCGGTTCCCGCGCAGGGAACGAACGCCTTCATGTTTCTGCGCTCTACAAGCGCTATATAATGATTCTCGGCAAATTCGTCCGCATAGGTTGCCGTCGTGATCTGCTTAAAGAAGTTCCCGAAACGCGGCATTTTCATAATCGGAAATACCGGGAACTGGATGGCCGGATGCTTGTCGATCAGGTAGTTGGTCGCAAGCAGCTCGTAGGTATGGATAACGTCCTCCGAATCGTGAACCGTAAGGGAGGCAAATCGGACATGATTCTTTCGCTCAAACTCCTTGATCTGACGGATTACATGATTCAGGTTCTGCGCTTTCGTCGTCGGGCCTTCCTTGCAGTTGATGACGGCGTGGACGTTCGGATAAAGCTTGCCCGCTTCCTCCACCGCGTGAATCGTATCCGGGTCGTTCGGATATACACCGACGAACAGGTGATACATGGATTTCGGATAATCCGTCGTGTTTACGAAGTTCGCTATCACGTCTCCTATCACATTTGCCTCATGCCACGCGGCAATCGACACCGCAAGCATCTTGGGCGGCGTGTTCCTAAGAGCGTTAAAATCCAGCTCCTCATCCTTGTCCTTCTTCCGGAAGAATCCGACAATGACAGACAGAAGAAACCAGATGGTGTCATCAATTCCGCAAAGCAGGTATAAAAGGATCAGAATAAACCCGAAAACCTGCACAAATTCAAAAAAACTCATATAATCCCTCCGGCCGGTCAACCCCGGCTCTCTTTCGCGCACAAAACTAAACTATACAATTTGACGCATGAATTGTCAAGTAAAGGGAATTACAGTATTTTAGCGAATATCCTCCATTGCCAAATGATGGTTTTTCTTATATAATGGATTCGATTACGGCGCTTTTGCGCGCTGCGTAGATACTAAGGAGGCTTTTATGAAATTCGGTTTTTTTGATGATGCGAAACGCGAGTACGTCATCACTTCTCCGAGAACCCCCTATCCGTGGATCAACTACCTCGGAACTCAGGGATTTTTCTCTTTGATCAGTAACACGGCCGGCGGCTATTCCTTCTATAAGGATGCCAGACTGCGCCGCATTACCCGTTATCGTTACAACAACGTTCCGATCGATATGGGCGGACGTTATTTCTACATCAACGAGAACGGAACCGTCTGGAACCCGGGCTGGTCACCGGTTAAGACCGAGCTTGATTTCTACGAGTGCCGTCACGGCATGGGCTACACGGTTATCACCGGTAAGAAGAACGGCTTAAAGGCCGAGGTTACCTTCTTCGTGCCCCAGGATTACGACGGTGAGGTTCAGCAGGTTGTTCTCACGAACGAAAGCGACGCGACGAAGAGCTTCAGTCTCTTCTCTTTCGCCGAGTGGTGTCTGTGGGACGCGCAGGATGACAGCAACAACTTCCAGCGTAACTTCTCCACGGGACGCGTTGAAGTAAAGGACTCTGTGATTTATCACAAGACCGAGTACCGCGACCGCCGCAACCATTATGCGTTCTATTCGGTAAATGAGCCGATTGACGGCTATGATACCGACCGCGACAGTTTCATCGGTCTTTATAACGGCTTCGGTGATCCGCAGGCCGTGCTTGCCGGCAAGGCGAACGACTCATTTGCCGACGGATGGGCACCGATTGCGTCGCATTTTAAGAAGATTACCCTCGCTCCCGGCGAAACGAAGACCCTTGTCTTCATCCTCGGTTACGTTGAGATGCCCGTTGCGGAGAAATTCGAAGCAGACGGCAAGACCATCAACAAGGTGAAGGCGCTTTCCATGATCGCCAAATACGACACCCCCGCTAAGGTTGCAGCCGGCATGGCAGAGCTCCGCGCCGCATGGGACAAGCTTCTCGGCATCCTGAATGTAAGCACTCCCGAGGACAAGGTCGACCGCATGGTCAACATCTGGAATCAGTACCAGTGCATGGTTACGTTTAACCTGTCCCGTTCCGCTTCCTACTTTGAGTCGGGAATCGGCCGCGGCATGGGCTTTAGAGATTCCAACCAGGATATCCTCGGTTTCGTGCATCAGATTCCGGACCGCGCGAAGGAGCGTATCATTGATATCGCTTCCACGCAGTTCCCGGACGGCGGCTGCTACCATCAGTATCAGCCCCTTACCAAGAAGGGCAACGCCGACATCGGCGGCGATTTCTCAGACGATCCGCTGTGGCTGATTCTTTCCGTTTCGGCTTACATTAAGGAAACCGGCGACTGGTCGATTCTTGACGAGATGGTTCCTTACGATAACGATATGAGCAAGGCGCAGACGATGCTTGAGCACCTGAAGGTTTCCTTCTATCACATCGTCAATAACCTCGGACCGCACAAGCTTCCTCTTGCGATGCGTGCCGACTGGAACGACTGTATCAACCTCTCCTGCTATTCCGATACGCCGGGTGAGAGTTTCCAGACCTACACGAACCCGAAGTTCAAGGCAGAGGGCGGCTATTCGAAGGTTGCAGAGTCCGTTATGGTTGCGGCGCTGTTCACCTACACAGGTCCGAACTACGTAGCAATCCTTAAGCACCTCGGAAAGGACGACGAGGCCAAGGCTGCTCAGGACGCCATCGATGCCATGAAGAAGGCCATTATGGATTCCGCATGGGACGGCGACTGGTTCCTTCGTGCTTACGACGCGAACGGCGAGAAGATGGGCTCCAAAGAATGTGAAGAGGGCCAGATCTTCATCGAGCCGCAGGGCTTTGCGATCATGTCCGACGTCGGCAAAGAGCAGGGTACCGATCTTAAGACGCTTGCAGCGATTGACGAGCGCCTCAACACGAAGTTCGGTCTCGTGCTGAACAACCCCGCATACTCCAAGTATTACATCCAGTACGGTGAGATTTCCACCTATCCTGGCGGCTACAAGGAGAATGCCGGTATCTTCACCCACAACAATGCATGGATCATCTGTGCTGCCGCTTACGCGGGACAGGGTGACCTCGCATTCAAGTATTATTCCGAGATTGCTCCGGCTTACACCGAAGACACCAGTGATATCCATAAGACCGAGCCTTATGTATACGGCCAGATGATCGGCGGCAAGGATGCCGGTTCCGATATCGGACGAACAGGCAAGAACTTCGGTCAGGGCAAGAACTCCTGGCTCACCGGTACCGCCGCCTGGAATATGGTTGCCATCTCCCAGTACATTCTCGGTATCATGCCCGACTTCGACGGACTGAAGGTTGATCCTTCGATCCCGGCAGCCTGGGACGGTTTCACCGCAACGAGACAGTTCCGCGGCGCAACCTACAACATCACCGTGAAGAACCCGAACCACGTATGCAAGGGCGTTAAGTCTCTCACCGTGGACGGCAAGGCCGTAGACGGCAATGTCATTCCGGCATCGAACGGCGGTGTGCACGAGGTTATCGTAACACTCGGATAAACAACAGCAATATATAAAGCAAGGGGCCGTCGCACTTTGGTGCGATGGTCCCTTTTGCATTTCAAAGGGCACGCCTGACGGGCATATCCCCGAACGAATTGCGCTGCAACGCCTCGCCAAACTTCCTCTAAGAGCGGCGTAAAAGCCGCTCGGTGGCGTCCTCGCGCCTTGCCGCTCTAAGAGGTGATTTCGGCTCGGCTAAGGGAGCAGCCACAGGCAATTCTTTTCGGGGACATGCCCGTAGCGTGCCCGTAACAAAAAAGAAGGGACCATCGCTTGGCGACGGCCCCTTGCTTTGAATCATTCTCGGTAACTTGGTTATTAAATCAATTGTCTATTTGACTCGCTTATAGTACGTAATTGCTTCGTTATCATTGTCGTAATCGTAATAGAAGCGCACCAATGTCCCATCTTTCAATAGCGTGTAAACATACTCTGCGTCGGTCGTATTCTCGCTCTCGTACTCGTAGCCGACGATCCATTTCTCGCCGTCATCGACAAGACCCTGCCAGTACAGGAACAGCAGTTCAAATTCTTCCGTCTGCGGGTCGGGTACAACGTCCTCAACCGTAACCGTGCAGTCATCGTTGAAGGTTACATAGCTGACTGCGCCGTAATCCGATGCGGACCACTTCCTGCCGTCGTTTTCTCCGCCGGTGAGTTCCCATTTGCCGGCAAGAGCCTCAAGTACGTCGTCCGGAACATCATACTCAAACGGGTCTTCGTCAAAAACATAATCCAAATATTCCGGGTATAAAAGGTTGTAGGAGGAAACGATGTCTTCTCCGTACATCATCTCCCACGCAAGGTCGATACCGTCATCGTATTCGATTTCCCACGATCCGAGATCATAGTAATAATCGTACAACTCATTGTATTCTCCTTCGGAGCACTCCTCATCGTCTATATAGAAGGTGGAGGTTCCGTCGTCATGGTCCTGCCGCGTGAGCGTGATCATCGGAACGAATTCTTTGCCCTTCAGCTCATAGGCGCCGAAGATTGACGTTCCCATTGCCATGTATTCGCTCGTCACGACATTCTGGAATTCAAGATATCCGCAGCCGCCGAAGGAACCGAACGCGCCGATTTCCTTCACATTCTTTCCGTCATAGAGGCAGATATGAACGGCGCTTGCGTGATAATCACCGTCGGTCCACCAGAGCTCCGGAGTATAATCTCCGTTCAGGAGAAGCAGTCCGAAACGGAAATCAGTCTGTTCTTCCTCTGTAAGACCCGCATATATATCATCGATATAATCGGAAAATGCCAATAAAGCTACATTCGGCCGGTCATAGGTGAAATCATCCGAACCCGGTCCGCTAACCGGTGTGGGAGTAGGCGTAGCCGGTCTCGGTGTCGGGGTCGGGTCGGGCTCGCCGGTCGGAATCGGTCCGTCCGTAGGCTCCGGGCCGTCCGTCGGAACCGGGGTTACCGAAACTTCTTCGGTCGGTGTTACGCTTGCGGAGCTCTTCTGTCCTTCACGGGTTTTGCCTTTCTTGGCGGAAGACTCTTCTTCCCCGCATGCCGCAAGAAGCGAAACAAGAAGCATCAAAACAAGCAACAGGGCAATTCGTTTCTTCATATCTTTCCTCCTCTTATTCTATTCCGGCTCAGGGCCGTCCTTATCTCACATCTACGCCGGCGTTAACCGCCTCATTCTTTTATTCCTCCAGCAGGCCGTCCTTACTGTACTTACCGGTTGCGTTCCAGAGCTGCCATCCTGCCTCATATCCGGCCTCGTAGGTTGCGTCAATCTGCGCGCGGATTTCCGGGCCGCCGTAGGTGATGTGGCCGCTTACCCAGGTAGCGGTAAATGACTGCAGCCACGGCCTTACCTGCGCGCACCGCCCTTTGGCGACATTAACCGCAAGAACCTTCTTCGAGTCAAGCATTGCGTTGTAGATCAGACCGTGCGGGTCGGCATCCGGAATCGGAATGTTGTAATAACCGCGGGAATAATGGGACGGATAAACCATCGGGCAGATATAATCGAGGTAACTCGACATGTCCGCGTAGTTCTGTCCTACGGCTGCGGCATCCACCGTGCTGCTCAGCACGACGCCGAATACATCGACGGAAACGAAAACGCCCAGAGGTTTCAGATTCTCACACGCGTATTTAACAAATCCGGTAATCGCGGCTTCCTTATTCTCGTTGGTCATCTCAGCGCCGAAATCCGCTTCCTTTACCTTGACATCCGTCGAGAAACGGCAGTAGTCGAAGTTAATCTCGTCAAATCCGAAACCGGCGCATACTCTTCCGACCTCGGTCAGGTATTCCCAGGTCTCCTGGTTGAACGGATTCATCCAGGTATATCCGTTACTGTCCTTCATCAGCGTTCCGTCCTTCATATGAACGCCGAAGCTCTCGTTACTGCGGACGCTCCGGATATCACGGAAGCACACGACGCGCGCGATCAGATAAACGCCGTGCTCCTTAAGAATCCGGATTTTATCCTGGAACGTATCGATCATCGGATACGTATTCGTCATGCTGTTAAGAAGCTGTGAGTCGGTCTTTACGGTAATGAAGCCGTCATCGTTTTTGATGTCAAATACAACCGCATTCAGCTCGGTCGTATCGAGAAGGTCCAGAAGATAATTCCACTTCAGATTCAGTATTTCCGCGGAAATGTAGATGCCCTTAACCACCTGCCGTTCACGGTTATCCTCAAATTCTTCCATCCACATGTCGTCTTCCGAAAGCCCTTCCGCATAGCGGTCAAGCGTCAGCCCGTAGGGCGCGACATCGGTTCTTTCGACAACCTGCACCGGTGCTTCGGTCGGCGTTGCGCCGCCCTGCTTCACCGCGTATTCGGTCACGTTGCCGCCGACGTTTTTCCTGTAATAGGCGAATCCCGAAGCAACGCACAGAACCATGGCGACCAGCAGGCATAAAAACTGCTTGCGCCGTATGGCCCGCTTCGTTCCGGAGCGGTATCTTACGTTGGCCCGGTTTCCGTATCTGGATGCTGCCATTCCTGTCTCCTTCTAACTCTTTCGAGCAGGTTTTCCCTGCCTTCTCTTACTCTTCCGAAGCAGTTTCGCCTGCGTCTGCAGCCGGCTCTCCTGCTTCCCTGCCTGCCTCTTCAATCATCTGCTGCACCTCGAACTCCTCGCGGTGCACGCGGTTGTAAACCGTAATCATGATCCATCCGAGCACGGCCACCGCAACAAATCCGAACATTCCGGTGAACAGGAAGCCTTTGCCGAGGTCTCCGCCCATGAATGCTCCGACAAATGTCATAACAATCGACGCCAGTTCCAAAACGACAACCAGGATCGCAAGGACTCTGGTAAACTTAGTTGTCAGCATTTTCTTCTCCCTCCCCGCGCAGAAACGCGAGCCATTCCTTTATCTTCTTCTCGTAGCCGAGGTCTCCCGGCACGTAAAATTTCCGCCCCTTATACTCCTCCGGCAGATACTGCTGCTTGCTGAAATGATTCGGGAACAGATGCGCGTATTCATATCCGACGCCGCGTCCCAGTTTCCCCGCGCTTCCGTAATGCGCATCCTGCAGATACGGCGGGATGGCGGGCGTCTTCTCACTCTTAACGGCTTCCATCGCTGCGGAAATTGCCTCAACCGAAGCATTGCTCTTCGGGGCGCACGCCACATAGGCTGCCGCCTGCGCCAGAATGATCTGGGATTCCGGCATTCCGATCCGTTCCACCGCCTGCGCTGCCGCCACCGCGACCTGCAGGGCCTGCGGGTCCGCGTTGCCGACGTCCTCGGCCGCGCAGATCATAATTCTTCTTGCGACAAATGTGACTTCCTCCCCCGCGTAAAGCATCCGCGCCAGGTAATAAACCGCCGCGTCGGGATCGGACCCCCGCATGCTTTTAATGAAGGCGGAAATCGTATCGTAATGGTTGTCTCCGGTCTTATCGTAGCGGATGGCGCGCTTCTGGATGCATTCCTGCGCTACCGCAAGGTCAATCCGCGTTACGCCGTCGGTTCCGGGCGCCGTTGTCAGCACACCGAGCTCCAGCGCGTTCAGCGCTTTCCTCGCGTCACCGTTCGCGACGTCCGCAATGAAATCCATCGCCTCGTCGGTAATCTCGGCGTTATACATCCCGAGCCCCTTCTGCGTGTCGGTCATGGCACGTCTGAGAAGCCCTTTTATATCCTCCGCGGTAAGCGGATACAGTTCAAAAACGATGGAGCGTGAGATCAAAGCGCCGTTCACCTCGAAATACGGGTTCTCGGTCGTCGCTCCCACCAGAATCACCGTGCCGTCCTCCACATACGGAAGCAGATAATCCTGCTGTGTCTTATTAAAGCGGTGAATCTCATCGATGAAAAGGATTGTCCGGCGTCCGTCCATGCCGAGAATCCTTTTTGCCTCCTCAACAACCTCCTCCATGTCCTTCTTGCCGGCGGAGGTGGCGTTGATCTGGCGGAATTCGCCGCGGGTCGTATTCGCAATGACTCTCGCAAGCGTCGTCTTGCCGGTTCCGGGCGGTCCGTAGAAAATTACGGAGCGCAGCTGGTCCGCGGAAATCGCGCGGTATAAAAGTTTATCCCTTCCGATAATATGCGACTGCCCGACGACCTCGTCGAGCGTCTCCGGACGCATTCTCGACGCGAGCGGTGCCTGTTTCTTCGTGGCATTCTCATGCATATATTCAAACAAATCCATATGTGCCGCGCCTTTCTGCGTCAAGTGTTTGTCATTTGGCGGAAAATGTGATATAGTCGATGCGGCGGACCAAAGCGTCCGCGAAGGGAGACTGTTATGTACCTGCCGACCGATCCGGAAATTCTGCTTTCCGTTATCAACACAAAACTCCGCGATTATTACGGAAGCCTCAATGACCTCTGCGACACCGAGGATATCGATGAAGAAGAGCTCACGGGAAGGCTTGCCGCTTCGGGCTATATCTATGACCGGGAGCAGAACCGTTTCCGCTCCGTCCGTTAGAAGCCTATACATAATTATTATAGCACGAAAATCATTGATTTACAACACCGTCGAAAGGAGCACATGCCTTGGATTCTCCGATTCTCTTCCTGAAGGAAGGCGGACAGGGTGAGATTGTCGAGAAGCGTTCCCGCTTTCTCGCGACGCTCTGCCCCGTGACAACCGAAGAGGAAGCGCAGGCCTTCATCGAACAGACGAAGAAGCGCTACTGGGACGCGCGCCACAACTGCTCTGCCTATGTCATCGGCGACAACGCGGAGATGACCCGGTGCAGCGACGACGGGGAACCTCCCCACACGGCCGGGCGGCCGATGCTTGACGCGTTGCTTGCTTCCGGCGTCCGTAACGTCTGCGTCGTCGTGACGCGGTATTTCGGAGGGATTCTGCTCGGTACCGGCGGGCTGGTCCGCGCTTACCGCGACGCCGTGAACGAAGGACTTTCGCATTGTACGGTAGCCGAGAAACGAACCGGCATCCCCGTCGATCTGACCACCGACTACACGGGAATCGGCAAGATTCTGTTCCTCGCAGGCGCCGGCTCCTATCCGATTCTCAACACCGAGTACGCGGAGGCGGTTTTTGTATCGCTTCTGGTACCTCCCGGGGAACTGTCCTCATTCATCGAAGCGCTCAAGGACGCGACCGCGGGCAAAGCCGAATACACCGTCAAGGATCCCGTTTCCTATGCGATGTGCGACGGCCGGTGTGAAATCCTCTCCTAACTGTTTCGTAATTGTTACATTTCCCGCAGATTTCGGCGAAATCTTAACAAAATGTAACAGCGCGGGCGGTTTACAAGTTCTCGCGGATTATGGTATAATAGGCCTCGGTGGGGCATCCCGAAAGCATTGAAAAGGAAGTAAAATACAGCCTTATGATGAATTTCAGCCGTTATAATATTGTTAAGATGCAGAAAGAGGCGCGCTCGCTTCCGGCTAAGATCCGGTCGCTCGTGTTTGTCTTTCTGCTTCGTGTTTTTGTTGTTATTCTTGCCATGTGCGTCATCATCGGTTCCTATTCGGCGTTCGGCGGCTATCTCGGCATCATCTCGAAATCCCCGGATATCGAAGGCGTTTTCGAGAGCAACAAGGATTTTGAAAAGTATTCCACGTTTCTCTTCTACTCGAACGGCGAGAAGATGGAGAAGGAACTGTCCTCGGCCGGCGCAAACCGTATCAAGGCCGACATCCGGACAATCCCCGAGGGCGTCAGAAACTGCTTCGTCGCCATGGAGGACGAACGTTTCTATGAGCACTCCGGTATCGACGTCCGCGGTATCTTCCGTGCCGCCTATTCCGTTTTCAAGGAACGGAGCCTCGATTACGGCGCGAGTACGATTACCCAGCAGCTTTTAAAGAACCTCGTGTTCAAAGGCGGTAAGGAAAGTTCCCCGATTGACAAGATTATCCGAAAGGTACAGGAGCAGTATCTCGCGGTACAGCTTGAGTACCGTCTCGACAAGGACACCATCCTTGAATATTATCTGAATACGATTAACCTCGGCAACGGCGCATACGGAATCGAAAAGGCCGCTCAGGTTTACTTCGGAAAGAGCGCTTCCGAGCTGACGATTTCCGAGGCCGCCGTTCTGGCACCGATTGCATGGTCGCCGACCCTGGCGAACCCGCTTAAGGACCAGGACAAGAACTCCAGACGTCGTAAGGACTGCCTGAAGAACCTTTACGAGAATGGCTTCTGCACCGAGGAGGAGTACCTCATCGCGCTTGCGGATTCCGAGGACGTATACCTCCGCATTCAGGAGCAGAACCAGACAAAGCTGGATTCGACCAATACCTATAACTCTTATTTTGTGGACGCGCTGATCAACCAGGTCATCGCCGATCTGAAGACGGCCGGCTACTCAAGCAACGAGGCTTACGATATGCTCTACAGCGGCGGCCTGCAGATTTATACCACGCAGGACCAGGAGATTCAGGCCATTATGGATTCGTATTTTACGAACGAGGCGAATTTCCCGGCGGTCGGCAAAGGCTCCTATTACCAGCTTTCCGAGCGGTACGCGCTGTCGCTTGTCAGCACGAGCGGAATTGCCGCGCACTACCACCTGAAGGATTTCATCAACTATTTCAAAGACTATAAAGATACCCGTAAGATTTATTACCACGAAAAAGGCAAAGGCAACACCGGCATCAGCAGTTATACGCTTGATAAGGATGACCTCGAGGATAAGCTCGACGAATTCATCGAGGCGATGAAGCAGGCGTTCCGCACCGCGCATCCCGGCGAGGAGTTCAACGTGCAGGAATCCCGTTCGATCTCCCTCCAGCCGCAGTGCGCAATGGTTATCATAAATCCCGCTACCGGCGAGGTTGTCGCCCAGTACGGCGGCCGCGGCGAGAAAGTCGGTAACCGTGTGCTTGACCGTGCCAGCGGTACCTACCGTCAGGCTGGTTCCACCTTCAAGGTTGTGGCGTCCTTCCTTCCGGCACTGGATGCCGCAGGCTTCACGCTTGCGTCCACATTTGACGATTCCTATTATATCTACCCCGGAACCGTCAACACGACCGTAGATAACTGGTACAGCGACGAATTCCGAGGCCTGCAGCCGATCCGTGAGGGTATCTACAACTCGCTGAATATCGTCGCCGTCCGCTGTATCGAGAAGGTCGGCCCGAGAACTTCCGTGGATTATCTTCAGAAGCTCGGCTTCAAGCATATCGTAACCGATAACAACAAGACCAACGACTACAACTACTCCATCGCCCTCGGCGGTCTGACCACCGGCTGTTCCGTTCTCGAGATGACCGGCGCGTATTCCGCGATTGCCAACCAGGGCGTATATGTGGAGCCCAGATACTATACCTACGTTCTCGATCATGACGGCAAGCTTCTTCTGAATAACGACATGCATTATACGCAGGTTATGAAGACTTCTACCGCTTATCTTCTGACAAGCGCCATGATTGACACGACGACAATCGGTACCGGTACCAAGTGCCGTTTCCAGTCGCTGAATATTCCGGTAGCAGGTAAGACCGGTACGGCCCACGACAACGTCGACCTCTGGTTCGTCGGCTTCACGCCTTACTACTGCGCCGCTATCTGGAGCGGTTATGATGACAACCTTCCGCAGACGGATAACAACTATTACCGTGTCATGTGGAGAAATGTCATGGAGGACGTCCACAAGATCAAGGGCTGCGAGCCCAAGCAGTTTGTGCGTCCGAGCTCCATCGTTTCCGCCACCGTGTGTACGAAATGCGGCAAGCTCGCGGTTCCGGGCGTATGCGACAAGACTCCGGATGAGAGCTGCATGAGAACGGAGATCTTCGCAAAGGGAACCGTTCCTTACGAAACCTGTACCTGCCACGAGAAGGTTACGATGTGTAAGGATTCCGGCTGCCGCGCAACCGAATACTGTCCGAATACCGAAGAACGTGTATACCTGATCAAGGTCGAAACCGAGCTCGCCAAGGAGCACGGCGGCACCAAGGATACGAAATACATTATGACGCCCGAAGAGGACAAGGAATGTCCGCTTCATACCGAACCGCCGACCCCGAGTCCGACGCCGAGCCCGGATCCGACACTTCCGCCGGCCGAGCCGTAGTATTTTGTTTTCGACGCGTGAACCTAAACCCGGCACTTTCGCCGGGCGGGCATATTCCGTTTCAATGTTCAAATTGTGTAAAGCCGGGAGTTTTTGAAGATGGGAAAGATTCCTTCCAATTGCGAATACTGCATGTTTTATGAATATGACGAAGATGAGGAGTGCTATATCTGCACGAAAGATCTTGATGAAGACGAGATGGCGCATTTCCTTGCCGGCCACCACTTCGAGTGTCCGTTCTTCCAGTACGGAAACGAGTATACAATTGTGAAAAAGCAGATGTAATTTCCCGTTGCTTTTTCTTTTCCGATGTGCTATTCTCTATAGAAAAGGACCGGGTACAAGACCCGGTGATGACATTGTTGGTTTTCTATCCTCTTTATATTACGCGCGGGGAGCAGCCATCAAAGAGTTTTCAGATGAACTTTTTGATGGCTGCTTCCCTTTTTATGTCCGATATGAATTTTTTATAAGTAATCTTCGTCTTCGTCCGCTTCGGCGGTTTCCGCTACCGGTTTCTTCATAGGTTTCTTCGAGGACTTCTCCGTCTGGTCTTCTTTCTCTGCGGAGGCATCCGTCACATGTACCGGAAGGAGCGGCTCCCGTTCCGCTGCGACGTTCGAAAGGAACGATCTGCGCGCGGTTCCGAAATAAAGGAACAGGAACATCGGATACAGCCCCGCAAGCATCCGCATGGCCGCGGCGTAATCCGGAATGTAGACTGCCATAGCCGCGTAGACGGCAATCAGCGCCGTCAGCACGTCCGCGCGCATCCGGTCGCTGTGGGTGAACGAGCTCTTCCGGTCCACGGAGAACTCGCCGAGGATTATGATGAACACGCTGACGAGCGACGCAACCTGCAGGAAGAAATACACGATCAGAACAGGATTGCCCTTTGCGAACACCTCATAGGGCACCAGCAGCCTTCCGAGGATGTACAGGTAGTCGAGAATGTAGTAGGAAACATGACCCGCGTAATTCTCCTCGGGAAATGTCTTCACGAAGCCCGTGGCGCCCGAGAAGCTCTCCGGACGGTAATCAAGCAAAAACAGGAAAACGCCGGCTTCATACAGGATGCAGAATACCGCAAGCAGCAGAAGAAACGCCCAGATGCCCCACCGGCCGCTCCGTTCCCAAGCGCGCACGCAAAGGTAAACCGGAACCGCAATCAGCAGATACGGCGATACGGCAAATGCCACAAGCACATATAGAATTCCCGCGAATATATACCGCTTCGGTCCTTCCAGGCGGAGCGCCGCAATCAGAAGAATCCCGAACATGACAAGCAGCAGTTCTTTGCAGGGGTACATCAGAAGCAGCGAATCGGCTACACAGATTAGGGCGAAAAGGACGTATCCTCTTTCGTTGACGATCGGGATCACCCATACTGCTGCCAGATAAAGAAGCATATAAAAAAGCATCCCGCCGATCAGATACAAAGGATAACCGATTTCGACACCGATTACCTTCGCAAGAAAATCCCGGACGCTTCCGTACGTATCGGCAAGGCTTCCGAACAGCCCGTAGTTCCAAAGCTTAAGGGATCTGTGAAGGCACAGCACAAGAACCGCATTCGAAACCACCTTGATGATTGCTGCCGAAAGAACTCTGTTTTTCAAGAAATACTTCATCTTCCTCCAAGGGCCGCAAATCGAAACCGGCCGCCTCTTTATTGTATCCAATTCGGGCTTTTTTGTAAAGACGGACAAGAGTCCCTTTCGCTTTTCTTTCGCTTTTCTTTAGCTTTTCTTTCGCTTTTCTTTTGCTTTTCGGATAAAAATCTCTTTCGCTTTTCGATGAGTTCGTATATACTGAAAGTAATCGTTATCTATCCCATTTTCCGGAGGACAAGATGAAACTCAATTACAGAAGAACCATCCTGATCGGATTCGCTTTCATGGCGATTTCCGCTTTCTGGCAGATGTATGACAGTATTATTCCGCTGATTCTGAAGAACACCTTCGAACTCGGGGAAACCTGGACCGGCGTCATCATGGCCGCCGACAACGTGCTTGCTTTGTTCCTGCTTCCGCTGTTCGGCGTGTGGTCCGACCGGACGAATTCAAAACTCGGCCGCCGCTCCCCGTTTATCTACGTCGGAATGGTGCTTTCGATTGCATTTCTGATGCTTCTGACGGTTGCCGACGCACCCGGAAAGCTTCCGCTTTTCATCGGCATCCTGTTCCTGCTGCTTCTTTCGATGAGCCTGTACCGTTCTCCCGCCGTGGCGCTGATGCCGGATCTGACACCGCCTCCTCTGCGCAGCAAAGGAAACGCGGTCATTAACCTGATGGGCGCCGTCGGTTTCATCTACGCGCTTATTATGATCAAGATCCTCGGCGGAGACGCCAAGGAGCGGCCGTCCTACTTTCCGCTGTTCGCGGTCATCGGCGCGCTGATGCTTTTAAGTGTCATTGTTCTTGCGATCACCGTACATGAAAAGAGCCTTCTTGCGAAGGTCAATGAAGAATGCGCTGCCGCCGGTATTTCGATGGACCCGACTCCCGAGACGCCTTCCTTTACGCCCGCGGGCGAGCGCGCTCCGATGCCGAAGCCCGTTGTCCGGAGTCTCATTATGATTCTCCTCTCGGTAGCCTTCTGGTATATCGCGTATAACGCCGTAACGACGGCATTCTCCCGCTACGCGACCGAGGTCTGGGACATCGGAAGCGGCTACGCGGACTGCCTGCTGATTGCTTCCGCGGTTGCGGTTGTCAGCTACCTCCCGATCGGAATTCTGTCCGGCAAGACCGGCCGTAAGAAGATGATCCTGATCGGCGTCGTGACAATGGCTGTCAGCTATGCGGCACTGTTCTTCTTCACCAAATACCATATCTCCGCGGTGCTCTTCTTCGCCCTGATCGGTTTCGGCTGGGCCGCAATCAACGTAAACTCCCTGCCGATGGTTGTCGACATGTGCGAGGCGGAAGACATCGGCCGTTTCACCGGATACTATTACACCTTCTCCATGGCGGCGCAGGTGTTCACCCCGATCGCATCGGGCGCTCTCCTCGAACACGTAAGTTACCGCACCCTGTTCCCGTACTCTGTCGTGTTCATGATTCTTGCGTTCATCACGATGCAGTTCGTACGACACGGCGACAGCAAGCCGCTCGAGAAGAAATCCCTGCTCGAGCACTTCGACGCCGGGGACTGATACTGATACCTATACAATACACCAAGAGACCAAGGGCTGTCGCCATGCGACGGCCCTTTTTCGTTGGAAGCAGAGACTTCCAATCAAACGGTTTTCTAATTTTACTACGGTAATCCGGAGAAAGCATACATGTCCGTAGTAAAGATTTCCGGGATTTAAGGCCCTTTTGGCATACTGAAGCTATTTTTACTACGGCTGCTAAAGATTCTCTGCTATTCCGTAGTAAAAGATTGCCGAATTCAACACTCTCTTCAGACATAGACGCAAATTTTTACTACGGGCCGGTTGAATTCTTCCATTCTCCGTAGTAATCCATCGGGAATTGCCCTGTTTTCAGACCCCAGCAAGCTTCCGAATTACTACAGACCACGTGAAGAATTCAACTATCCGTAGTAAAAAACGGAATTCCCCCGCATTCAAGGGCTGTCGCCATGCGACGGCCCGTTCTTTATGCAAAAAAGCACGCCGCGGGCGTGCCTTTCAACATAACAAAGGAGCCGTCGCATGGCGACGGCCCCTAGGGTAGTGTGGAAGCAAGGGGGCTCGAACCCCTGACCTTTCGCGTGTGAGGCGAACGCTCATCCCGGCTGAGCTATGCTTCCGGATACAAGAGTATTGTAATACTCCTGTTATCATTGTGCAAGTTTTAATTCTTCTCCCGTAATTCCTGGGCGTTGAAGATAATCGAGGCGACTTTCCATTTGCCGTCAATCTTTACGAACCAGATCGGGTGCTCCACGAGGGAGTCAAACTGCTGTCCCGTGTAGGACGCGACGAAGCTCTGGTGCATGGTCAGGTCCATATACACAAGCGAATCGTTGTAGCCGATGTATTCCCGCACGGTCTGCTCCGTGTATGTCGGCGGCTTGTTGTGCTTGTTGAACCAGGTATTGTCGAGCGTGGAAATAACGGTATAGTACTGCGAATTATTCGGGAAGTAAGGCCGCATCTCGGACGCGCTCTTGTCGTTCGAGCAGAACAGGCAGAACTTCACGAGAAACTCGAAGCCCATCTGTGTGAGCTCGTCGTAATCGTCCATCGTGCAGTAGTAGGGGCAGATCAGAGCGCGGATTGTGCGCATCTGGCCGTCCACCTCAATCTTGGCGGTGGATTCCTTCGTTCCGACCGAGTTTCCGTCCGCATCCCTAAAGGAGATGCTCGTGCCCTTCTCAATCGTGACCGTCGTGCTCTCAAGCTTCGGAATCAGGTCATCCAAAACGCCCTTGTATTCCGCATACTGCGAGGTTACATCCGTAAGGGAGGCAAATGTTACATCGTCCTCCTCCGGTACCCATACGGCTTCCTCGCCGTTGTAGGGCTCTCCGCCGAGGTAGCAGACGGCTTCCACGGGTTTGATGATCTTAATCGTCTCCATGTAAATCGGCGCCGGCGTCGGAGTCGGCGTAACCGAAGGGGTTAACATCGCCGCAAGACGTTCCTGCTTGGCCTTTTCGATTTTTTTCTTCTGCTCCTTCTCCTTGGCCTGCTCGGTGACCTCATAGTACTCAAGCTTGGTCCAGAGAAGTTCGTCCATGATCAGAATCGCAAAAGCAAGAACCACGATATATACGATCATGCCGACCTTGAATTTGCTGCTTTTCTTCTTTCTCATTCCAGTCCCCTCACAAGAATCGTCGTAGGAAGGTACCGGTCGCTAATCAGGTTGGAGCGGCTCGAAACATCCTTGCCTTTATACATCATAAGCGCAGAGCTTCCGCCGTCCAGGTTGGCGGCGTTAACTGCCCCGAAGTCGAGGAAAATCTCAATCAGATCGGCATAGGTTGCACCAAGGGAGTTTGCCTGCCGGCCGTCGATACAGAGAAGCAGCACGGCACCGTCTTCGCGCTGGCCGATTGCGGTTCTCGGGTTCAGACCGCCGCTTGTGCCGGAAATGTTCGCCGGATTGCCGTTTACAATCAAAGCCGGACCGAACGTCACCGCGTCGCGGATTCCGATCTCGTCCGCCTTGGCAGTTGACATATTGCCGACCACGAGAATGTTGTTTTTGTCAAATCCGATGAGAAGGCCTGATCCTCCGTTATGAACGCGCTTCCCTTCGGAATAGCAGAAACCGAGCGGAATCGTTCCGCTTCCCAGTCCGTTCGGGTCGTCAAAACCGCCTGCGTTGGTTGCAGCAACGGCTCCGTATCGTTCCATGATCTGGGAAACCTTCTGACCCGACGCATTCGGGTTTCCGACATTCTGGCATACGCCGACGAATACGCGGGACGGGTCCAAGACAATCATCATATGGCCGAAATAAGTGGATCCCGAAACCTCGGTGATAATGATTCCGTCCTCATCGAGAATCAGGCGGTCATAAACGCGTCCGTCACTGGCGGGCGTAACCACCTTCTCCTCACCGTTCTCAAGATAAACAACAACCTTCTCCCGCTCCTTCGGACCTTCCGGATTGTCCGGGGCCTTGGTCGGAATACGGATCAGCGAAACATCCGTGATCTCGTCGATTTCCTCGATGGAATTCTCGGCGATGATTGCCGCCAGTTCCTCCTTGGTCGTAAACCAGTCTCCGAGAAATCCTATAGCGCTCGTCTCGCGGACCGACTTTACGAACACCTTGTGCGCCCGCTTGCTCGGTCCGTAGTTGATGATCAAAAGAACCGAGAACAGAGCAATGACCGCCATAAGGACGGTCACGCCGAGAACGATGCCGGTTCGAAGCAGCAGTCGTTTCCAATTCAATTGTTTCAAAAACTTCTTCATAATCTCTCCCGCGACAGAGCCGGAATCCTTAGTCGATCCAGCTCAGCTGTTCCTGAACGGAATAATAGTAAACACCGCTCGGGAAACGCTCCAAATACTCCGTATAGTATTTCTTGGCATTTGCATAATCCCTGGTCATATGATAGCTTCTTGCCAGGTAGAAAAGGTTCTTCTCATTATCCGGAGACTTTTCGTACGCGCAGATGAAGTACTCAAGCGCATCCGCAAAACGCTCCTTCGAATACAGGTTGGTTCCTTCCTCGTAAAGCTCCGCGCTGGTCATCGTGACATTGTAAACGTCGGGATAATCCGACTCCACGCGTTCCACGATCGACTTTACAAAGGAGTTCGACATCTCCTGCTGGGAAATGGCACGCAGTCTTGTCTGCAAAATGAACAGGTTCATACGGGAAGTATCCCCGGACCGCTTCAGCTTCAGATAGTAATCCACCATACGGAATACGTTCACACCGCCGGCCTTATCCGCAGCATTCTCAAGCTCGGTCTTGGTTGCTTCCAGTTCCAGTTCCTGCATTTCAAGACGGGACTGCAGCGATTCGTTGGTTTTTTCAAGAGCGTCCAGCTCGGCAAGATATCCGGACTGCTGTTCGCCGAATTCCCGCTGCTTCAGCTTGAATTCCTCCCGCATTCCGGTCTTAACGCTCGGAATGACAAGGAAGAAGACGAACATGATGCCGACGAAAAGTCCGACGCACAGGCATATAAAGGACCGGTAATCCGGTTTGTCCTCTTCGTACCGGAACTTCGGCAGAATCGAACCCTTTACCTCACCCTTCATCTCTTCCGTTTCGGAATTGACCTCCGCGGGCTCTGTTACCGTCACCTGCAGCTGTCTGCCCATACGCTTGATCTTACGGATCTCTTTCAGATATCCGATGGACGTCGTATTGGCGATATCGATGGAAAGCGTCCGCTTCAGACAGCGTCTTGCGCGGTCGTTCTCCCCGTGCTTCATATAAAGCAGCGCCAGAAGCTGCCACGCGCGGACATACCGCGGGTTCAGCTGCACGGCCTTCTTCAGTTGAATCAGCGCCAGATCGTCACCGCCCTGAAGCGCCAGCTCAACCGCTGCATTGTATTTACGGATCGCGACATTGTAATTCTCCACCTTGGCCGCGTTGTTCTGCAGAATCTGCAGATAACGGGTCGCGGGGTTGTTCTCTTCCAGATAACTCTTGCTGATGATCCATTCCTCGATGGCAAGGGCAACCTCACCCATTTCGAAATAGATCAGACCGAGAAGGTTTCTGGCATCCACGTTCTTCTTGCTGACCTTAAGTGCACGGTTCAGCATGTCGACGGCGCCGGAAAGATCCCGGATCTGTGCCTTCGCAAGACCCTGATTGTAATAATAGCAGGAATACTTGCGGGTTTTCTGGCTGACTTCAATATCGTATCCGCATTTGGCGCAGACGCCCTTCTTAAGCGTCATGTTCGCGCCGCATTTCGGACAAATCATACCGTTCTCCCTTTACAGCTCTTTCTTATCCTGCAATATCTTCTCAATGATATCTGCGACATCGATAATCTCACGGCTCAGTACGGCCTCTTCCGCCTGGCTGATTTCCAGACTGGGACCGTATTTCGCCAGTTCCTCATCAAAACTAATCATGGCTTCCTCCCTTACCTTCAAAAGAAGACAAACACCACTGCTTACGCAGTGCCGATACAGAATCTATGATACCAACACCGCCCGAAAAAATCAAGCAATTTCACTATTTCCGAAGATGCGAGAGGCGTTCCTCCACCTGCGCAAGCGTTGCTTCGTAACGCGCAAGTTTCTCTTTCTCCTCGGTAATCTTAGCTGCCGGAGCCTTCGAGATGAACTTCTCGTTAGAAAGCATTCCGTGGGAACGCTTCAGCTCGCCCTCAAGGCGGGTCTTCTCGGCCGTGAGACGCTCAATCTCCTTCGCTACGTCTACAAGATCGGCAAATGGCATATAAATCGTCGCATCCGGGATTACAACCGAAACCGCGTCGGGATCGATTCCGTCCTTGTTCTCGCGGATCTCCACCTCGCTCGCGCTTCCGAGAGTCGCGAAGAAAAGCTTGCTGCCCTCGAAGATATCACGAACGTGCTGCTTGCCGGAAACTACGTAAACCTTGGCCTTTCTTGACGGCGGAACGTTCATGTCGTTACGGAGTCCGCGCATCGCGGTAACCGCGGTCTTGATCAGCTCAACGGCTTCCTCTTCCTTCGGGAAATCGTACGCCGGGTCGAACTCGGGCCATGCGGAAACCATAATGGAGGTGTCGTCGGTAAGCGTTCCTTCGGCATCCGCAAGGGTGCGGTAGATTTCCTCGGTAATGAACGGCATATACGGATGAAGGAGCTTTAAGGAAGCCTTCAGAACGGTCCGAAGCGTCCAGATGGCTGCCTTCTTCGCGGTCATATCCTCGCCGTACAGGCGCGGCTTAACCATCTCAATATACCAGTCACAGAAAACCTCCCAGATAAAATCGTAGATCTTGCCTACGGCGATTCCGAGGTCGAAGTTCTCCATGTTCTCGGTAACGGCCTTCGTCAGCTCGTTGGCCTTCGAAAGGATCCAGCGGTCGGCATCGGTAAGCGTCGCCTTGTCAACCGTCGTTACCTTGCCGTCTTCACCCATCTGCTCCATGTTCATCATGATGAAGCGGCTGGCGTTCCAAACCTTGTTGGCAAAGTTACGGCTGGCTTCCACACGCTCCCAGTAGAAACGCATGTCATTGCCCGGAGCATTACCGGTTACAAGGGTAAGACGGAGCGCGTCGGCGCCGTACTTGTCGATTACTTCCAAAGGATCGATACCGTTTCCGAGGGATTTGCTCATCTTCCGGCCCTGGGAGTCTCTTACGAGGCCGTGGATCAGAACCGTCTTGAACGGAACCTCGCCCATATGCTCGAGACCGGAGAACATCATACGGATTACCCAGAAGAAGATAATATCGTAGCCGGTTACAAGCGTGCTCGTCGGATAGAAATACTCGAGTTCCTTTGTCTTCTCGGGCCAGCCGAGGGTCGAGAACGGCCAGAGTGCAGAGCTGAACCAGGTATCGAGCGTGTCGGGATCCTGACGCATCGGCTTGCCGCACTTCGGGCAGATCGCGGTGTCATCCTTCGTTACAACCATCTCGCCGCAGTCGTCGCAGTAGAAGGCGGGAATCCGGTGACCCCACCAGAGCTG
>DBWJ01000040.1 GCA_002308955.1 Lachnoclostridium sp. UBA1241 | reverse complement strand
CCCGACACCTTGGTCCGTAGCCAAGTGCTCTATCCAGCTGAGCTACATGCACACATTGCTTCGCAACAAAGTGTATTGTATATTGCTTTCTTCCAAAAGTCAAGAGCGAATTTCATAATAATGGGGAAGAATTCATATCTTTTGGAGTTCTTTTGGAGCCCCCCCGCTTATGTTTTGGAGTCCTCGCCTGCTTTCCGGCTGATGGGGCATACCTAGAGGCTAAAACTTCTCATAGGTATGCCCTTTTCGCGGAGCCTTTACTTGCTATCAGGCTAGCGGGGCATACCCGGGAACTAAAACTCCTCGCAGGTATGCCCTTTTCGCGGAGCCTTTACTTGCTATCTGGCTAGCGGGGCATACCCGGGAGCTAAAACGTCTTGTAGGTATGCCATTTTCGCGGAGCCTTCACCTGCTCTCCGGGCAGAGGGGCATACCTGGGAGCCTAAACAGCCTGGAGGTATGCTTTTTCACGAGAGAATGGCTGAATCAAACGGAAGAAGGGGCATACCCGGGAGAAAAAAGGTATAAACGGGATGAAACTTTTGCAATCTCAGGGGCTTTATGGTACAATGGCGTGGTAGTTGATTGGGAAGAACCGGCATTTCTTCGGGTGATGCATCTGAAGAAGCCTTTTTGGGAGTATATATGGGCAGATACGAATTCATCGCTCCCTGCCATTTCGGGCTTGAGAGCGTTTTAAAACAGGAACTTGCGGACCTCGGTTACGAGATTGTTCAGGTGGAGGACGGGCGCATCACATGGGCCGGTGACGAGCATGCTTTCTGTCGCGCAAATATCGGGCTTCGGACAGCGGAGCGCGTGCTCTGGAAGATCGGCTCGTTCAAGGCAACGACTTACGATGAGCTGTTTGAGAGAACGAAGGCGCTTCCGTGGGCGGACATTCTTCCGGCCGATTCGAAGTTCTGGGTAGCGAAGGCAACGACCGTCAAGAGCGCGTTGTTCAGTCCTTCCGATATCCAGTCCATCATGAAGAAAGCCATGGTGGAAAGCATGAAGGCGAGCTACCACATCGCGTGGTTCCCGGAGACCGGAAATGCTTATCCAATCCGCGTTTCGGCGCTCAAGGACCGTTTCACCGTAACCATTGACACATCAGGCGAATCGCTTCACAAGCGCGGCTACCGCAAGCTCGTCGGCAAGGCGCCGATCAGTGAGACGCTGGCAGCAGCCCTTCTTGCGCTGACGCCCTGGAATAAGGACCGCATCCTCGTGGACCCGTTCTGCGGCAGTGGCACGATTCCGATTGAAGCGGCACTTAAGGGACTTAAGATAGCACCCGGCGTAAACCGGCATTTTCAGGCGGAAAGCTTCCGCGAGCGCATACCCGCAAAGTATTGGGACGAAGCGCGCGAGGAGGCGAGAAGTCAGGAGATTCATGACGTAAAGCTGCAGATTCAGGGCTTCGACATTGACCGCGACGCGATTAAGATTGCAAGGCAGAACGCGGAGATGGCAGGGGTTGCGGACCAGATTCATTTTCAGGTGCGGCCGATGCAGGAACTGTCGCATCCGAAGAAATACGGATTTATCGTGACAAACCCGCCTTATGGTGAGCGTCTTGAAGAAAAAGAAGCGCTTCCGGGCCTTTACAAGGATATCGGCGAGACGTTCAAAAAGCTCGACACTTGGTCGTACTACATTATCACGTCGTACGAGGACGCCGAGCGTTACATCGGCCGCAAGGCCGACCGGAACCGCAAGATTTATAACGGCATGATCCGGACGTATTTCTACCAGTATCTCGGGCCGAAGCCGCCGAGAGGTGCTTCGAAATCGGAAGAACAGTGAATTTGTTTAGGGGGAAGAATCGATGAGAAGAAGCAAAATCGGACGCCTGCTTTGTGTGCTGGCAGCGCTGCTTCTGTTATGTATGCCGGGAACGGCTTCAGTCGCTTTGGCAGCAGAGGACGGCAGTCAGGAGAAAACGCCGGAACCGCTCGTGATAGACCTGACAAAAGGATACTATGAGAAGACTTATTCAGACTACGATCAGGCAGCGATATGCCTTGCAGTCGAAAGAATCGCGCACAAAAGAGAAGACGAGATCAGTTACTGCTATATCTGGGGCGAGAAAGTTGATTTGGACGGCGACGGGACATATGATGTCCTGGCAGACGGTGCAGATTGGTCGGACGTGGACGGAGCAATGCCGGGTCGCTGGTTTTTAATTCCGACTTCCGAGTGCAGCATCCGCGGCTCAATCACATTTAAAGACATCAAGGATGAAAGGTTCAGCGAAGTGACGTTTCTTTTCCCTGATGAGCCGATTCGGAAAGAATATGCAGTTACGATGGAAAAAGGACATGCGGAGACCGAGGACGGAAAAACGGTTACGTCCGCCGCCCCGGGAACTGTATTGTTCCTTGTCCCGGATAACCTCGAGGGGGAATATGTTACGGCATGGAATTCGGAGTTGACCGGGCAGCACAATAGGTATGATTCTGTTGACAGGCGTATGTGGGGTGCCGCAGAATTCCATATGCCCGCCGCGGACGTAATCCTCGCGGCGGAAACGGAAGCGCAGACGCCTTTGACATTCGAAATGTCGAACGGATACTGCATCGTGGATGATGACCCATACCGGAAGCCGAATATCTCTGATTTTGCCATACCTCCGTTGGATGAAAGCGAAGATGAAGGCCTTTTTCTGATGGATTTAGACAGTGACGGAACGTATGATGCCTGTCTTTACGTTGTATACGGTGTAGAATACGGAGCAATCATAGACGCAGGATTGCCCTGGCATGTGTATATGATTCCGCTTCCGACCTCAAGCATAACCGGGACATATAGGATTGACGGAGAAGCAACAGCGCCTTATTGGCCGTACACCTTCGTATTTCCCGCCGAAAATGTGAAGAGCACACACCGGATTACCGTGAATGGCGGACACGCCGAGAATATGAAAGGGGAAACCATCACTGAGGCTGCTCCGGGTGAGAAAATCAGAATCATCTACGACCGGAAAGCGATGGAAGCAATTGATAAGGGATTTATCGCTTCGCCGGCTTACGAGAACCTTACGAAGAATGCGAGCATGAACGGGGGTTCTTATCTGCGTGAGGAAATCTTCATGCCCGCGTGTGATATTTCTTATACCGCGCAGGTGAAGAGCTGTGAGGCAATCGTACTCAACTTTATTCGTGACGGGGAGAAATGGATAGCCCCGCTTCCGTATGACATGCAAGCAGAACTGCAGCAAACCGGCCGTAAACTGGATGAATCTTTTTTCTACTGGTATTATGATTTCTCGCCGGTGATGGATGAATACGCAAAAAACGTCAGCATGGATGCGGTTCAGGTAAACGGACGGAGTCCGGAAACTATGACGTTTTCCATGTACGAGCCGCTGCAAACCGGTGAAGCCATTTATACGGCGATTACCGTGAGATTTCCCGGGGCAGGCGAGATTTATCCGATCAATTGCGCGGATGAAAACCTGCGAATCGGGCTGCAGGGCTTATATGCGGACAAGTATTCCACGATTCTCGGAGCTGCCGAAGGGCAGAATCTGTTTGTGGACAAGTCGAGGCTGGTCGAACCGGTTGGACAGGCTTTCATCGGATTTGAAGCGAAAGATTTCAAAATGGATTATACCATTGATGCAGAATGGGTATTCCGGATGCCTGATCACGCAATTGAAATAAAGCCGGTATTTCAAAAGATTGAGCAAAAACCGCTTACAATCGATTTGTCCGACGGATATGCCGAAATCCCGTTCGGAACGAGTTTTCTTGAAAGTGTTATAGAGTCCAGCGGTACAGGCTACTATTCCGGAGGAACCATTTTTGATTTGAACGGAGACGGATTATTTGATGTTGCTTTGGAAAGGGTGGAAGAAAACCGATTTCGAAGGCTTGCCGATTACAGCCTGGGAGAAACCTATACGTTGCCATACGGAAACCACGGAGCTTATTATCCGATTACATTTGTCAATCATCCGAAAGCGAATGAACAATCTGAGGTGAGCCCGACAGCGGCTCCTTCGGCAAATGAGGACACCCCAACTCCGACCGCGGTTGTAGAGAATTTGTCTGATTCCCCTGCCGGAACACCCCGAGAGAATACCGGGAAAAACGGAGATTTTCTGCCTGCTTTGATTGTTGTTGCGGCAGTTCTGTTGATTGGCGTCGGCATCTTATATTTTGTAATTCTTCCGAAGAAGGATGCGGCGAAGCGCGAAGAGAAACGCAGACAGATGCGGGAGCAGAGGGAGAAGCAGCTTGCAGAAGAGACTTCGGAAGAAGACGATTATACGTAAAGGAACAAAGAAGATGAACAGATTGGTATTCGCTACAGGAAACCAGGGGAAGATGCGTGAGATCCGAGAGATTCTCGGGGACAGCATTCCGGAGATCCTTTCAATGAAGGAAGCCGGGATTGTCGCCGACATTGTCGAGGACGGAAAGACCTTCGAGGAGAACGCCCTAATCAAGGCCCGCGCGGTCAGCAAGGCCGGCGGAATCATGGCGATGGCGGACGATTCGGGGCTTGAGGTCGACTGCATGGGCGGCGCGCCGGGCATCTATTCCGCGCGGTTCATGGGCGAAGACACGTCGTATGACATCAAGAATAACTATATCATCGGCCGCGCCATGCAGGTGCCGCCGGAGGAGCGTACCGCGCGGTTCGTCTGCGCGATTGCATGCGTTCTTCCGGACGGACGTGAGTGGGTGGTGCGCGGAACCGTAGAGGGCGCAATCAATGATAAGCAGGCCGGCGAGAACGGCTTCGGTTACGACCCGATTTTCCTCCTTCCTGAACGGGGCGTTACGACGGCGCAGCTGCCCCCTGAAGAGAAGAACGCGATAAGCCACCGCGGAAGGGCTCTTCGGGCCATGCGCGAACTGCTTACGAAGGAAGGAATTCTTTAAAACTCCGCCTTAGTAAGCATGTTAAACTTTGCAGAAAGAACTACGGAAAATCCCACGCAAAATGCCCGAATATTTTTGTTGACTTTTGAAATACCTCGTAATATAATGGAAAAGCGCTGACGGGGTGTGGCCCAGTTTGGCTAGGGTGCTTGATTTGGGATCAAGAGGTCG
>DBWJ01000037.1:3336-27107 GCA_002308955.1 Lachnoclostridium sp. UBA1241 | reverse complement strand
TAATGCGACTGAAGGCAGAAGAATCTGTATACGAGCGGATCGTAGCCCTTCTCCTGAACAACGGATACCGTCAGGATGTTGCCCTTTGACTTGCTCATCTTGCCTTCGCGGTCATTCAGGTGCTGTACGTGGAACCAGTAATTGCACCACTTATGTCCGAGATAAGACTCGGACTGCGCGATCTCGTTCGTGTGGTGCGGGAAGATATTGTCCACGCCGCCGCAGTGAATGTCCATATACTCGCCGAGATGCTTCATGCTGATGCACGAGCACTCGATATGCCAGCCGGGATAACCTACACCCCAAGGGCTGTCCCATTTGAGGGCCTGATCCTCGAACTTGGACTTCGTAAACCAAAGAACGAAATCGTTCTTGTTCTTCTTGTTCGGGTCCACATCCACATCGTCGCGGACGCCCTCAAGGAGCGAATCCTCGCTGTGGTTCGTAAGGACAAAGTATTCCTTCAGTTTCGAGGTGTCAAAGTACACATTTTCCCCGGCCTGATAAGCGTAGCCTTTCTCAAGGAGCACTTCGATCATATGGATAAACTCGGGGATGCAGTGCGTCGCGGGCTCCACAACGTCGGGCGTCTTGATATTCAGCTTTGCGCAATCCGAGAAGAACGCGTCGGTATAGAACTTCGCAATTTCCATAACGGTCTTGTGCTCACGCTGCGCACCCTTTAACATCTTGTCCTCGCCGGAATCGGCATCGTCGGTCAGATGGCCGACGTCGGTAATGTTCATAACGCGCTTCACGTCGTAGCCGAGATAACGAAGCGTCTTCTCAAGAACATCCTCCTGGATGTAGCTTCTAAGATTACCGATGTGCGCAAAATGATACACGGTCGGGCCGCAGGTGTACATCGCGACCTTTCCGTCAACATTCGGTACGAAGGGTTCCACCTTCTTGGTAAGTGTGTTATAAAGCTGCAAACGGTTTTCCATTTATTTTGACTCCTTTTTGATGTAATACTGTCCGGAGGTGTACACGAGAATGCCGAGTACACGGTCCTTTTCGGACTCCGGTATATATGCGGAGAAGCCGTTGTCTTTCGTGATCTCCGCCCCGAGAAGCTCCTTCTCGTAAATCGGGAACGCCTCGTAGAATATCTTATCTTCTTCGGTTCCGGCTATGATATATGCTTTGTATTTGGCGCCGAGATACCGCTCATCGATCGTGCCGTAGATATGACAGTAGCCGGTAACGGATTCGTACTCGATCCGGGTTTCGCCGGCCGACATGTCGTAGGCATCGAGAATCTCAATCTTCTCCGTCGGAGCCGCCATCATCGGCGCCTTCTCCGCAAGGTTAATCAGATTCCGCTCAACGATTTCCAATATGACGACGTCCGCGCCGAGCCGCTCCACCGAGCTCATGCGGTACGGCACCGCACGCTGGAACTCCGCCTTCTCAAACGTCTGCGCGAAGTATCTCCAGGTCGTATTTCCGAAGGAATCACGGAACATCAGAACCGTTCCTTCCCCCGGACCGCCGTAGGTCTCAATTACCAGCGCCTCATCGAACACGTTCGGTGTCTTCGTCTGGAAGGAGTAATTGATATCCGGATAAACCTGCGGGTCGATATCGGGCGCGTTCGGATAAATCATGTTCGTAAGGTCCGAATCCCAGTCTCTCCGCTCGGTATAGGTCATGGTCAAAAGCGTGCCGGTTCTCGGAGCAAGCTTATCCATGATGGTCCGATAAGCGAGGAAGCCGCCCTCATAGGTCCAGTGGGAATCCTGCGGATGATAGAATACGCGCGGCTCATCGAGAAATGCCTGCTTCAGGTCCGCGTAACAGACTTCGTTTCTTGCAAGCGCCGGCTTCAATGCGTCGAGGTTACTCGGACAGTCAAGCTGCACATAGCGCGCGGGCATGTTCTCGGGATACAGCGTGTTCTTGTTCGGCGCAACGGTGAAAACGAACTCCGCTCCTGCCTTTTTACAGTAATCCTGCACCATACGGAGGGTGTACGCAACATTCTCCGTATTGCGCGGGGTAAGCGTCCGCACGTGACAGTAATCGTCGGCGGTCTTCTCGTAGAAAAGCCAGCCCTTCTTTCCGAGAATGATCGAACTCTCGGCGGACTCTCCGAAGACATACTCCTTCATCACCGTCTGGGCTTCAATCAGCTCGGAACGGCCGCCCATATGATCAGTAAACCAGGCATCAAACTCGGTGAAATAATCCGTGTTCAGACGCCCTTCCTTCATTGGCTTCGGAAACGCCGCCAGTTCACGCTTCTCGGCCGAAGAGGTGTCGGATTTCCGGATCCACACCGTCGCGAACGGAGCCACACAGGCGAGCAGATAGATTATGATGAATACAATCTTTTTCTTCATAAAAACTCCGGTAATCAGAATCGGAAATAGATAAACGGGTTGTAGCTCTGTGACGCAAGCGCCATCATACAGAGCCCGAGGATAATCAGGGAAACAAGCATCGAGCCGTACTCACAGAGAGCCTCGCCGTGCTTCGTATTCTTAACGCGCCCCACAAGGTTCTTAAGGAGCGGTGTTGCGCCGATGATCGAACAGACAATGATACAGAGAACGTAAGGCGACAGCATTGCCCGCGTTCTGACCCATCCGGCCGAACCCTGCGGCCCGAACCCGAACATCGCAAGGATCATGTCCCATCCCTGCCTGATGGTATCCGCGCGGAATATAACGAATCCGACGGTAACCATAAGAAGCGTGTAGATATGGTTGAATACCTTCCATTCCTTGTGAACGGGAATCCAGTGCTTCTCCTCAAGCATCTCAAGCGACCCGTGGAACAGACCCCATACGAGGAACGTCCAGTTTGCGCCGTGCCAGAAGCCGGTACAGAAGAAGACAACGTACTTGTTGAAGATGGTCCTTCCTCTTCCCTTCCGGTTTCCGCCGAGCGGGATATACAGATAATCCCGGAACCAGCTGCNNGTCGACAGCGAGATGTGCCAGCGTCTCCAGAACTCACGGATGCTGCCGGAGATATAGGGGTAATTGAAGTTCTCGAGGAAATGGAATCCGAACATCTGCCCCAGTCCGATTGCCATATCGGAATATCCGGAGAAGTCGAAATAAATCTGCATGACATAGGCGAACGCGCCGACCCAGGCGGTCAGAATTCCGATATCGGATTTCTGCATCGCGAAGATAGAATCGGCGACAAATGCCATGGAATTTGCAATCAGAACCTTCTTCCCGAGACCCATGCTGAACCTAACGATTCCTGCGTAGATTCCGTCCACGGTAACCTTACGGTTGCTGATTTCCTCGGCGATGTCATGGTATTTGACGATAGGACCGGCAATCAGCTGCGGGAAGAACGAAATGTACAGAAGGAGCCGGAAGAAATTCTTCTGAACGTCCGTCTGTCCGCGGTATACGTCGATTACGTAGGACAGCGCCTGGAACGTATAGAACGAGATACCGATGGGAAGCGTCAGCTTCGGAACCGGAAGCGCCGCGCTCTTCGGAAGCACGTCGTTCAGGGAGGTTACGAAGAAACCCGCGTACTTAAATACGAACAGCAGTCCGACATTTATGATGACTGCCGCCGTGAGGAACAGCTTCTTACGTTTGCCCGCGACGCCGAGGCCGAACAGGTAGTTGAGAATTACGGAAACAAGCAGTAAAAGGACATAGACAGGCTCCCCGTAAGCATAGAAAACGATGCTCGCGAGGATCAGAACCGCATTCCGAAGCCGGCCGTTCGGAAGAACGACGTGCAGAAGAAACACGATCGGCAGGAAAATGCATAAAAATGTTACGGAACTGAATACCATGAAAACTCCATTTAAGGCTTAGTATAGCCGTAGTAATACTTGTCGGTGTAATTCGCCTGGCCCGGTCTCGGACCGTACCGTGAATCGGTATAATAGAACGTTACGGCGTCAAGAGCCGCCTGACTCATAACCGACGTGTTGCGCATCGCGTCGACATACTGCCATGCGCCGCCGGTGTATACCGCCGTCCAGTTATGTTCGGCATATGTATGGCCGCCGCCCTTGATTACCTTTGCCTCGTAACCCGCTGCGCGGAGTGTGAGTGTCATAAGGGCCGCATAATGCCAGCATGCGCCGTAGCCCTTATTCAGGCCTTCGATGGCGAGCGTACGGATGCCCTTGCTGCCCGATGACCAGTAGTTGTAATAGCCGATCTTTCTTCTTACCCAGGCGGCTATTGACGAAATGTTGCGGCTTCCGATTTCGTTGTCAAGTGCGTACTGCAGGTATTCGTCGAGGTTTTCTTCGGTAATCGTACCGAAACGTACCGTGGCAACGCCGTTTCCGTCAACGTTATACACGCGGCCGCCGACCGTAATCTGCGTATTGGTTGCAAGCTGGCCGGACGCGTAGACGTAACGCTGCTGTCCGCCGACCTTCTGCAAACCTTCCTTCGTGATCAGATAGCCGTTGTCATTGAAGCCGTACAGAACGCCGTCAATCCATACCGCGCCGACAGCGATGGTACCGTCGCTGTAACAGTACATCTTGCCGCCGTCGGTCTGCCAGCCGGCCGGAAGGAATCCGCCGTTGCTTGCAAGGTAGTAACGCTTGCCGCCGATGTATACGTTTCCGCGCACCATCAAACCGGTTTCCGCAAAATAATACTTCTTCCCGTCGATGGTCTTCCATCCGGGCTGTGCGGAACCGTCTTCGTTGTAGTTTCCGAGAATGCCGTCAACCCTCTGCATTCCGCCTGTGGGAACGCCGTCATCGTTCAGGAAATAATATTTATCCTCAATCTTCGTAACACCGGTCTGCAGATAACCCTTAACGTAGTACTGCTTACCGAGCTCGGTCTCGTTGAAGCCGTCGTAATATGCGCCGTCTTCCTGGAACATGTACTTGGTGCCGTCGATTTCGTGCTCGCCGACATACAGAATACCGTCGTCAGCGAAGCAATATGTCTTCTCTTCGATGGTCTGCCAGCCGGTCAGCATGACGCCTTCGTCATCGAAGAAGTACTTGCCTTCTTCGCGGGTGACCCATCCGCGGGCAAGGCGGTGATCGTTCTCGAAGTAGTAATTCTTGCCGTCAATTACCTGCGGGCCCGTTACAAGTCCCTTTTCGGTGCTGTAGAAGGAACCGGTATCATCCTCAATCCAGCCGGACTGGAACGCGTTGTCAATAAAGTACCAGTCTGCATCCTCAGCCGGGGCGATTCCGTTCAGAACCTCGCCCTTCTCGGTCAGGTAGTATTCCTTTCCGTCCACCTCAACACGGCCGTATACAAGCGCGCCGTTCGGCTCGGAGGCGTAGTAACACATATCCTCCGTCCGGATAAAGCCCTTCACCACATAGCCGTTCCAGTCAAAGTAGTAGAGCTCGCCGTCCACCGGACAGAAACCGGAAACCATCGTATGGTCAACCGGACGGAAATACCGCATTCCCCCGTCACACTGCGCCCATCCGTCAAGAAGGCGTCCGTCGGATGCGATATAATAAACGTTATTGTTAATCTCACGGAATCCGGATTCGACAAATCCATGGGAATTCCGGTAATAATCCAGGCCGTTCAGTGTATAGAAACCACGTCGCAGCACACCGTCCGGCTCGCAGAAATAATAGATTTCGCCGTCAATGGCAACCGAACCGGTGCTGATACCGTCCTTCGTGCAATAGTAGATGTTGCCGTCCTTCTCGGCGGCGCCTTCGATCAGGTATCCGTCGCTGTCGAACAGGTACATCTTGCCGTCAATCCGCTGCAGGCCCGTCAGCTTGCGGTTCTCGCTCATATAGAAGCGTCCCCGCGACGTTTCATGCCATCCGGTCAGATACGAATAATAAACCGCAAGGTAAGCAACCACAATCATGGCGCCGACCACCAGAAACTGCAAAAACAGGTGGGCGGATTTCTTCATTTTCTTTCTGTGAAGCGAAAGGATCATCTCCTCTTCGGTGAGGAGTTCTTCTTCCGGTATCGTTTCAGCGTCTGCATTCTCTTCGGAATAAGATGCTTCGCCGGTCTCAGCGGCTGGNNAGTGCCGTCTTCTGCTGCAGTGTCAGACGCAGTTGCAGTGTTTTCTGATGCAACGTCGGTTTCTGCTGACGTGCCGTCTTCTGCTGTCACAGCAACTGCTTCGGCAGCACCTTCTTCCGTTGCTGCATCGCTGTCTTCTGCTGCCACAACGTCGGATTCCGCAGGAACTTCGTCGGACGCGGCGGACCCGGCCTCTGCCGTAGCATTTGCCGCGGCTTCTGCCTCTTCCATGGCAACGCTTTCCGCCAATATGGACGGGGCGGACACGGCTGCCGCAATGATCGGGTCCGAAACAGACGACGAATAGCCCTCGGAGAGTTCGGGCTCTTCGGGGTCTTCGGGATCTTCCGTCGGAAAATCCGAATCCGTAAGCGCCAGTTCCTCTTCCAGGGCGGCCGAAAGGGTCTCCGCAACGTGATGCACGGGATTCTCGGAGAGAATCTCTTCTGCGGGACTCAGCTGTTCGATTTTGTCGTTCTCGTCTGTCATCTATACTCCGTAATCTGATTCGTCAGATTTTGTAGTTGGCATATATATAGTCCTTGATAAGCGGGAACAGGGAGATGTTTTCCCTTCCGAGCTCAAAATGCCACCACTCCTGCTTGGCAACAAGCGGAGCGAGACCGGTTCCGGTGGTCATAATGTTATACAGATCTCCGGCTTCCTTCGTGTTGTAGGTCATGTCGCAGCGGTAGTCGAGGGTGTGCATCTTGGTCTGCATCTCCACCTCTTCACCGAGGACATCAACCGAATCGTATTTCATGATCGTCAGATCAAGCGCAATTCCCCGGTTATGGCTTGAGTTGTTCGCAATGAAGTAAGCTTCCGTGTAGTTCTTTCCGACAAGATAACCGTTGGCGAGCGTCAGCTTCTTATCGTTGCCTTTGTCGTCCTTGAGGTTCTTGTTCACGGCTTCCTCACGAAAATACCCGTTGCCGGTCATCGCGTTGTATACCTTCTTCGAGGTCGCGTTCGGGCGGTAAGCTTCGTAAATCAGCAGACAGTAGCCCTTATCGAGCGCGTTCTTCTGCGCGGTCAGAAGGGTAATCGCAACGTCCCAGACCGCCGGCATCTGTTCCTTCGGTCCGTAGTTGGGAAGCGCTTTGCCGGTGATATCCGCGATTTCGTTGTAACCTTTGACCTTCAGCGATTCTTCGCCGTTCTTTACATAGAGCGGGTTGAAACGCGTGTCGTGGTCGGATTTTACGTCGACTTCCTTGCCGTTACCGCCGCAGGAAAACAGCGACGAGTAGGCATTGGTACGGTCATACTGGATTGAATACTGATTGGACGCCGGATAAATCATGGCAAGGTCAACGAACATGGCATTTGCCAAAACCCAGCCCTGCTTTTCTTCGCCGTTCACGGTGCCCGTCACATGGATGCTGTAACGGTTGTTCATGCGTTCACAGACATAATGTCCTTCCTCATCGGCGGTAATCACCATCGGGGTTCCGCCGGGAAGCGCGCAGTCAATCGTTCCGAGGGCGACATCGGTATAAAGCGAGGTGTCAAGCTGTGCCCAGCAGTTTACGCCGAGGCAGCCCTTCTCCGCCGTATACGGAACGGATTTCGACTCTCCGCCGGCCTTCAAAAAGGCATATACATTGAGGAACGGATCGCCGTAATCCGGCGTTACCTCAGGGGTAAACTGCAAAACTTCGGACTGCAGCGTCGCAAAATCCTCTTTCCTTGCATCCACCATAACCTCGTACTGCGTATCGGTGCGCAGTCCGCCGATGGAGATAAAAGCGTCTTTACTTTCAATCTGATGCCAGTCCTCCTCGCCCACGGTGCGGTAATAAACGAGGTAATCCGCGCCTTCTCTCGTGAGCGGCCATGCAAGCTTAACGGAATGGCTGTTCTGCCCCTCAATGCGGACAACCGGCCGTACCGCCTCGGCGGAAACAACGCCTTCGCCCGAGAACGGTCCGAAGGAATCCTCAGGTCCGACGGATCGCACCTTCACATGATAGGTAAATCCGGAATTGATCGGGATGAAACAGGTGGTGTCCTGTGTAACAACCTGTTCCCAGTCGCCTTCTTCCGAACGATAGTTGATCTCATACCCCGTCGCGCCTGCAACCGGCTCATAACCGACGGTCAGGATCTCCGAACTGGCGATGATGTGGTTGATAACCGGCACTCCGGCAGGATCCCACGGAATCGGCGTAGCCGTCGGAATGGCCACCATCTCCGTCGGATTGGCCTCGGTTCCCGGAACCGGTTTCTCACCGAAAATCTTGTTCACCGCACGAACCAGAAAGAATATCGCCGTACCGAATATGGCAACGACCACCGCCCCGATGATCAGATATCGAGTCAGCATCTTCTTTCTTCGAGAACGTACACTCATGCTTTTTTCCTCCCCTAAAAAAGTCTGGTTCTCTCTTTCTCTCTTACGCTCTTTTCTTACTGAAAGCTTGCGTCCGCAAGCATAATCTCCGTTACATGGTCTTTCGATACGATAAATGTGACACTCTTCTTTCCGGAAACATACACCAATCCGGCCATGGTCATCTCATGCGGGTCGCCGTATGCGGCAATCACGTCCTCCTCGGTGGAACCGATCGAGATTCCCTTCTCGGTCGCGAAACCGACTTCGGTAAATGTGGCGCTGTACACATACTGCTTGCCGGCAAGCGTCACCGTATCGATATGAAAGCCTTTATAGTAATAGTTGATGTCATAACCGATATTCAGACAGGATACGCCTTCGAGCTTCTCTATAACCGTTCCGAGGGTTTCTTCCTTTCCGGTAAATTCCATACCCGGACGGACGGTAACCCCTGCGACGATTACGGCGCAGTCGTCTTCCGTAAAGGTGCCGGACGGGTCCACGATGTGCGTGATCGTCGGATCGACGGTGGGCGTCGGACCTTCGGTAACGGTGGGCGTAATCTCGTCGGGATCCGGGCTCGGCGTAGGCGTCGGACTCGGCGCGTCAGTGTCCACATAAGGCTTGCTGTCACCGACTCCGTTGCCGATTCCGAGAACGACTTTCTTCGCTCCGGTATCCGTTACGGCATTCCTCGGTTGTCCGCAGGCGGTGCACAGAAGAATCATTGCGATTACTCCGCACAGGGCCAGACATTTCTTATGCATTCTCCCCGCTCCTTTACAGCGATTAAATCATAGCATACCAAGATATATTATAGCACAAAGCGCCGTCAAAGGCAATACTGCGTTCTTCCCGCGCAGTATGCCTCTGACGGCACTGATGGTTCTTTGTAATCGATTGTCTCCGGTAGTTATTACGGTGTCGGGTGTCACATCGGTCGGGCGGAAAATGTTATGACCTCGGGCAGCCTCCGCAGGCGCTGCAACGGCTGAACTCCGGGAACTCCGGCTCGGTAATCAGGCATACCGCCTGGGCGGCAATTCCTTCGCCGGATCCGGTAAATCCAAGACCTTCCTCGGTGGTCGCCTTCACGCTCACCTGCCCCACTTCGATGCCGAGATCTTCTGCGATGTTCTCACGCATTGCGGTCAGGTATGTCGCAAGCTTCGGGCGCTGGGCAATGATGGTCGCGTCGATGTTCGAAACGACGTACAATTTCCCGGCAAGCAGCTCCCGGACCTTCCGAAGAAGCACCCGGCTGTCGATATCCTTGTAAGCCGCGTCCTTATCCGGAAAATGCTGCCCGATATCGCCGAGCGCAGCCGCTCCGAGCAAAGCATCCATGATCGCGTGAATCAGAACATCCGCGTCCGAATGTCCGAGCAGTCCCTTTTCGAACGGAATCTCCACTCCGCCGAGAATCAGTTTTCTGCCTTCCGTCAGGCGGTGAACGTCATAACCGGTACCGATCCGCATAGTCTTCTCCCCTCTAACTACTCAAAAAAGCGCTGCATCTGCTGCTTCTTGCTTTCCTGAATGATGGTCTCGTAAACTGCCGAAACAATTTCCTCGTACTCTGCACCTGCAAGCTGCCGCACACGGCGCCTGAGGAGGTCCTCCCGCAACTGGTCATAGACCGGAAGGTTCTGTTTCTTCTTCGCTTCGGCCATCTCATTGGTCACATAAATCCGCCGCACAAGCAAATCAACGATCTTGCTGTCCAGCTTTTCGATTTCCATTCTGCATTCTTCCAAGGATTTCATGTCTCTATATCCCCTTTTACGCTTATGGATACGGGCGGGTGTCTCGTTTATGCATATCCGGCCGCATCCGTCTTTCCTATTCTACCTAAGGAAGCAATGCTTGTCAATGTGTTGATTTTTCGAAAGGATGATGGTAAATTGTATGTAGACTTGAGACGCCGTGACGTACCCGCGCCGCGGCCCGGATAGAGAGGAATTATGAAACTCGATAAGAAAAAACTGATTTCCGTAATTGTGATGCTGGCCCTTCTGGTCATCGTTTCCGTTGTGCTGCCGAAACTGACCGAGAAGAACGGCAGCGATACCGAACCGACGCTTGCCGTCAACACGCCGACACCCACAAGCGAAGGCGTAAAGGATGCCACCCCGACGCCTGAACCGACGAAGGAAGCGACTCCGACGGAAAATGCTACGGCTACCCCTACGGCGGAACCCACGAAGGAAGCTACTCCTACGTCGGAGCCTGCGAAGGACGCCACGCCGACTCCGACGACCAAGCCTACCGCTACGCCGAAGCCGACCAAGACGCCGACGCCGGAACCCACAATCCGCAAGGACGGCTGGTACTACTCGAAGGATGATGTCGCTTTATATATCCACACCTACGGAACACTTCCGCCCAACTACATCACAAAGGACGAAGCCGAAGCGCTCGGCTGGACCGGCGGTTCGGTGCAGAAATATAAAGAAGGCGCCGCAATCGGCGGCACCTATTTCGGTAACTATGAGGGCCTTCTCCCGAAGAAGAACGGCCGCAAATACTACGAATGCGACATTGACACCGACGGCAAATCCTCCCGCGGCGCGAAGCGCATCATCTACTCGAACGACGGTCTGATCTACTACACGGACGACCATTATGAAAGCTTTACCCTGCTTTACGGGGAGCCTTAAGGAAAGGAGACGCACATGAGAACAGTTGTTATCGACGGAGCTTTTATGACCGAGAAGGCCGTTGCGTACGCCTATCTGATGCGGCGGCTCGGCTTTCCCTCCTACTTCGGCATGAACCTGGATGCCCTTTACGACCAGCTCACCGACCCCTGCGAGCAGACGCAGATCATAATCTACCGGAAGAAACGGCTCCTTGAAAGCCTTGGCCCCTACGGCCAGCGCATCCTTGACACGATTCAGGACGCCGTACGGGTGAACATGAATCTGTCGTACGCAGAAGATGATGTGTAAGTATTGCAAATGACTTATGTCTGTGGCACAAGCCATCCTGCACATAATAAACGACACAGAAAAAGCTACCGCGAAATGCGATAGCTTTTTTTGATAGCGAAGGGGGGATTCGAACCCTCGACACTACGGGTATGAACCGTATGCTCTAGCCAACTGAGCTACTTCGCCACGTCTGTAAAGTTGAAAAACCGTACTTTTGCATTATATGCACAATCTCTGGGTTTGTCAAGGGAAATTTCACAGTTTAAACGTATCCGGCAGAAGTTCCGAAAGCGTCCGCTCTTCGTATGTTCCGGATTCGGTTCCGAGGATGACCGGCATGTCGGCAGCGCCGAATTCCGCAAGCACCTGGCGGCAGCTCCCACAGGGCGGACATATCTCTGTTGCCTTCTCTTTTGCAGGGGCGCCGACGATGGCAATCGCCTTGAATACGCGCTCTCCGGCCGTCGCCGCCGTAAAGGCCGCCGACCGCTCCGCGCAGTTCGTAAGTCCGTAGGATGCATTCTCAATATTCGCGCCGCGGTAGATTTTCCCGCTCTCGCAAAGGAGCGCCGTTCCTACGGCGAAACCGGAATACGGCGAATAGCTGTTTTTCCTGGCAAGAATCGCTTCGCGAATCAGTTTCTGTTTCATTTCTTCCGAAATCATGCCGCACCTCCCTAGCGTTGGTCGTGCAAATGGAAAACTTCTATGGCATTTGCCGCACAAACAAAACCTCTATGGCATTCCCGCGAACGGAAACTATCTCTCCGTCTTTACACTCCACGTCTTTCCGTCCGAAGAAAATACGACCGTTCCCCGTTCATCTGTCCGGTAGGTTTCCACCGAGAACGCCTGCAGTACGCGAATCACATCGTCCGCCGGGCCGTCGTCGCCGCTTCCGCAGGTAATTACCGCGTAGGACGGGGCAACCTCCTTGACGAACTTCTTCTGCGTCGCGTCCGTCTTGCCGTGATGCCCGGCCTTCAGGATGTCGGACTGAATCTCATATCCGTTGTCCCGCATCTCTTTCTCGGTCTTGCTGAGGGCGTCGCCCATCAGAAGCGCGCTGCGTTCGCCGTACACATAGCGGAGCACGATCGAACAGTCGTTGTCGCTGCCGTCCGCGAGGGCTTTCTCGCCGGGACCGAGCACCGTGAAAGTGCCTTTCCCGAGCGTAAACGTCGAAAGCAACTCCGGAACGGAGGTCGGAATCTTTTTGTCCGCGATTGCCTGCGTCATCGCAAGGTACTCCTCGGACTTCTCCTTCTTCGGGCAAAGGTACACATGCTCTACGTCAAATGCCCTAAGCACCTGCGCCATTCCGCCCACATGGTCCTTGTCGCCGTGTGTCAGAAGGACGTACTTAAGCTTCGTCACGCCCTGTGCCTTCAGATAGTCGACAATCTGCGCGCCCTGTTCAACGTAGCCGGCGTCGATCAGCATGGCTTCCCCGTCGGCAAGGATCAGAATGCTGTCCGCTTTGCCGAGGCTAAGCACATGAATCTCCGTCCCTTCGGAAAGCACGCTGCTCTGTCCGTCCGGTTCTTTCTTGTCCTTGTTTTTGCAGCCGCCAAGAAGAAGCACGGCAGCCGCAACAAGAAGGAATAATCGTTTCATGAACCCCTCACTTACTTCAAAAAGCCGCTGATAATCTGCTGCTCGGCTTCCTCTTCGCTGAGTCCGAGCGTCATCAGCTTGATAATCTGGTCGCCGGCAATCTTACCGATGGCCGCCTCGTGAATCAGCGATGCATCCAGATGATTAGCTGCAAGCGCCGGAAGGGCAACCACGTTGCCGGACTCCATTAATATCGCGTCGCACTCGGTATGGCCGGTGCAACGGTTGTTTCCGTTAATTCTCGAATAAAACTCCTGGTGGGACTCTCCCGCCGCAACCGAACGCGATACAACGTCCGCGCCGCAGTCCTCGCCGTTCAGATCCACCGTGAAATCGGTCTTCGCGGTCTGCGTTCCGTGGGTCATGATCTTCTCACGGATGACAAGGTTGGCTCCCGCCTTCAGATCCGCTTTCGTGGTGCGGATCGTCGAATCCACGCCCTTGATCTGCACGGTATCCATCTCCAGGCGGCCGCCCTCTTCGATATGCACGATCGTCTGCGGATTCAGAATCCGCGCGCCCCGGCCGTCGCCCTCGCCGTAATGCTTCTCGACGTACTTGACCTTGGAATTCTTTCCTACGAAGAAAGTGTGGATTCCGTCATGTTCGGAGTCGCCGTCACCGGAATTGTGGATTCCGCAGCCTGCGATGATCGTGACATCACAGTCCTCACCGATGAAGAAATCGTTGTACACGCTCTCCTTGAGGCCGCTCTGGCTGAGAACAACCGGGATGTGAACGCTCTCGTTCTTCGTGCCGGGCTTGATGATGATATCAATGCCGGGCTTGTCCGTTTTCGTAACAATATCAATATGCTCGGTCGTATTGCGTCCCACGCCTTCGCCGTTTACACGGAAGTTGTAGGCACCTGCCGGAACCGCATGAAGGTCAGCAATTTTCGCAAGCATTTCCTTCTGAATTGCATCCATTATTTCCGCACCTCCTGCAAATGACATTCAAGCGTGCGATCCAGAATCTTCGGCAGAATCTTCTCGCTCGCGTCCTCGGAAAGGACGTTGCCGTCCGCGATGACGATAATGCGGTCCGCGATATTCAGGATGCGCTCCTGGTGCGAAATGATAACGACCGTGCCGTTCAGTTCCTTATGCATTCTTTCGAAAATACGGATCAGGTTTCCGAAGCTCCAGAGATCGATTCCGGCCTCGGGCTCATCGAATACAGAGAACTTCGTCTGTCTTGCAAGAAGCGTCGCAATCTCAATACGCTTCAGCTCACCGCCTGACAGGCTCGCATTTACCTCACGGTCCACATAGTCGCGTGCGCAAAGTCCTACCTCCGAAAGGAATTCGCAGGCGGTCGTCGTGGAAATCTTCTTGCCTGCGGCAAGAGCAATCAAATCCTTGACCGTAATGCCCTTAAACCGCACGGGCTGCTGGAAGGCAAATCCGATGCCGCGCTTCGCGCGCTCCGTAATGCTTAAATCCGTGATGTCTTCCCCGTCGAAAAGAATCTTTCCGGACGTGGGCTTCTCAATGCCCATGATGATCCGGGCTAAGGTTGATTTACCTCCGCCGTTCGGTCCGGTAATCGCCACAAACTGCCGATCGCCTATCGTCAGACTGATATCCCTGAGGATTTCTTTCGTGCCGCTCGATTCCTCCGGCACCTGAAAACCGATGTTACGTAATTCTAACATTTATATACTCCTATCTGTCAGGTTCTCCCAAAACGCTATACAGAATTATTATACCATATCCCCGCGTAAAATGCCACACCTTTCGTGCTTGACACTCCCCGCACGCTCGATTATACTTCAAGGTGTTTCCGGGTAACGGTGTTCACCGCAGAAAGGCGGTGTGGCATTTGCCGGAATTACTACTAAAGAGGGTTGGCATTTCCGTTTTCGCTGCCCCACAGAGGATAATTGATATGAAAAACAAGATTTTAATCGGCATCGCGGTTACGCTTCTCGGCGGGCTTTTCGCGGTCTGCGCATATTTCGGCATTCGGACGCTTATACGGAAGCAGGACCCCGTTGAGATGTCCGTTGCGAAGTTTACGGAGCTTGAACAGGGGGAATGGGTCACATTTCGCGCGAAATACGCGCTGGAAAGCGCCTCCTATACCGTAAAGCATTCGATCAACGGCGTGATTCCGACCGGCACCGAATACTATTATGCGGTTTTCACGGACGATGCAAGCGGGATGATGATCATCCGCGCCGACAAGAACTGGTACAGCAGAAACTTCGACGATGAGGGCGTTGCCAAGGACGAGGACGGCTGCCTCGTGACCGGTTTCGTGCGCTCCACGCCGGACGGAACCGACCGCACCTTCAGACTCTACCGCGACAAGCTGCAGCAGTCTTATAAGATTACGATTTCCCTGCAGGCCAATCACTTTGTAGACACCATTGCCGTGAAGATTTCGATCCTTCAGATCATAATCGGCGTCATTCCGTTCCTCGCCGGAATCATCTTCTTAGTCTGTTTCAAAACCGGTCTTGTGGACAATCAGCTGGATTCAAGAGCCGGCAAGACTTTCCTGATCATACTCATCCTCGGCTTTATTGGCTACGCCGTGGTGGTTTGTCATTTTCTTTCGTATGTTTAACCGCAATTGCCGGCCGGTTCGGACGTGAGTTTTTCCGTCCGCCCGGCCGCAATTTGACAACGGACGCGAAAACATATATAATCCTTGACATATCTTTCTAAGGAGAGTGATTTTATTTTAGACCCTGACGCGCAAATAATTTTGATTGTTATCGGAATCCTTCTGGTTCTTTCCGCTTTCTTTTCGTCCGCAGAAACGGCGCTTATGTCCGTGAACAAGCTGCGGATGCGTACTCTTGCGGACGACGGCCGTAAGGCCGCGAAGCTTGTCCTCAAATTGGAGGAGAAAAGCACAAAGATGCTCTCCGCCATCCTGATCGGCAACAACATCGTCAACCTGTCCGCTTCCGCCCTTTCCGCCAAATTCGTCAACATTCAGTTCGGGAACAGTTACCTGACCGCAGCAACCGGCATCCTCACATTTCTCGTCATTATCTTCGGCGAGATTGTTCCGAAGACGGCCGCGTCGATCCATGCAGACGGCCTTGCCATGTTCTACGCGCCCCTTGTCTACGGCTTTATGACGGTCATGACGCCGGTCATCTGGCTCGTAAACGGCATCGCGCGAGTCTTTCTGTTCCTGTTCCGCATTGACACGAAGAAGGCCGCAGTCATCACCGAGGATGAGCTTCTGACTTACGTGGACGTGAGCCACGAGGAAGGCGTCATTGAAAGCGATGAGCGGGAAATGATAGCGAACGTTGTGGACTTCGGCGATTCCCTTGCGAAGGATGTCATGGTTCCCCGTATCGACGTCGATTTCGTGAATGTACAGGCGAACTACGACGAGGTCGCGGAAGCCTTCCGCGAGAACAATTACTCGCGTCTTCCCGTGTACCGCGGTTCCCGGGACAACGTTGTCGGGATCCTGTTTCTGAAGGATTTCTTCCGGTACCAGGGCGAGAAAAAAGCTTTCTCGGTGGCCGGAACCATGAGAAAGCCCTTCTTCACATTTGAGTTTAAGAAAACGTCCGACCTTCTTGCCGAGCTCCGTAAGGAGTCCGTCACGATTGCGGTCGTTCTGGATGAATACGGCGCCACCGCCGGCATCATCACCCTCGAGGATCTGCTCGAGGAAATCGTCGGCGAGATTCGCGACGAATACGACGCCGACGAGGAGGACGAAATCCGCAAGGTAAGCGATACCGAGTACATCGTGCACGGTAACGCCCGCCTCGAGGACATCAACGAAACCCTCGGCCTGCACCTCGAATCCGACGATTACGATTCAATTGCCGGCCACCTGATACACCTCCTCGAGCACCTGCCTTCCACCGGCGAACGCATCACCGAGGACGATGTGACCTACATCGCCGAGACGGTTGCCAAGAACCGCGTGGTCCGCGTCCGGATTCTCCTGCCGGAGAAGGAAGATAAAGAAGAGTAAATACAGCGAGAACGCCGCCAATCTGGCGGCGTTCTCTTTGTCAGGAGGTTCTATGGCAACTATGCAGTAACTTTTGCACCGATGGCAAATACGCTGTAGTTTATGCCGTTACATTCGCCCCGATGGCGAGCACGCCGGCGACGCCGCATACGACAAGCAGTACTTCGCTTCCGAAGAAGAACGCCACGGTCACGGCCGCGAATGCCGCAAGCCCTGCCGCATCCTCTGCTGCTTCCTTATGATTCCGAACCCAATTAATGACTTTATTCATGATTATAACCTCGCTTTCCGTTGTACGGTTTCTGTTGCACAATCTCCGTTTCCGGGTTACCTGTCGAACAGGTTTCCTGTGCTTTACTGAGGTCATAATATAACAAATGCTGTCCGATTTAACGGACAGCATTTGTTCATTTCAACATTCTTTGAATCCATCTGTCGATTGTAGCGGGAACAAGAGGGCACTCTGCGGATTCTTCCGTTACGATTAGATTTTCCGCTATAACATAACCGTTTTCTTCGTATGCGTGAAGCTTTCGCAGCGCATAATTTGCATAATCGGGATCTCCCATCATGCCCTGGTGTTCCCATAGGATTACTTTTCTCGTTCGAGTGTTTAAGCAACGAAAATCCGGGCGAACTGTGCCGAGACCGTTAAGGTATATCGGATACTCATATTGATAAGGAATTCCGGACTTATACAGCCGTTCTGCAATCATCCATTCCGCTTTGGAGCGCACCCGCTCACCGCTGGTCGTTTCATACTGAAGATTCTCACTGAAAACCTTTGACGGATCATACTGCTCTTTCAGAAAATCTTCGACAAATTCTTTCTGCTCCGGATACATACGCCGCACAATTACCCGCCGGCCTTCCGACAGTTTTCGGTACCCGGTTTCCATGCTGACCGCGACATTTCCGGACATCCAATGCCTTATTACCTTGATTTCTCTCTCAATCTCTTTCTGAAGCTTCAGATAATACTCCGCATTCACGATTTTCTCGGCGATGCTCTGCTGCTCCTTCCGTAGATACTCCCATCGCTTTGTTCCCTTTTTCTTCCTGTAATACTGAAAGCACTTCTTACACCGGCTGATTCGAATGGCATCATCCGTCAAACGATAATGACTCTTCTTAATGTCTCGGAGCAGATGTTTCAGAATCTTTTGCCTTTCCTCCAGTTTCCCGAAAAGCTCCGTTCTGTTATTCTCCAATTCAAAATAATCCATACGACAAATCCCCCATAAGATATGCTATAAGTATACCTGCGTTTTTCGATTTTAAGCAAGTAGAAAAGAGGGACCTCTCATTGGTGGAACTCTATAACGCCTAATACGATTTCTTCACAAAACCGTAATGCATTTTAACGAAAAATGAGACAAGTTTTTGTGCGTTTTTCCTATACTTTAATGCAACCGCCTGTTTCCGGAAAAGTGAATAACCTCTCGCAAATGTCTTGTTTTACTAGGCTTGTATGCAGTGTGGACAGGGCATGGTTTTCGAATTTGAATTGGTTTGGGGTGTTTTTGTTTAAAAGTGTGGTTTTGTTTAAAAGGGTGGTTTTTGGGATTGGTACGGACTCCAACTGCATCCTAATCTTCCGGTCCGTACCTTTTCTTTTGCCTGGTTTGTCCGTGAAAGCTTAAATTCTTCAAAGGTACGGACTAGAATTCTCCATTTATCTTCTAGTCCGTATTTTTCCGGTCGCCGGGTTTGCCCATAGAAGCATAAAGCCTTCAAGAGTACGGACTCTGATTACTCCATCGGAATCTAGTCCGTACCTTTTTCGGTTTGAAGCCTTTTTAGCAACATGCACTTCGGACGGCGGTACGGACCTAGAAGCTAAAACCGCTTCTTGGTCCGTATCAATTCAAAACTCGCTTCAAAACTCGCTTCAAAACCCAATTCAAAACTCACTTCAAAACTCACTTCAAAACACATTGCCCGGCAAAATGCTCTACCAGATACTCCCCTACCTTCTCACCTTAATCAGGTAGGTCGCATACTTCTTCTTCGAAGTCTCCGGGATGATCTTGACGATGTCGCCGAGAGAAAGCAGCAGGTCGATATTCGTGTCAATCTTCCGATAGTAGGCGTCGCCGATCTTCTTGGCGCTCTCGTCGGAGGAATTGAGCGATTCATAACCGTAGGTGCGCTCATTCTCGCCGATGTAGATGTACTGGACACCGTACTTGTTGAGAAGACTCATCACTTCGTTGGCATCCGTTGAGGTGTAGATCGTCCGGACATCCTTCTCACGCTGCGAAACCTCCTCCGGACATTCCAGATCGCCGCTGCTCCTCCAGAGCCATTCGTGGGTCTGCCAGCCGATGACCGTTGGGCAGCCGGTGAATACGGAAATCCGGTTATAATACGTATAGCTCAGTCCGCCCATCTCGAGGATGACGGGCTGACCTTCTATATTCTCATTGATGTACTTGATCATCTCCGCATCGTCTTTATTCTGATTCGCAACGAAGGCGCTCGCGTCGAGGGTGCTGTATTTGCCGCTGAACCATCCGGTATAACACTCGTTGAAATAGCCGGCAGCGGTCAGAAGCAGGAATACGGCCGCGCACGCGAAGCCCTTCTGGAACTTGCTCTTCGGCATGCTCAGATACTTAATCGAAATATACGCCATGCTTAAGCCGAACATGATGAACGCCTGATACGTCAGCTTGAACATCGTGTTGGCACGCTCGTATGCGCCCTGGTAGATGTCGCGGACGTAGATAACCTCGGGCATCAGAACAAGGCCTGCCGCGCAAAATGCGATGGTCATCACGAAGAAATCCGCCACAGTCATTCCGGACAGGAACCGCTCAATCCAGAGTCGGTCGTCGTCCTTCTTCTTGGTCTTTCGAATCTCACGATTAGTCACAACGAAGAAAACAATCAGGCAGGCGAAAGGAAGTCCCCAAAGCACGAGGAATTCGCGGAGCCATGTGTGACGGCTCGTGAAGCCGATACCCGTCGAAATGCTGTCAAAACTTACGATGAACGGCAGGCTTACGAAGATGCCGACCACCAGGAAAAGCGCTGCCTGATATGCCGTAAGGATCCATGCTCTCGCGCTGAACCGGTATACGACAAGGTTCGAGAACAGAATGATCGCGCCCGAAACAACGAAGTATATCGGAAGATCCCAGCTGTTCGTCATGTAGAACATGCCGACAAGGAACGCGCAGGTAACAACCGCGGGATGGAAAACCTCCGGAAGGATGTTCCATTTGCCGTCCTTCTCCATGATCGTCTCGCCGGCGGTTTCGCCGAGGCGAATCCGGTCCATACGGGCCTTCCGGCTTAACAGCCACGAGAACAGAACCGCAAGCACCGTCAGCACGAAAATCATGTTAATAACGTGCGCGTGCAGGTCGCCGATGACGAAGGAATAAACAGGGAACTCGTGAATCGTCTTGTCGTCACGGTCATTGAAGTAACCGATGTAACGCGTCGCGTTCGGGAACCAGTAGTTTGAAATGTTATCGACTCCGAGCAGGCGCTGCACCTTCGGAACAATAAACTTATGAATCGGATAATGTAACGAGCTGGAAAATGCCACCGCTAACCCGGCAAGCGTACCGCCGAATACCGGGCGCCAGAAGGGCTCGTTGTCCTTATCGATAATCTCCCCGAGAATCCTTGCCTGCTCCAGTTCCTTCGGGGTAAGGTTCTCTTTGCTTCGGTCCGTAAGACGCGTCTTTACGAGATTCACGCCGAGGGAATAAGACATCGTGAAGGCAAATGCCGGGATCATCATCATTGCGATGTTATAACCATGCGTAACCGGCACGCCCGCAAGCTTCGTAATAAAGGTCGCAAGATACTGGCCGACATAATAATAGTTGATGGTCGAACCCGCGTACCACATGTCCTTTGCCGGCATATATTCGGACTTGAACATGCTGAGCATGAAGCCGTAGTCCATGAAACGCTCCGTGCCGTATGCAGCAGGGTTGATTCCCTTCAGGTAGCACCAGAACACGAAGAGGCAGAAAAACAGCACCTCGGAGCAATACATCGAAATCAGCCGGTCAACCGTATAGAATTCGGAGAAACGGTACTTGCGATTCTTCTTCATCACGAGGAAATAGAACAAAACCGCTCCCAAAAGCAGGCAGAATACCGATACGAAGAAACATGCCGTCCGCGTGAATTTGAATAACTTCACAGAAGACAGAAACCACATGAGCCAGCCGCATGCCGCGATGCCGAGCGCCTTGGAGAATACCCATCCGCCGTCATGGAACCGTCCGAACAGAACGATTGCAAGAGGCTGAAGCGCCACACCGAGCAGCAACAATGTTGCCCACCACATCACAACATAGGAGAAATTCACCGTACCGAGGAACCGCAGTCCGAGATAAAGAAACAGAAAGAAAACACATGAGGCAAAAAGGATTCTTCCAAGCCCCGCCCTACTCTTCTTCTCCGTAATCATTTCATTTTTCCTCCCCTGTCAGAAAGATTTTCTGTTTCGTGTCAAAAATCCTTGTGGAGCCGTCATTAAAGACAAGCCCGTATGTGTTGATGATATTCTGCTCATTGACGATGAATTCCTCCCGGTTCCTCACAGCGGAATCCACGACAATAAACCGGATACCGTACTTCGTAACAAGCTCATCCAGCTCCGCAGGACTCGATGCCTCATACATGGCGTACACGGTCGCCTCGCGGCCGTAGGTATCATAGCCCGCAGACCATGCGTAATAAGGCCATCCGAAGTAAAGCATGGCGCCGCCGAGCACATAATCATTCAAAGAATACCAGTCGGTTAAGAAGATGTCATGGGAGTCGGCATTGGCCATTACCCACTGGCAGATGTCGGATTTCTCGTTCAGTTCCATGACATTTCCGCTCTGGGCGTCGTTCCGCTTCAGTACGATCGTAAAATCATACACGCCGCTTATCGTCAGACAGCACAGAAGGAACACCCCGAGAAGCTTCGCGTATGCGCCCCGGTACGAAAAGACGCGGGTCAGAAGCGACGCGACGGGGATGCACAGAAGCATCACGCCGAGCATGATATACTTATGATTTACCGAGATATCGATGGTAAGCGATACGGTAAATGCAAAGATAATCGGCGCGGAAAATGCGAACACCAGATACCGCTCCGTCTTCTTCAAAAAGAGCATCGCGACAAGCACGCAAAGCGGCAGAATTCCGCAAAGCGTCACAAGATAAAGGACCGCGCCGAAGAACGTCTTCTGCTGCGCAAGGAAACCGAAGAAGAAACTCGGCTTCAAGGCAGAACCGCTGATGAAAAGCTTCGTCGAAATCATCGACAGAATCACCGTAATGCCTGCCGTAACCGCAAACTCCAGACGGTGATCCGCGACAAATGCCATGACAAAAAGAATACTCAGACACGCAATCACGCATGCGCCGTTGAAGAAGCTGCACATGCCGAGAAGCAAGCCGCACACAACCGCCTTAAGAATGCTCTTCGGAAGCCATCCGTACTTTGAAAGAAGGGATTCACGAAGCGTGAATTCCATATGCTCGCCGGGCAGGGGCTTTTCTTCCGGATTCTCCGCAAGATAGTCATAAATCATGCGGTCCGAAGCCTCCTGACAGCGTTTGGTGCCTGAGAACAGATACTGCGTAAAGTAGATCAAAAGGAATAAAAGCACGCCGATGCCGAGCGCCAGGTGCCTCTGGTTACAGTACACATTCAGGTTCCAGAGTCCCCAGTCCTCATGCTCGGTCGTACCGATGAAATCCGTATTGTCGATAAGCGTCTTTAAGAAATCCTGTCCCTTCGGAATCGAAGCCGCATAATCGAGGAACGCGCGGGAGCTTCTAAAGGTAAAGAGCACCGTGGTCAGCGTTCCGACCGCGCGCTTTCCGCTTAATTTCACCGCATAGAAATAAAGCAATGAAAAAGCATTTACGAGGCAGATCAGACTCGGCAGATTGAACGCCCAGTCAAGACGCATGCCGAGATAATTCAGATTGCCGACAAGGAACTGGAAAAGGAAGTGGTATTTGATGTCCTCTCCCGCAAAATGCGAATACTCGGTCGGGAAATTGTTACCGACCGCGAAGGACCGGATCATTCCGATATGCGGCGCAAAATCGCTCGATACGGACCAGCCGACGTAATACTTACCGTTCCGGTAGAAGAATGTCCAGAACATCAGCAGAAAGAAGAACGCAGTAATGACGGCGAACAGAATCAGTTCCCCGCGGCGCACATCCGAGAAGAGTCCCTTCCAGTCGGTCTTCTCCTTTCGGTTAAGCCGGATTACGGCGATCAGAATAATTGCCAGAACAAGCGGCATAAGAATCAGATTGGCGGCAAGAAGCGGCTCTCTTAAGCTCCGGAACAGGTATCCGAGCCCGTAAGTTGCCCAAACCATCGGCAATGTTCCGAAGAGGAACCATGCCGGCAGACAAAGAAACGCCGGCGCGAGTTCAACTGTCCTCCCGCCGTACGTATTCCTGCAGAAATTATTCAGATTCGGAAAGCATGCGCGGACGATCACATACCCCAGTCCGACGCACAAAAGCAGATAAATCAAGCCCAACATAACGAATTCTCCCAACGGTATTTAGTCCCGAGTTTCAGTATATCACAATGTCGGCTTTGTCCGCAATCAAAAGATTGTACATTTGCTCCGTTTCCCCGTCGGAAAGCGCTTCGATATCTTCCCTCGCAAACTTCAGTGTTTCCGCGTCGCGGATGATGTCGGCAACCCGGAAATCCATGTCCCCGCTCTGGCGGATTCCGAAGAAGTCTCCGGGGCCTCGTAGACGCAGGTCCTCTTCCGCGATTGCAAAGCCGTCCTTTGCGGTAAGAAGCACCGAAAGACGTTCCTTGCTCTCCGGATCGTCATTACCCTGCACAAGAATGCAGTAGGACTGCTTCGCTCCTCTTCCGACGCGTCCGCGTAACTGATGCAACGCAGAAAGGCCGAAGCGCTCGGCATTTTCCACCATCATGAC
>DBWJ01000037.1:0-3323 GCA_002308955.1 Lachnoclostridium sp. UBA1241 | reverse complement strand
ATACCGACCTCGATGACCGTCGTGCTTACCAGTACCTGAATGCGTCCTTCCGCAAAATCGGACAAAATCCGGTTCTTATCCGCTGCGGGCATCTGTCCGTGAAGAGCTTCCACCACTATATCGCCGCCGAATTCCTGACGGAGCTTCGCAGCGTAATCTGTTACATTCTCCGCATCGAAATTCTCGCTCTCCTCGATCATCGGGCAGATCACATATGCCTGGCCGCCCTGAGCGACCTGCTTTTTAATAAAGTTGTACGCGGTCGGGCGGTACGAGCCGTCCACGACGCAGCTCTTAACGGGAAGCCGCTCGGCGGGCTGTTCCGAAAGCATCGAAATGTCCATGTCGCCGTACAGCATCATCGCAAGGGTTCTCGGGATCGGCGTCGCGCTCATAATAAGAAGGTGCGGCATGGCGCCCTTCTTCATCAGCTGCTCACGCTGCTTCACGCCGAAGCGGTGCTGCTCGTCTACGATCACAAGACCGAGGTTCTGAAATTCGACCTTCTCCTGGAACAGCGCATGGGTGCCGATTGCAATCCGATACGTGCCGTCCGCAAGCCCTGCGAGCACCTGCTTCCGCTCGGCTGCGCTCTGCGAACCGACGAGAAGCGTTACCCCGATTCCGTACGGGGCAAGAAGCTTCGTAAACGTTTCCATATGCTGCCTCGCGAGAACTTCGGTAGGCGCCATCAGGCAGCCCTGGAAGCCCTGCTCGGCGCACATCGAAAGCGCAAGTAGCGCCACGATCGTCTTGCCGGAACCTACGTCTCCCTGCAGCAGCCGCTGCATCGGGAAAGGCCCCTGCAGGTCATTCGCAATCTCATTCATAACCGTCTGCTGCGCGCCGGTCAGCTTGTAGGGAAGTCCTGCTCTTACGGCGTCCGCGACAGTGTGCTTTTCGATGACGAAGCTGTTCGCCTCGCGAAGAATTCCCGCCTTCAGGTGCCGCATCGACAGCAGAAAACGGAAGAATTCATCATAGGAAAGGCGTCTTACCGCCTCCTTCGTAACGGACTCGTCCTTCGGACAGTGAATCTCCGAATAGGCGTCCGCAAGCTTCATAAAACCGTGGGCGCGGCGGTACTTTCCGGGCAGATAATCCTCCACCTCGGTTTCCGCAAGCGCTGCTTTAATTGCCTTCGAAACGGCGTTGCCGCTAAGCCCTGCCGTCAGATGATACACCGGACGAAGCGACTTCATACGGGCCCGGTACGTATCCTCGGTGAACACCTCCGGCTGCACCATCGAAACGGTTCTTCCGTAGCGCGATGTCTTGCCGCGGAACAGAAGCTTTCTTCCGACCGGCAACTGCTTTAAGATGTACGGCGCGTTGAACCACCGAAGCTCCATCTCGCCGGAGACGTCCCGGATGCGGGCAACGACCATCTTCCGCGCGTTCCCGGGCACGGGTTTGGCAGAACTTGTAAGCATACCTTCAACCGTGCAGACGGTTCCCTCGCCGGCCGCCGAGATCAGCACCGGTGCCTCGTAGCGCTCATATCCCCGCGGAAAATGGCACAGCAGATCCCCGACCGTACGAATGCCTAACTTTTCGTACAGCGGAACACTCTTCTCGCCGATTCCTTTCACCTTTCGAACGGGGTCGGAAGTCTTCATTCTAATCTCCTTTTATAAGTAAAGGGGCTGAAAGTCTCAGCCCCTCTTAATCCGATAAACCGGTTATTACTCAACGGAAAGCAGATAATAGTACACCGGCTGGCCGCCGAAATGCACTTCCACATCGAGATCCGGATGATTCTCGCCGATGGTGTCCGCGATTGCCTGCGCGTCTTCCTCGGTAGCGTCAGCGCCGAAGTAGATGCTGACAAGTCCGGAATCCTCGTCCACAAGGTCATCCACCAGTTCTACGGTAACCTCGGCAACGTCCGGTCCAACGGCAAGAATGCCCTTGTCGGCGATGCCCATGATGTCACCCTCGTGGATTTCCTTTCCGTCGAAGCTCGTGTCACGAACCGCATACGTTACCTCACCGCTCTTCACGGCGCCGAGTGCCTCGGTCATAAGCTGTTCGTTCTCTTCCGCGCTGTGATCGGCAAGGAAGCTTACCATTGCGCTGATACCCTGCGGTGCGGTCTTCGAAGGAATAACGAAGATGTTGCGGTCTTCCGTAAGAGCCTTGGCCTGCGTAGCGGCAAGAATAACGTTTCCGTTGTTCGGCAGGATAAAGATGTTCTTTGCGTTGACCTTATCGATAGCCGTCAGCATGTCCTCCGTGCTCGGATTCATGGTCTGACCGCCTTCAATGACATAATCCACGCCGAGTCCGCGGAAGATTTCATTCATTCCTTCTCCTACGGAAACTGCGATAAATCCCATCTCCTTCGGGGGTTCCTTAGGAGCCTCTGCGGGTTTCTCGGGAGCCGCCTGCTCATTCGACATGATAACGCGCTCGTTGTGTTCCTCACGCATGTTGTCGATCTTCATGCGGGACAGCTGGCCGTAGGTAAGCGCCTTCTGAATCGCAAGACCGGGGTCATTCGTATGCACATGTACCTTAACGACGTCATCATCCGCAACGCAGACGATGGAATCACCGATCGACTCAAGAAATGCTTTCAGTTCAGCCTCATCTTTTTCGGTAAATTCCTTATCGAGCAATATGATAAACTCTGTACAATAGCCAAATTTGATATCGGCTGTCGAAATATTCTCTGTATTGATCGTACGGCTGCTGCCATCAGACATGCTGCCTGAAGCTGTTTCAGCTTTCGCCGGGCTGCCGTCGAGGTCCAAATCGACGTCTTTTCCGCACATTGCGGCAAATCCGCCCTTCATTACCTCAACAAGTCCGCGTCCGCCTGAATCTACAACACCGGCTTCTTTTAATACAGGAAGAAGCTCAGGAGTATAATCAAGCACGTTTTCCATATGCTTGATGACTTTCTCGCAGAAAACTATCAGGTCATCAGTCTCACCGACCAATTCCATGGCCTTCTCCGCGCCGCCCTTGGCAACCGTAAGGATCGTTCCCTCTTTAGGCTTCATAACTGCCTTGTACGCAGTCTCAACAGCCTTTGAAAATGCATTGGCAGCTACCTCTACCGTTATTTCGTTGTATTCCTTGATAACCTTTGTAAATCCGCGCAGAAGCTGGGAAAGAATAACTCCCGAATTACCTCTTGCTCCTCTGAGCGAACCTCCGCTCATTGCCTTGCATAATGACTTCATATCGGTGTCTTCGCCAAGGTCCCTTACTTCCTTGGCTGCAGACATGATGGTCATTGTCATATTTGTACCTGTGTCGCCGTCGGGAACAGGGAAAACATTGAGCTCGTTAATCCATTCCTTCTTGCTCTCAAG
>DBWJ01000023.1 GCA_002308955.1 Lachnoclostridium sp. UBA1241 | reverse complement strand
CGCTTGCCTACAACAAGGACATGCAGGAAGATAAAGAGATGACATTTGACGCAATCGATACTATAAAGGGCTGCATCGCTCTGTTCGACGGCATGATCGGAACCACTACGTTCCGTAAGGACGTTATGGCAAAAAGCGCCATGGGCGGCTTTACCAATGCAACCGATGCCGCAGACTACCTTGTAAATCACGGCGTACCGTTCCGGGATGCTCACGGCATCATCGGACAGCTCGTGCTTCTGTGCATTGAGAAGAACTGCTCTCTCGACGAGCTTCCGCTTGACGAATATAAGAAGATCTGCCCTGTATTCGAAAAGGATATCTACGATGCAATCTCTCTTGAGACCTGCGTCGGTAAGCGTAACACCGTCGGCGCGCCGGGCCCTGAAGCCATCCGTGCCGAAATTGCGGAAACACGCAAGTTTTTGAAATCCTGCCAATAAAAGCGCATCCCTCCCGAGGGGAGGTGCTTTACATGGTAGTATATATGCTTTGTAAAGCAAGGACCGTTCTTCCGCCGGGGTTCACTCCGCCTGCGGATACCGTATGGTGTGAAACGGTCCTTGATCTTGTGTACCGGCTTCGAGCAAGAAGCAAATCCGAACCGTTCGCCCTGTTCACCTACGGCATTGACCCGGAAGTTCTCGAACATATCCGGTTTTGCTTCCCGGACGGATTCTATGTGGATCCGGGCTGCAATCTTACGGAAGAACTCAGGCGAATCCGGGCTCTCGTGCTTCCTCTGCGGCCGGAATTCCATGTGCGTTGCGACCGTCTTCGGTATATCGAATGCCGCAGACGCAAGCTGTATTTTCACTATCCGGATTACACCCGGACAACCAATTACCCGATTAAAAAGCTCCCTGACCTGAGCGAATACGGTTTGTTCCGCTGTCACGGGAGCTTTTATGTTAACTTTGATTATGTCGATACGGCAACACCCGACGACTTTCGGATGCTTGGCGGCGAAATCGCGCCCATAAGCCGCAGATACACGCACGTATATCAAATCTACCTGGAACTAAGAAAGAATAAAAACTAAACGAACAGACACGCGTCACCGAAGCTGAAGAACCGGTACCGCTCACGGACTGCTTCTTCGTAAGCCTTAAGCGTCAGTTCTCTTCCGGCAAATGCGGACACCAGCATGATAAGCGTCGACTCCGGCAGGTGGAAATTCGTGATCAGCGCGTCCATCACCTTGAACCGGTAACCGGGATAGATAAAGATGCTCGTCTCGCCGCTCTCGGGCTTCATGGTACCGTCCTCTGCGCCCACAGACTCCAGCGTCCGGCAGCTTGTCGTGCCGACGCAGATAACGCGGTGGCCGCTCGCTTTCGCGCGGTTCATCTTCTCCGCATCCTCTTCGCGCACCTGATACCATTCGGTATGCATCTCGTGATCAAGCACGTTCTCTTCCTTCACCGGCCGGAACGTTCCGAGCCCGACGTGAAGCGTCACATGGGCGATATCTATGCCCTTTGCCGCAATTTCAGCAAGAAGTTCCTGCGTAAAATGCAACCCCGCTGTCGGTGCCGCGGCGGAACCTTCATACTTTGCGTATACCGTCTGGTAACGGTTGCGGTCCTTTAATTCGTGGGTAATATACGGCGGCAGCGGCATCTGTCCGAGTTCGTCGAGAATCTCTTCGAAAATCCCGTCGAAGGAAAACTCCACAATCCGGTTTCCGTCGGGAAGCACTTCCTTCACTTCGCAAAGAAGCTTGCCGTTTCCGAAACTCACGCGGTCGCCGGTTTTACAGCGCTTTCCGGGCTTTACAAGACTCTCCCAACGGTTATCCGAAAGCCGTTTCAACAGTAATACTTCAATTCTGGCTCCCGGTCCCTCGGGCTCACGGTACGGCCCGTCCTGCTTATGTAACCGCTCTCCGATCAGTCTTGCGGGAATTACCTTCGTATCGTTGATCACGAGGCAGTCCCCCGGATTCAGATATTCGATGATATCCGTGAAATGCTTATGCTCAAGCTCTCCGGTATCCCGGTGAACCACCAGAAGCCTTGAGGAAGAACGGTCCGTAAGCGGATCCTGCGCAATCAGTTCCTTCGGCAGGTCATAATAAAAATCACTGGTCTTCATACGGATTACAGGCTCATTCCTTCCGCGCCGTACTCGGCGAAATACGTCTTAATACGGCCGAGCATTTCATCATCGATGACAACCTTGCCGTCGATTTCCTTGTTGTACAGTTCTTCCACGACATCCTTCATCGTAACGATGGCAGCCGTTTCGATACCGTACAGGTCACGGATCTCCTCAAGCGCGCACTTCGTGCCTTTGCCGCGCTCCATCCGGTTCAACGATACCATCAGGCCGAGAATCTTAATGTCGCCCTGCTCCTTAAGGATCGGGAATGTTTCCTCGATTGACTTTCCGGACGTCGTAACGTCCTCGATGATCACGACACGGTCGCCGTCTTTCAGCTTACTTCCGAGCAGAATTCCCACATCGCCGTGATCCTTTACTTCCTTCCGGTTTGAGCAGTACCGGATTTCCTTGCCGTACAGTTCGTAAAATGCGATACTCGTCGCGACACTTAACGGAATGCCCTTATATGCGGGTCCGAAAAGCACGTCGAAATCGCTTCCGTAAATTTCATAGATGGCCTTTGCGTAATACTCGCCGAGCTTCTTCAGCTGGCTTCCGGTCACGTAGCTTCCTGCGTTCATAAAGAACGGGGATTTGCGGCCGCTCTTCAGGGTGAAATCCCCGAATTTCAGCACGTTGCTGTCCACCATGAAACGGATAAATTCCTTCTTGTAACTGTCCATACTTTCCCTCCGATTGTATATTTACCGGACGCAGCCGATAATCTCGTTGATATCCGCAATCTTCTGCTCCGTGAGGAACGCTTCGATGCCCGAAACAATCTCCTCCGTCACCTTCGGATTGTGGAAATTCGCGGTTCCGACGCTGACCGCAGTGGCTCCTGCCATCAGGAATTCGATAGCATCCTCCGCGCAGGCGATTCCGCCCATGCCGATCAGCGGAAGCTTTACGCTGTTCGCAACCTGATAAACCATTCTGACCGCAACCGGCTTCACTGCGGGGCCGGAAAGACCGCCGGTCTTATTGGCAAGCGCGAACGCGCGTCTTCGAATATCGATTTTCATACCGAGAAGCGTATTAATCAATGAGATTCCGTCCGCTCCGCCGGCTTCGACCGCCTTTGCGATTTCGGTAATGTCGGTCACGTTCGGACTGAGCTTCATAAAGACGGGCTTCTTACCGGCTACCGCCTTCACCGCCTTCGTGATCTCCTCCGCCATCTTCGGCACTGTTCCGAAAGTGATACCGCCCGCCTTAACGTTCGGGCAGGATATGTTGATTTCCAGTATGTCGGCGCTGCTTTCGGAAAGGATTTCCACAGCCTTTACATACTCTTCGGTCGTATGTCCGCAGACATTCACGATTCTTCTTGTATTAAACTGCTCAAGGAACGGCAGGTCACGCTTTAAGAACACATCAAGCCCCGGATTCTGAAGTCCGATAGCATTGAGCATACCCGAAGCGGTTTCCATGACACGGGGCGTCGGGTTTCCCTCCCAGGGGACAACCGAAACGCCTTTCGTTACAACGCCGCCGAGTTTACTGAGATCCACGAACTGCGAGAATTCCATGCCGGAGCCGAAGGTTCCGGAAGCCGTCAGTACGGGGTTCTTAAGGCTTACTCCTGCTAGCTTTACTTCTGTTTTGATTGCCATATCAACCTCCGTACTACCAGTCAAGCTCGGAAGCGTCGAAAACCGGACCTTCCGTGCAGATTCGCTGATTCTTTACGTGACTGTGGCCGTCCACCTGCTTCGTCTTCGTAATGCAACCAAGGCAGGCGCCGACACCACAGGCCATGCGCTCCTCTAAGGAAACATAGCAGCGTCCGCCCTTCTCAAGAACATATTTCGAAAGCCCCTTGAGCATCGGCATCGGACCGCAGGCGCAGACAAGGCTCACATCAAGGTCCTTCTCTCTTATTGCGTCAACAACCGTTCCGTGAACGCCCAGATCACCGTTATCCGTAGCGATAATCACATCACCGTAGGCTTTAAATTCTTCATCGAGAAATGTATTCTTATCCCGGTACCCGAGCACCGTCGTAACTTTAAGCCCGGCTTCTTTGCATTTTCTTGCAAGGTAAAGCATGGGCGGGATTCCGATTCCTCCGCCGACGACGATCACATTTGACGTAAATGCCGGATAAGGATTGCCGATGGGTCCGAGAATCCTAACCGTATCGCCCGGCTTCTTCTCGGAGAATTCCTTCGTGCCGTAGCCCGCAATGCGGAATACGAGGCGGACGCTTTCCTCATCCCTTTCGCAGATACTGATGGGACGCGGCAGCAGATGCGCACCGTCGTCCGAATACAGGCACACGAACTGTCCGGGCTCGGCATCCCTTGCAATGCCCGGCTCGGCCACTCGTAAATCGAAGATGCCCTCTCCGATTTTCTTTATGCTTATAACGGTTCCAATCGAGTATTTCATAACCGGTATCCTTTCGTTTGCATCGCCTTTCAGTATATATGAATTGCCCAAAATATGCAAATACAAATCACGTTTTTTTGAGTTGCCATTTTACCTTAATAATGGTAAAATATGTCGCGGATGCGGTTTGGGGGAACCGCAAAGACTTTGGAGGAACACTATGGACCGTTTACGTTTGGGAATTGACATCGGATCAACAACCGTTAAGGTTGCGGTGATTGATGACGAACAGAACCTGCTTTTCGCCGATTACGAGAGGCATTTTGCGAATATTCAGTCGACGCTTGCGGGACTCATCAAGAAGGCGATCGACAAGATCGGCGATCACGAGGTTTTCCCCGTTATGACCGGTTCCGGCGGACTGACGATTGCCGGACAGATGAACATTCCCTTCGTACAGGAAGTTGTGGCGGTTTCCTCCGCGCTTTCCTACTACTCGCCGAAGACCGACGTAGCCATTGAGCTCGGCCCGNNGCGAAGATGCCAAGATCATCTACTTCACCGGCGGCATTGAGCAGCGCATGAACGGTATCTGCGCAGGCGGCACCGGTTCCTTTATTGACCAGATGGCGAGCCTTCTGAAGACGGACGCCTCCGGTCTCAACGAATATGCGAAATCCTATCGCGAAATCTATCCGATTGCCGCTCGCTGCGGCGTCTTCGCGAAGTCCGACATCCAGCCCCTTATCAATGAGGGCGCAACCAAGCCTGACCTCTCCGCTTCCATTTTCCAGGCGGTAGTCAATCAAACAATCAGCGGACTTGCCTGCGGTAAGCCTATCCGCGGCAACGTGGCATTTCTCGGCGGTCCGCTTCATTTCCTGACGGAGCTCCGGCAGGCTTTTATTCGTACGCTCAAATTGACGGACGAGCAGATTTACGCGCCCGATCATTCACACCTGTTCGCTGCAATCGGTTCGGCAATGGCATCCGAAGGGAAGTCTCCCGCTTCGCTTTCCGACATGTACGAGCGCCTCAGCAAGGGCATCAAGCTTGCCTTTGAGGTAAACCGCATGGAGCCTCTGTTCTCTTCCGAAGAGGAATACGAGGCGTTCAAAAAGCGCCATGCCGTTCATACCGTTGAGAAAGGCACCCTTAAGGATTACGAAGGTGACTGTTATTTGGGAATTGACGCCGGCTCCACAACGACCAAGCTTGCGCTCGTCGGCGAGGACGGAAAGCTTCTGTATTCGTTCTACAGCAACAACAACGGTTCGCTTTTAAAGACAACCATCCGCGCCATCAAGGAAGTGTATTCGCTGCTTCCCGAATCCGCCCGGATTGTACGCGCCTGCTCCACCGGTTACGGCGAGGCGCTTGTGAAATCCGCTCTCATGCTTGACGAGGGCGAGGTCGAAACCGTTGCACATTATTATGCGGCAAGTTTCTTCAATCCTTCGGTCGACTGCATTCTCGATATCGGCGGCCAGGATATGAAGTGCATCAAGATCAAGAACCATACGGTTGACAAGATTCAGCTGAACGAGGCATGCTCGTCCGGCTGCGGTTCCTTCATCGAAACGTTCGCGAAGAGCCTCGATTATGAAGTATCCGAGTTCGCGAAGATCGCTCTCTTCGCGGCAAATCCCATAGACCTCGGTTCACGCTGCACCGTGTTCATGAATTCCAAGGTTAAACAGGCCCAGAAGGAAGGCGCTACCGTTGCCGATATCTCCGCAGGCCTTGCCTATTCCGTAATTAAGAACGCCCTTTATAAGGTTATCAAGGTTACCGACGCCACAGACCTCGGGAAGAACATCGTCGTTCAGGGCGGAACCTTCTATAACGACGCCGTTCTTCGAAGCCTTGAGCGGATTGCGGGAATCGATGTGATCCGTCCCGATATTGCCGGTATCATGGGCGCGTTCGGTGCCGCTCTGATTGCCCGTGAGCATTATGAAGGCACTCCTTCCACAATGCTTAACGAGGAACAGGTGGAGGAACTCCGTTTTGAGACCACCATGGCGCGCTGCAAGGGCTGTACGAACGCCTGTCTGCTTACGGTGAACCGTTTCTCGGGAGGCCGTCAGTTTGTATCCGGAAACCGCTGCGAACGGGGGCTCGGCAAGGAGAAGAACGCCGAGGGCATTCCGAACCTTTTTGATTATAAGTTAAAGCGCACCTTCGGGTATACGCCTCTCAATGAAGTGCAGGCGACACGCGGCAAAGTCGGTATCCCGCGTGTTCTCAACATGTACGAGAACTATCCGTTCTGGTTCACATTTTTCACAAAACTCGGCTATAAGGTTGTCCTTTCGCCGGCAAGTAACCGTAAGATTTACGAGCTCGGCATTGAATCGATTCCGAGCGAATCCGAATGCTATCCCGCGAAGCTTGCGCACGGCCATATCAGCTGGCTCATCAAGCAGAACGTGCCGTATATCTTCTATCCGTGCATTCCTTTCGAGCGTAAGGAGGATGAAGGCGCAGGCAACCATTACAACTGCCCGATTGTTACGTCCTACGGCGAGAATATTAAGAACAATGTTGATGAGCTTTTAAACAGCGATATCGTTTACGAGAACGAATTCTTCTCCTTTGAGACGGAGCAGATTCTTGCGGACGGTCTGGTTAAGCATTTTACGAAGAAAGGCATTTCCGAGGAGGAAATCCGCATTGCAGCCCGTTACGGCTACGAAGAACTTGAGAAGGTCCGTGAGGACATCCGTAAGAAGGGCGAAGAAACCCTTAAGTACCTTGAAGAAACCGGACGAAACGGCATTGTGCTTGCCGGACGTCCTTACCATATCGACCCGGAAATCAACCACGGTATTCCGGATATGATCTGCTCTTACGGTGTTGCCGTTCTTACTGAGGACAGCGTAAGCCATCTCGGAAAGGTGGAGCGTCCGCTTCTCGTTGTGGACCAGTGGACCTACCACACGAGACTTTATAATGCAGCGCAGTTCGTAACGACCCGCAAGGATCTTGAGCTGATCCAGCTGAATTCCTTCGGCTGCGGTCTCGACGCGGTTACAACCGACCAGGTGAATGACATTCTCGCCTCCGCGGGACGTATCTATACGCTTCTTAAGATTGACGAGGTCAACAACCTCGGCGCAGCCCGTATCCGTGTCCGTTCGCTTCTTTCCGCGATCAAGGACAGAAAGCGCAAACAGTTTGCCTGCGAATGCTCTTCCGCGAAGTACGAGCGTACTGTTTTCACGAAGGAAATGCACAAGGATTATACGATTCTCGCGCCGCAGATGTCACCGATTCATTTCCGCATGCTGCAGAAAGCATTCAGCTACAGCGGTTACCATGTTGAGGTGCTTGATAACGACAACCGGGATGCCATTGACGTCGGTCTGAAATACGTTAACAACGATGCCTGCTACCCGTCTCTGATCGTTGTCGGGCAGATTATGTCTGCCGTACTCTCCGGCCGTTACGATACGCATAAGCTTGCAATCTTCATTACGCAGACCGGCGGCGGATGCCGCGCAACCAACTACATCGGATTTATCCGTCGTGCCCTTCGAAGAGCAGGTCTTGACTATATTCCGGTAATCTCCCTGAGCGCTACCGGACTTGAAAAGAACCCCGGACTTAAGTACACTCCGAGGCTTCTGATGCGTGCCCTTCAGGCTTTGATTTACGGCGATGTGCTGATGCGTGTTCTGTACCGGATGCGTCCTTATGAGAAAGAGCCCGGCAGCGCGAATGCGCTTTATGAGCAGTGGAACGAAAAGCTTTGTAACGATCTGAAGCGTCCAACGCTGATGCGTTTTAAGAAGAACTGCCGTGCCATCGTAAAGGATTTCGACGCGCTTCCGATTGACGAAACGCTGAAGAAGCCCCGTGTCGGTATTGTCGGTGAGATTCTCGTCAAATTCCAGCCCACGGCCAACAACCACCTTGTGGAACTTCTCGAACAGGAAGGCGCCGAGGCGGTATGTCCGGACCTGATTGATTTCTTCCTGTATACCTGCTACGACGGAGAGGTGAAATCCCGCCTGTTCGGTAAGAGCAAAAAGGAAGCCCGCTATAACCGGCTTGCGATCAACCTCATCGAGCATTTTAGAAAGGCTGCCCAGGAGGCGCTTGCCAAGAGCAAACACTTTGAGCGGGCCAACTACATCGATGATATGCAGAAACTCTCCGCTCCGATTGTTTCCGAGGCCAATATGACCGGTGAAGGCTGGTTCCTGACTGCCGAAATGATCGAGCTGATTGAATCCGGCACGCCCAATATCGTCTGTGCGCAGCCCTTCGCCTGCCTGCCGAACCA
>DBWJ01000001.1:446-10246 GCA_002308955.1 Lachnoclostridium sp. UBA1241 | reverse complement strand
GCCGGGTTCGTAAAACCGTTTTCCACAGCAGAAATTCCCTGCAGCATATCATATTCCGGTTTTCCCATTTCCACCGATAATTGTTTTAACGCTATATTCTGCATAGTCGTCTGTCCTTTCCTTCAACAAAGAACTGTACTTAACAACATTTTAGGCTCATACCCATTTGTGCCTATCATGAGACCAATTCCTGGTGAATATCTCCTCTTTCAGCAATGCATCTCGAATCGGTCCCAGAAATGCCTTCACCGACTCCGCGTTCATACAAGCACCTCCAGATACGTACTGAGGATCTTTTCGCACCCAAGCTCTTTCGCATACCGATGCAGTTTTACAAGATTTCTGTCATCACGGTCAAGGTAACTCCGCAGTATCTCCTTAGTCTCTTCTATACCAACTTTATTACGGTAATAAACAATATCGACAACCGTTTTTTCGATGTCATAAATGCGAAATGTACCGCTCTCTTCTGCAACAACAGTAACCCCTTCCTGATACCGCTTCTCCGGAAAATACCACACTTTCACTTCCGGCCATGACGGAAGTGTAGATATTTTCATGCTTCGCTCAACAGCCACATCTACTGCGTCCGGAAGATACGTTGTCAGCCCGTAGTATCGGGCCGCACTCATCATGCAGAAAACCCCCTTGGGAGCATAGGCCGAGACAATCGAAAAATCAGTCTCATCCCCATCGTATGTCATGTTTTCATACATGCTTTTGTTTACCTTAGTCAGCACGCCTTCATCGACAAGACGGTTTATCTTATAATATGTCAGACCGTTTTTTGCAAGTTCATCCACTGATAGAAAATGTATGGTCTTTGGAATATTTGCTGCCATATCCGATGCCTCCTTTCTCCCTTGTACATGAGTGTAACACAAAAAAGGAGCCTTTTCAACATGTTTCTGCAATAATGTTGATTTGCAGAATTTTATTCAATTCTCCATCAAAGACCTTTCGCGGATGAATAACACAAAATGCAACGACAATATTCAACTTTTTGGTCACAGTTTTTTTAAATGTTGTGATATTTTCCCGTGCTCAACTGTTATACTGTTGAAAGGCTTTTCAAACGCAGAAAGGGAAACCCATGGACAAAGCAAGCATCACAACCATAGCTGACCGGCATCTAGACGCCGTGTACCATATCGTCCTCGCATATTGTAAAAATGCCGAAGATGCATCGGACGCAGTTCAGAACGCATTTCTGAAGCTGATGGCAACGAACACGGCATTCAAGGATGACGATCACATCCGCAAATGGCTGATCCGTGTGGCCATCAACGAATGCAGGAATTTCTGGCATTCATTCTGGCGACGAAACATCGTAAGTCTGGACGAACTGTATGAGGAAAATGAGAACCATCCGGCATTTTCCGCAGAAGAATCCTCAGCGGATGCCCGAGGCGTCTATGAAGCTGTTCTGAAACTCCCGGACCGGTATCGCACCGTCGTTCAGTTGTACTACTGCGAAAACTACTCTGTGGATGAGATTGCGAAGATCCTGCGGATTTCCCCTACCAATGTTCAGACCCGCCTATACCGTGGGAGAAAGAAACTCAAGGACATTCTGGAGAAAGGAGCATTCCTATGAAAGACAATGTATTTTCCGAGACCGAGGAAACCAAGATCAAGGAACTCTGCGCAGAAGCAACAGAGAACCTTCATGCCCCCTTGGAACTCTATTCCAAAGTTACGACTCAAGCCGCGCGCACAACGCCTGTTGTCAAGAAACGTCCGGCGCTCTACAAGGTGGCTCTTGTCGTGGCATCGCTTTGCGTTATCGTGTTCGGCAGCAATCTGATTGCTTACGCTGCCACCGGCACCGGCTGGATCGGCCGTATTCTGGTTGCAATGAATCAGTCGGATGAGCAGGAGATGACATTCCATGAAGAAACCGATGCCAATGGCCGCACCTACTACGTCGGATACGCACAGGACGGACCGAACGGAACAGCACTTACAGTAGTCACCTACGACCCGAGTGTCTTGGAAGGCGTTTCATTCCGCGTAGATGGCGCAAAGCTGTATATGACCGACGCAAACGGAGTCGAACATGAGATTCAGTGCTACGATGATCCCGAAGGGTTCACCGCAGGTCTGGCTGTGGTCACACCGCTTCCCACAAAATAGAGCGGCTTGGCACGGGGAGAAATAAAGCAACCCATAACAGAAAGCGGAGAGGATCACCTTTCCGCTTTTGCTATTTTCTCATGGAATCCACTTTAACTGTTCTTTCTTGGACTTATTGTACTCAACAAAATTCGTATTTTACGTACTAAACCCAAAACCAAAACTACTGGTCTACTTCTAACACGAATCGGTCATCGATAAAGGTTATAATTCCAACCCTCTCTTCTTGTGGAATAACATCCATGTCGACTGCTGATTGAAATTGTTTAAATGTGGCATTCCTAACTTCCAAAACACCTGCTTCAGCTACGAAAGTCATATCATTATCAAAATTTGCGTAATCGAAAACGGTAACTTCTCGCGATGCTGAATCGAAATATCCGATTTGGGACCGGTGCATTCCCGACCCCCAGGAAAAGGCAAAATATAATTCTTCACTACCATCGCAATTCAAATCTGCGACGGCAAATGCAGTTGTTCCAAGTCCACCAAAACTTTCCCCAAGCAGGTATATCTTTCCCTCAAATACGAGGTAAGTCATATAATTATCATCCTTAAAAACCCGGAACCCATATTTGTCTGTCACTTCGTTTGGCGAGACATTGTGCCAGCCTCTGTCCGTTTTATCACCAGCCTCCACCATTTCAAGAAAGTCTGCAACGCCTTCTTCCGATGGCGTCAACGGAAAAACATGGATTCCGCCTCCCCATATTTCTGCCTTTGTGTAAGGTTTAGCTGTTATCATCACATCTCTATCAGGCATAACAAATGAAAAGGCTCGATACTCCCCGTCATTATACTTCAAAGGCAATTCCTGACCATCAAGGTATAAATGAATTCCGCCATCATATATAACAGCAATCTGTACATCTACAACTTCACCAGCCTTAGCTTTCGTAGGCGTTTTCAAGAAAAGGTCTTCAAGTTCCCCCAAATTGTAACTGATATCATGATAAGGTTCAGAATCGTCTTTGAAAATCCCAATAACCAGCACAATCCATATTATTATCGCCACAACAAGAAGCGCCCCAACCAGCAACAGCCATCTTTTTCTACTTGATTGTATTTTCCTGAGTTTTATCATGCTAGCCTCCCACAACACAAAAAACGTCTTCTTCCTAGTACACAATACTTTTATTTTCTATAACAATTCCCCGGCCGGTAGATGGTTGATCACAGGCTTTCCTTTAAGATTTTTACGACTTCGTCTCTTGTGAGCACCTTGTAACCGCCCTCAAGGATAAAGGTTCCGTCTGCGATGCCTTCAATCATGTCTTCCGTGGCTCCGAGTTCCGAAAGGCTCATGGCAACGCCGAGTTTCTTCATCCAGTTTTCCATGGCAGCAAGGCCTTCTTTCGCAACCGCTTCGTCTGATTTTCCGTCAGCATTTACTCCCCAGACCTCGGTGGCAAATCTCTTAAACTTCTGAAGTCCGTAAGGCATGATGTATCGGTAATACGGGAGAGAAACCGCAGAGAGCGTCATCCCGTGCGTCGCGTCCGTATATCCGCCGGCAGACTGTCCAAGCATATGCACCATCCAGTCCGTGCTCTTCCCTCTGGAGATAAGGGTATTCAATGCCCATGTTGCGGTCCACATAATGTTTGATCTTGCTTCATAATCTTCCGGATTCTCTATGGCAATCAGTGAGGAATGGATTACCGACTTCATCAGCGCTTCCGCGATGTAATCGCTGGTATTATCGTCTTCGCCGGAGAAGTACTGCTCACAGATGTGGTTGAAGATATCATAGATACCGGCAACCATCTGCTTCCTCGGAAGGCTCATTGTGTATTTCGGATTCAGAATGGAAAACTTCGGCATCACTTCGTCCCCGAATACATGTCCGATCTTCTGATGCGTCTCATGGTTTGTGATAACGGATCCCGCATTCATTTCAGAACCGGTTCCTGCCATGGTAAGGATACATCCCACCGGAACAATCTCGCATGTCGGCTCCTCAAAGCGGAGATAATACTTTTCCCAGGGATCTTCATCGCAATGTACCGAAACGGATACCGCCTTCGCATAATCGCAGCAGGAACCGCCGCCGACTGCAAGAAGAAGGTCCGCCTTATTCTTTTTGGCTATCGCAACGCCTTCCCGGAGTTTATCTACGGTCGGGTTCGGCATTACACCGGCATCCTCAACGATGGTCTTGCCATTTGCCGTAAGAATCTTTACAACTTCCTCATAGATTCCGTTTTTCTTAATGGAACCGCCGCCGTAGATAAGCTGAACGGTCTTCCCGTACTTCGGAAGTTCCTCATTCAGAAACTTCAGGGAGTCGTCCCCAAAGTAAAGTTTTGTTGCATTCCTGTAACTGAAATTACCTAACATAGCGCGTCCTCCTTAATCATTCTTTTCTGTTTCAAATGTGATTGTTACATCGGAGTTTCCCAAAAGGTTCTTAAGTTCCTCCTCCGACAGTTCTATCTTCCCGAGTTTTGTGTACTCCCAGGTATTGCTTCCGTAGAAAACGACCAGCTGGTTTCCGGAGTACAGAACGATATCTCCCGGGGCGGTTGTAATCCGACGGTCATTCCGCGAAAGGCTTCTGCCGATGGCGCCGACCTGCTCAAATCCTCCGTACTTGGACATGGAAATGCTCAGTCCTTCTTCCGCGAGCCCCGCCAGTTCCCGGACAGATGCGTTCTCTTCCCAGACTACGGGGACTATTGTTTCTCCGATTTTCATTACCATGGTTTTCCCCTCCTTCTGCGTATTATCCTGTTCCGGAGCATTCGTTACGGATCCGGGATTCGTCGGTGATTCATCGGTCGGCGATTCTGCGGAATGTCCGCAGGCGCACAGGACGGAACACAGAATTACCGCGATAATAACTTTGAATGTGCCTTTTCTCTTTCCCATATATTATCTCCTGCGTTTGATTTTCTGTAACAAACCATTTAAGTAATTATACCACATGAAAGCGCCCCTTGTCACTTGAATATTGCGGGCCCGTGATGCACGAGGGACAATAAAAAACGAGAAGAAATCGCGGTGAAATCTTCTCGTCTCTTGCTTGTTCTATGTAGTTGTTCTGGGTGTCCGTCACATTTGCCGGGACTTCATTACGGGCTCTATCCTTCTGGCGATGAACACGGCGAGCGCCATCTTCGCCAGATCCGGAACGATGAACGGAAATACGCACCACCCGAGAACCGTAAGAAGGCCGACGCTTCCGCTGTTTTTTATATAGACATGCATGAACCAGGCCGTTCCGAACGTGTAGCATACGACAAGTCCGAGGATAAGCGCTGCCACTTTGACGGCGATTTTCTTCCCGAAGAATTTCGTGAACAGAATATAGATAAGGCCGATGAACAGGAATCCCAGAATGTATCCGCCGGTGCTTCCGAGCAGAACTCCGATGCCTGCGCCGAATCCGGAGAAGACAGGTGCCCCGGCTGCTCCGATCAGTATATACACGAGTATGGAAATGGTTCCTTTCTCGCCACCGAGAAGCATCAGCACGAAGAAAACGGCAAATGTCTGAAACGTAAACGGTACCGCTGTCGGTATGCTTATCCAGGAGCATATCGCGATCAATGCCGCTCCGATTGAAATGTAAACAAGGTCTAATACCGCAAGTGCTTTTTCTGTCTTAATTGCTCTTTCACTGCTCATTGTACATAATTCTCCGATAGTTTCCTCAAGTATCTTCTCAAGAATATTATACCATCGGAGCTTATTTTTCAACCTTATTCTTCGGTTTCTTCTCGGGCAGTTCCGCATACATGCCCTGCAGTAATTCCGCAATCAGATCCGCATCCTCAAATCTGTCGAATACGTGCATCAGTGTTTTTGACTCTTCATAAGGGTAACGCAGCTCCGAGTCCGCAAGAAGTCTGTCCGATGTCGGTGTCCTCTTTAAGAACAGTTCATCATCGCAGATGTCACCTATCAGTTTCCCGTTAAAGTACACAAGATATCCGCCCATCATAGATTTAATGACGATACTTCCGTATTCGGAAAAACTGTCGCGGACATATTCGTTAAATTCGTTCACCTTAATTGCCTCCAAATGCTATATACGGAATTATGCTACACCGAAATGCTTCCTGTTACTTACGCTTTCTGCACCAGATCAAGAATCGCCTCGTAAGGGATTGCTCCTACATTCTTCGCCACGAGTTCGCCGCCCTTGATGACCGCAAGCATCGGGATGCTCATGACACCGAACTTCACGGCAAGCTCCTGCTCATCATCCACGTTAACTTTGCCGACGGTGTACTCCGGATGCTCCTCCGCGAGGCGCTCCACAAGGGGCGATACGCGTCTGCAGGGACCGCACCAGTCCGCGTAGAAGTCTAACAATACGGTCTTTCCGCTTCCGATTACTTCCTGATAATTCTGTTCATTTACACTGATAACTGCCATAGTTCTTTCCTTTCCGGGCCGTGCCCTGTGCTTCTTTCAGGCGGTTGCCTTTGTTTCTTTCAGGCTGCTGCCTGTGCTTCGTTGTGATGTGATATCATTTGCCGATATTATCGATTAATAAATGCAAAATCCGATAGAGTTCCATCGCATCTTCCTGCGACAGATTCACGCACGCGCCCATGCGCGGCGGAACGGTAACTGCCTGCTCCCGAAGCGCCATGCCGGCTTCCGTTGCTTCAACGATTACCGACCTCTCGTCTTCCGCGCTCCGCTTTCTTACGACCAGTCCCTTCGCCTCAAGGGTTTTCAGGACCGGGGTCAGTGTTCCGGAATCGAGGTACAGGCACTCTCCCAACCGGCTCACGGTGACGCTCCCACGTTCCCATAAAACCATCATTGTGATGTATTGGGTATAAGTTATCCCCATTTCGTCTAAAAACGGCTTATAGCGCCTTACAATCTCTTTGGAGCACACATACAGCGGGAAACACAGCTGGTTTTCGAGCTTAATGCAGTCATACCGTCCTTCTGCTCCGTCAGATACTATGTCTTTCTTCTCTGTGCTGTCCATGTCAGCCTCCGTTTTTTCAGCCGATCAGCTCAGCAATCTTGTTCCGTACATCCATCATGTCGGCAGTCGGCTCGAAACGTGCTGCAATGTTGCCCTCACGATCGATTAAGAACTTCGTAAAATTCCATTTGATCTTTCCGTTGTTCTTGTAATCTTTGTCCATCTTCTTCGCAATCGGGTTGAGAACCAGCTTGGCGGGACCGTTGAAGCCGCCGAACTTCGTATTCTCCGTCAGCCACTTATAAAGCGGGATTGCATTCTCCCCGTTAACATCAATCTTCGCGAACTGCGGGAAAGTGATGCCGAACCGTCCGGTGCAGAACTCATGGATTTCTTCGTCGGTTCCCTTCGCCTGCTCACCGAACTGATTGCAGGGGAAATCCAGAATCTCGAGCCCGCTGTCCTTGAAATCCTCGTATATCTTCTGCAGTTCCTGATACTGCGGTGTGAACCCGCAGGCCGTTGCGGTGTTGACGATCAGAAGAACCTTTCCCTTATAATCCGAAAGGGAAACTTCCCCGCCTTTTCTGGTTTTAATCGTAAAATCATATGCATTCAAAAAAGTACCCTCTCTTTCTTTTCGTTTCGAGCGGAGCGCGTGTTCGATGCTCCGGTTCGATTTCTTGTTGTTTACAATTAGATTGTACACAATTTAATTTCATTTGTCAAGAGGTTACTTTTGCACTGTCTGTAAGCAGTCATCTGAGCACAAAAATCGGACCGGTCATTTCGACCGGTCCGCTCCTTGTTATTATATGCTTTCTTATTTCTCCCCGCGCTCTTTTTCATATGCCGCGAAAATGCGGTTTCTGCCTTCCTCGGAAACATCCTCCGCTGCCTTTCTTGCGAGGCTTTCGATGCTTCCTGCATCGCCCGCGCCTTCCGCGAATGTCTGTCCGTTAACGGTTGCATATACTCTTCTGTTTCTCACTCGGAGCACATAGAACATACCTGCGACACATACCACCGCGCCGATTACAACGATCCACAGGGTGTAATTTGCGCTGCTTCCGTCTTTCTTCATGTAATCCGCATAGGTAATCCGAATCACTCCCGTAGCGGTGGAAGTCATTGCCGTCTGGTTTTCCAGCTTCCCGCTGATAACCGATGTGTCGATGTTATGGCTGATAACCTCTTTACCGCCGCTATCCAGGCAAAAATCCGCCGGGTCTTCAATTACAATGATAATCTTGTCACCGTACTTCTCAAACAGTTCTGCGATTATCTCGTCCTGACGCTCCTTTGAAAGCGTCTTCAGCACGCCGACCCCTACGTGTCCGTCCTTCTCTGACATTCCCGCGCTGACCAGCACCTGCTTCTCGGGATAGATGACCCGGTAGTTCGCGTCGCAGATACTTAACATATAATTCTGCACGATTTCCTGATAAGTGTCCCACAGCTCGGCGTAAGTGTACCGGACTTCGACGAAACGAATCTTACTCTTCCACGAATCGGGAATTCTCACCAGAATGTCAACCTTATTCGCGTCCTGTGTCACACCGACGAAGATGGCCTCGGGTTCCTTTTCGGAATCGACCCAGTAGCCGCCGAATCCTTTCGTTCCGTCGGTCTTCATCGCTTCGAGCTCTTCATAGGCAATGTACTTATCTTCTCCTCCGATCATAACCGGGTGAGGCTGCTCCACGTCCTCTCCGGGAAGAGGCTCTACCTCCCCGATCATCGTTCCGCCCGGAGTCGGCGTCGGTGTCGCTGTCGGTCCGAAATCCGAAGCGAATGCCGCGTTACCGAGGACGAATCCCAGGGCCAGCATCATAACAAGTATTTTTCTGATTCTTTTCATGGTTTTCATAGGTTTCCTCCGTTCAACATCTTCCGAAGTTTCTTAAGTGCTTTTTGATATCTGCGATACACTGCCGAAAGCGACATGTTCATGATTCCCGCGATTTCTTCAAATCCGAGTTCGCCGTTTACGTGAAATGTGAATATGTCCCGCTCATCGTCCTTAAGACGCTCGATTGCAGAAGTGATTGCCGCAACATCCTCTCTGGCGGAAACTCCCTGCCACGCGGTATCCTGCTCCGCACTAACTTCCTCCACGAGGTCTTCTTTAGAACGCTTCCGAAGAAGCATCAGAGCCTCATTTCGGACCATTTGCAGTATGTATGCACGGATATTTCCCACCGCAGCGAAATCGTCCGTTTTAAGCATTTTAAGAAACACATCCTGCACGACGTCCTCCGCGTCCGAACGGTTGTGAAGGATTCTGCAGGCAACCGTGTACATCGGCCGGCTCATTTCTTCATAGAGCGCGGCAAATGCGTCGCGATTCGTTCTCATGTTCTGAATCCATATTGTGAGTTGATCATTCTCTGTCGACATGTACTTAACCTCCTCACTTACTATGATGCGTGACGGACTCACATTTTTCGCATATTTCGGAAAATGTAGAACCAAGGACAGATTGAACACACCGAGGTAACGCTTCGCGTTCCCTCGGTGCACGGCATTCGTTGAATGCCATGCAAAGAAAAAACCTGCTGCTTACAAGCGAGCTTGCAGCAGCAGGTTTATCATTGCATGTTATGCGTTCAATCTCATTGCTAACGTGACTACTCGATGATCGAAGCAACACGGCCCGAACCAACGGTACGGCCACCCTCACGGATAGCGAAGGTAAGACCCTGCTCCATAGCAATCGGGTGAATGAGCTCGATGGTCATCTCAACGTTATCACCGGGCATGCACATCT
>DBWJ01000001.1:0-321 GCA_002308955.1 Lachnoclostridium sp. UBA1241 | reverse complement strand
GCCGTGAACTTCTTATGGCACTTTACAGAGCCGGGCTTTGCAAGAACCTGACCACGCTCGATCTCAGTTCTCTGAATACCACGAAGGAGAGCACCGATGTTATCACCTGCCTGAGCCTCATCAAGGAGCTTACGGAACATCTCAATACCGGTAACAACGGTCTTCTTGGTCTCTTCCTTGATACCGATGATCTCAACTTCCTCGTTAAGATGCAGGCAACCACGCTCTACACGACCGGTAGCAACGGTACCACGACCGGCGATGGAGAACACGTCCTCAACAGGCATGCGGAAGTCTTTATCCACTTCACGAGGAGGCAGG
>DBWJ01000011.1 GCA_002308955.1 Lachnoclostridium sp. UBA1241 | reverse complement strand
ATCTCGTACTGAGAGAACTTCCAGCCGGGGCTGTTGTCGGAGTCGTCAAGCTTTACTCTGAACTGCTTTGCAAGCCTGTCTTTCAGCTCGTTTGCCTTTTCGAGAACGCCCTCTTTGTGCTGCGCAACGGGAATTACGGCAACCTGAATAGGGGAGATCTTCGGGGGGAGCACAAGACCGTCGTCGTCGCCGTGTACCATGATGATAGCGCCGATCATTCGGGTGGTCATACCCCAGCTGGTCTGATGCGCATATACAAGCTTGTTTTCTTTATCGGTATACTGGATGCCGAAAGCCTTTGCGAAGCCGTCACCGAAGTTGTGGCTTGTGCCGGACTGCAGGGCTTTGCCGTCGTGCATCAGAGCTTCGATCGTGTAGGTTGCTTCCGCACCGGCAAATTTCTCCTTATCGGTCTTGCGTCCGCGAACCATCGGGATTGCGAGAAACTCCTCACAGAAATCCGCGTAAAGGTTGAGCATCTGCTCGGTTCTTGCCTGTGCCTCTTCGGCCGTGGCGTGAATCGTGTGACCTTCCTGCCACAAAAATTCCATGGAACGAAGGAAAGGTCTCGTCGTCTTCTCCCAACGCACTACGGAGCACCACTGGTTGTAAACCTTCGGCAGGTCACGGTAGGAGTGCACGATGTGCGAATAGAAATCGCAGAAGAGCGTCTCGGACGTAGGACGTACACACATACGCTCCTGCAGCGTCTCGCCGCCGCCCTGGGTTACCCAGGCAACTTCCGGAGCAAAGCCTTCCACGTGATCCTTTTCTTTATTCAGGAGGCTTTCCGGGATGAACATCGGAAGGTAGCAGTTCTCAACGCCGGTTTCCTTGAAGCGGCGGTCAAGCTCTTTCTGAATATTCTCCCAAATTGCGTAGCCTGCGGGCCGGATTACCATACATCCCTTGATGCCGGAATAATCCACAAGTTCCGCTTTCTTTACGATGTCCGTATACCACTGGGCGAAATCGTCCTCCATATTGGTAATGGACTCAACAAAATTGTCAGCCATGATTCTGTTTCCTCCTGATCTTAAGGGAATCCTTCCGGGGATTCCTTCATAGAGAGAATCGTAATGTTTTTCCCCGTAAAAGTCAAGAAAAATGTGCTTGTAATGGTGCCTGTTTTTTTGTAAAATGTTACTAATAAAGTTCGTTTTTCGAAACGGTCCTCGGAAAGCTTTGAAATTTGCTTCTTCGAAGAGATTTCCAAGATATCAGTGTGGGAAAGGAGGTTCTGCGGAGCGGCCGCAGAGCGAATGCATGGAACTTGATGATCTTGACCGCGAGCTTGCGGAATACAACGCGGAAATCCGGACAGCGGAGCCGGAGTCTTCAAAGGAAACAGCGGAGCAGGAAACAATCGGATGGGTTCCGTTCGGCGAGGATCAGTTTTCCGTGTCCGATGCCGACTATCAGATGGATTGTCAGCATATTGACAATACAAAGGTAAAACTTACCGAGCAGCTGGAATACGCCCGCAGGGAGTTTCAAGGTGCTGAAGAGCTGAAGAAGAAGCAGGGCGACACGCTTAAGAAAGAGTGGAGCGGAACGACACTGTTTTTCCTCCTGCTCTTAGTCATAATGTTTGTGCTTCGAAGAACCGAGTTTCAGATTGCATGGTATATCCTTCTCGGGTTTCTCATTGTTTTCATGCTCCGGCAGTATCGCATTTTACTGAATAATCTGGCTACGTATCGGATTTTATGCATCGATAATCCCGTAAGCCGTTATGTCGAGGAATATAAAGTCAACACCTATCTGAAGCGGCAGGAGTACTGGCACAACCGGATGAAGAGCATTAAGGAGCATCAGGATAAGCTTGCTTCTTTTGAACGGAAGCTCAAATCAGAAGGGCACCTCTCCGAAGAGGATACGGAGCAGGTGCGGAACCTTGTGCACGTTAATCAGCATCCTTCGGTTTACGTGCTTGAAAAGTTCAATATTCATGACTATTTCGAATATAAAAGCAAAGGTTAGCCGCATTGCCGGACAGGCGTGCCGAACCTTTAAAAGGGGACAACGCGATGGGGAACGAAATACTCTTAGACGACCTTGACCGTGAACTGGCGGAGTATAACCGCGAGGCGACCGGCGCAAAACTGCGCCCTGCCGAGAAGGACGGCGGCTATGACATCGGCCGCTACCAGTTCCAGCTGGAGGCCATGCACAACGGAGTGAAGAAGCTTGCCACGTGGGCGGAGAGCTATGAAAAGGATATGCTCTCGGTAGACGCAAGGAAGAGCTCCGATAAGATGCTGATCGTTCTTTACGGGCTGTGTCTTTTGGTGTCCTGTGTCGTATTTGTCGTATTCGGATGGCTCGGTCTGACCGGCGGAATCGGCGGAGCGGTCAGCTTCGGAATGCTGTGTCTTGCGGGCGCGATCGGCGCAGGGTTCTTTCTGCTTAAGCTTCTGAACGTCGCTACGGCTTATGCCGTCAAGACGAAGTGCGGTCCGCACAGCAACCTTGTGGAAGAGAACTACGTCCGCCATTACGAGGGCGAGAAGGAATACTATCTGTCCTGCATTTCGGAGATCAATGCGAGATCGTCGGAGCTTCGCCGCGTGATTGATACGATTGAAAAGAAAGGCCATGTTTCCGAGCAGACGCTTGAAAAAGCAAGGCGGCTGTCGGATTACACGCCTCCGATGAACATATACCGGGAGGAAAAATTCCTGTTCCGGGAGTGGGTTCAGTATAAATTATCACACCGGAAACAGAAAATGTGACATTTTCCCCACCTCCGCGCATTTAAGAAACAAAACTTGAAAGAGGGGTTTTGTCATGAAAGGAAAAGATAAATGCCGGATTCTGAAACAGATTCGTAAGAAAATCGCCGATGAGAACGATATTCCGTACGTAATCGAGGAGTGCCCTCACAAGGGTGAATGCAAGGGCACCTGCCCCCGCTGTGAAGCGGAAGTCCGCCAGATGGAAGAGGCGCTGTCCCTTCGTAGACGCCTCGGAAAGGGCGTTGCCATCGCGGGAATCGCCGCGGGCGTTATGGCTACGGCTACCGCCTGCACGCCGCAGGATGTCGTTGAGGAGGTTATGTACAAGCTTTACGGGGTCACCGGTTACCACCAGCTTGAGGGCGACGTAATCGAAGGAGAGGCGCAGCCGTATTATCCGTACGAAGTGGAAGGCGTAGCGCCGAATGAACCGGAACTGGAAGGCGGAGCCCCGTACTACGAGGACGAAGGAGTTGTTGAGGATGACTGCGAGGATTACAATTCCTCTGATAAGTACTAACCGACTTCGAATGGAAGTTGACGGGGACGGGGTGACCACGCTGGTCGCCGCCAAAGGCTGTCCTTTGTCCTGCAAGTACTGCATCAACGCGAAAGTTTTAACCGATACCGCCCCGAGCAACCCGGTCACGCCGGAGGAACTGGTTGAGATGGTAAAGATTGACGATCTTTACTTTCAGGCAACCGGCGGGGGGATTGTATTCGGCGGCGGAGAATCGCTTTTACATGCGGATTTCATTGCGGAATTCGCGAAGCTGAAACCGGAAGGCTGGAAGCTTACCGCAGAAACCTGTCTGAATGTTCCGGAAGAGAACCTGCGTAAGGTTCTTCCGTATCTCGATTATTATATTGTGGATATCAAGGATATGAATCCGGACATATACCGCGCCTATACCGAACGGGGCAACGAAGCGGTGCTTCGTAACCTCCGCATCCTCGCGGAGAACGTGCCGCAGAACCACGTAAAAGTGCGGATTCCCGCAATTCCAGATTTCAACGGCGAGGAAGACAGAAAGAAGAGCGTTGAGCAGGTCCGCGCGATCGGACCGGATTTTCGGATCGAGGTCTTTTCGTATATAATTCGCGGGGAAGAAACGCAGGAGAAGGAAGCAACATGAAAACAAAGCTCGCATTTTTCGATATTGACGGAACGCTGAGCGCACCTTACTATCCGGTCGACGGGGAGATGAAGCCCGGGATGACCGACGAGCAGTGGATTACATTTTGCAAGACATACGGGAACGATTCCTATCGCTTCTGCAAACCGGTTCAGCCGGTGAAGCGATACGCGGAGCAACTCCGCGCAGAGGGAGTCGTTCTTTTCGTTCTGTCGACGTCCCAGACAGTAGAGGAGGATTCCTCCAAGGAGAAGTTTATAAAGCGGTGCTTCCCGGGACTGTTCCGGGAAGTTCTTACCGTTAGGGAGGACGCGGAGAAGATAACGAAAATCATGGCATTTGCCGAAAGGTACGAGGTCTCGCCCGGCGAATGCGAACTGGTGGAGGACACCTATTCCGTCATTCTGAAGGCGGTGTGCAGCGGAATCAAGGGCACCCACGTCGCGCAGATTGTATGTGACCTGTAATAACCCGTCATTTACGAACGGATGAGATTGGATACGGAAAATGCGAAGCAGAAAAATCCTTTTTGCAACAATTTTACTGATTTTGATTGCGGTACTCGCCTCCTGCGGACGCGATGCGAAGAAAGCAAAGCCCGGAGAGAAGCGGACAGGCCCCGGAGGCTCGGTCGTTGCCACACTGACGCCGAGTGAGCCGACGTCCTCTCCGACACCGACATCTACGCCGACGCCGACAACGGATCCGATGCTGTTCCGCACGCTTTCGGATCTTTATGAGGAAGAATATACGGAGGATCTGTATCATATCGGCTCGGATTGGAAGATTGAAGGCGGATACCTCTATTCCGGAAGCGTCCGTGACGGCTATGTCATGATGGTGCAGTCGGCACGGCTCGGTGACGGAGATTATAAGGTTTGTTACAGCCTGTTTCCGATCCTCGGACCGGAGCGAATCACTACGGGGTATATTCCCGAAGTAAATGATTATATGCTCGGTCAGGACGGAACCGTATACGGATTCCGCTCCGACGGAACCGTCATCCAGAGGAAAAAGTACCGCGAGCAGGATGCGACATGGAGTTTCGGAGAGGATGTATACCGTATCGGTATCTCAAAGGACGAAACGCTGTGGGTAGTGGGAGACGGTTTCCTTGCCGGCTATAATTTCGAAACGGGCAAGGAGGAACGCTACGAAGGCTTCCAAAAGTTATACGATGACCGGATCCTTTCTGAAGAAGACGGGGCAATTATCTTCTCTCTTCACAACAAATACAACGTGCAGCGGATGTACCGACTTGACCGTAAGACCGGCGAGATCGCCCTTTACGAAGAGTCCGTCGGGCATGCGGAGTTCTACGAGGGAACCATTCTTTATGATTCGCAGGAAAGGTTCTACGTAGCGCCCCTTGATACGCCGGAGCTTATCGGCAGCTACGAAAAGAAACGGGAGACCGAGAGCGTCCTTATGTGTAAAGGCGGACGTTTCCTGACATACTGTTACGAAAATGCCGGTGACGGTGAGGATTATGACTACATCGATTACTACCGGGTTGTGGATGCAAGGAGCGGCGCAGTATACGGAGAACTCGCAACGGATCTGTTCCTTGACCGGTACTGGACCATACAGTATATGGGGATTACCGAAGAAGGGTATTTCCTTTTCACGGCATACGGGGATGACGATGAAGAAGAATTATATCTGTATGATTTTTCGAAGCGGATGCCGGAAACGGATCCGACGTTTCGCAGGTACAGACCTGCAGACGAAAACCCGGAAGCGTACGCGATCGCGCGCCGCATGGAGGAGGAATTCCCGGGCGTTCGGGTATATTATGATAAGTTCGGGCTCGATTTCTTCCGTGATTCCTACCTGCTTACGCCCTGCGAGGATAATGACACGCTTATTGAGTACATGCTCCGCTTAGAGGAATTCCTGATGCGGTATCCGGCCGGATTTTTACAGGAGCTGAGCGGTGAGAAGAAGACCGGACTTGACATCTTCCTGTGCGGCGGATTCGTCCGGATCAGTGACTCCTCCATAGAGACGCCCGCAGCCTGCGCCAACCGCCACCGCGACCGCCTGGCGCTTTGCATGGGCGTTGTATATCTATCGTCGCTTGAGCAGAACGTGGTGCACGAGCTGACACATCTGTCCGAGCACCGCATTGAGGAGTATGAGGAAGCGAACGACTGCCATATCCTCGGTTACTGGGACGTGAATCTGAACTCGCCGGATTATCCTTATAAGAACAGTTATCTGGATGAGAACGGCATGATGATTTCCGACTACTCCGGAACGACGATTGCGGACGCGAACAATGCCTGGTTCATTGACGCATACGCAAAATCCGCGCCCACGGAAGACCGTGCGCGCGTGTTAGAGTACTTATATCTCGGGTATGACTGGGATTTCCAGAGCGAAGGGCTACGTAACAAGGCGAAATTCCTGTCGGCAGCGCTACGGGAGGTGTTCCCGAGCCTTGCGGCATGCGATTACCCGGTTCTCTGGGAGCAGATGTTCGGAGTGATTTCCTTCGATGACTACCGGGAACTTGTGAAGAACCTGAACGATTAATATTTTACAGGGCGTCCGTTGACGGTGATGACAGCATCCGGGCGGACGTCCCATTTTACGGCGGCGAGAGGATCGTCATTGGTCCGAATGTCAATGAAACCGCCCGTGAGGCTCAGCTGACCGTCCGTCTCAAGGGCGGTCTTTTTTGATTTAACATTAATGTTTCCGCCGCTCACGGAGATGGAGGTCGGCGCGTAGATGCCCTCGTCGTTGGCATTGATCGTGATGTCGCCGCCGGTAATATTGATATAGCCGAGGCTCGGCTTTTCGGTGTTGGTCGTTTTGATCCCGTCGCCGTCGCATTTGACGTTCAGATATCCGCCGGAAATGACGATGAAATCCTTCGCTTTGATGCCGTGATGCTTGGCCGTCAGGGACAGATTGCCGCCTTCCATCGTGAAGGTGTCGCTCGTGCTGATCCCGTTGTAGCTGCTGCCGCCAACGATCAGCTTGCCGTCTCCGCGAAGAAGGAGCGGGGCGCGGGAATAGATCGCGGCGCTCGGGACGTCGGGGTTACCCTCCTCCGCGTCGGATTCGGAGTAGGGGTGGTTGTCGGATATCACATTTTGCGTTCCTTCCTTCAGGGTGAACACGACCATCGCCGCGTTCCTGATCCAGATCGGAGAGGAAACCGTGCAGGTAAGCTCCATGCCGTTAAGGTTCAGAAAAACCGCCTTGCCGTCATTGGTATCCACGACAATCTGCAGCTCGCCCGTTCCGGAGATGTCGTAGCTTCCGGCCTTCGTGATGAGGACGGTTCCGTCCGAAACCTTCACCGCGTTTTTACCGGTTCCGCTTACGGTTGCGGTCTTTCCGCTTAAAACAATCGACACGGAAGAAGCCTCTTTGCCGCAGGCGCAGAGAGACAGCGCAAGCAGACCTAAAAGCAGGCAGAAAAGGGCGGTTTTTGCTTTCATGGAAGTACCTCTCTTACGGAAAATCTAACACCTACTCCTCCATTTTATCCGCATCTTTTTGAATAGTCAAATAAAAACGGAAAAACACCCGTCATCTTCACGCGGCGTTGAAAAAGGATTGCATCTGCGGGTGTATTTTGCTATTATAAAGGTGTTCGTAAATACAGAGCCTTGGAGGGAAATGGGATGATTCCGCACGAAGGCAGAAAGAAAAGATGGGGAGACCGCTACGACGGTTTCTTAGTACGAAACCTGGATCCGATGACGCGCATGGAGCCTTATTTTATGCCGCATCGGTATGACGCGTGGGTGCTGTTTGAAGATAAGATCGACATTACGGAGCTGGAGGCCTTTATCCGCGCGAAGCGGAAGGAGGAGCTTCCGGACCTGACGCTTTATCATGTCGTCTTCGCGGCGATCGTAAGAACCTTTGCGGAGGTGCCGGAGCTGAACCGCTTCGTCGTGAACAGCAAGGTATACTCCCGTAATGAAATTAAGGGTTCCATGGTTGTGATGAAGGGCATGCGCCGTGACAGCGAGCGCAGCATGATCATGCCGCGGTTCCATCTGGAGGATACGCTTCCCGATGTGGTTCGCCGGATCGAAGAGGAGACCAGCCAGATCGATACGACGGTCAGCAGCGTTGCCGAAGACGAGAACAAGACGAAATTCGACAGCGCAGAGCTTCTTCTCGGTTCGCTTCCCGGCTGGATGCTGAAGCTTGCGATGTGGTTCCTCCGCAAGACCGACAAGCACGGAATCATGCCGAAGAGCCTGCACAAGGTAAGCCCGTTCCACTCGAGCTTCTTTATTACCAATATGGGCTCCATCGGAATGGACGCGGTGTTCCATCACATTTATGAATTCGGAACGGTTTCGATCTTCGGCGCGATCGGCCGCAAGGAGACCTATTTCGAGCTCGACAAGAAGGGACAGAAGAAGCGCGGCGTTCGGATGAAACTGCAGTTTGTTGTAGACGAGCGTGCTACGGACGGTTATCTGTATGCGCTGGCGTTCCGCCGGATCCGGTACTATCTGACGCATCCGGAGGAGCTGATGAAGCAGCCCGAGCAGATCCTGTTCGATCAGATCGACCGGGTGGAGAAAGGATAAAGAATGGATTTTTCGAATAAAATGGTATTGATCACCGGCGCAAGCTCCGGAATCGGAGAGGCGTTTGCACGGGCATTTGCCGCGAAGGGATGCAGCCTTATCCTGGTTGCCAGACGGTCGGACCGCCTGCACGCACTTGCCGGAGAACTTGGCGTACCCTGCGAGGTGCTTCCCGCAGACCTCTCGAAAGAGGATGAGGTGCTTCGGGTAGCGGAGATCGCGAAGGACCAGAACGTGGACGTTTTGATTAACTGCGCGGGCTTCGGCCTTCTCGGCGCGGAGACGGACATTGCGCTTACGGACGAGCTTCAGATGATCGACCTCAACGTCCGCGCCCTGCATATTCTTACAAAGAAGTTCCTGCCGCAACTTACTGCGAAAGGCAGCGGCGCGATTCTGAATGTCGCATCAAGCGCCGGCCTTCTTCCCGCAGGTCCTTATCTGAATACATATTACGCGACGAAGGCTTATGTGGCGAGCTTTACGCAGGGCCTTGCCGAGGAGCTCAGCGAGCAGGGAAGTAACGTATATGTCGGCGCCCTCTGCCCCGGACCGGTAATGACCGGATTCACGAAGGCGGCCCGAGGCTCCGAGTGGGACAAGGGCATTTCGGCTGAGGAATGCGTGACTTACGCCCTTAAGAAGATGGCGAAGGGCAAGCGGGTAATCATCCCCGGAGGCTCGATCCGCGCAGGCATTTTCTTCTCGCGTTTCCTTCCCCGGAAGACGATTGCAAAGTTCCTCGCAAAGTTCCAAAAGAAGAAAGTAATCGAAAAAGCGGAATAATTATGAAAAAATAGCGTAAAATGCTATTTCTGCTTGACATTCCCCGTGTTTCCGTTTATAACAATAGTAGCGGAAATGCAATAAATAAGCACTTTCCGTGGGATTCTTACTAAAAAAATTTTTGTAGGAGGACATGATTTATGAATAAGTCTGAATTGGTTGCTGCTATCGCTGCAAAGGCAGGCGTTACGAAGGACGCAGCAAAGAAGATGGTTGACGCATTCCAGGGTGCAGTTGTTGAAGAGCTTGCTGCCGGCAAGAAGGTTGCTTTGGTTGGCTTCGGTACTTTCGAAGTTTCCAAGAGACCTGCAAGAAGCGGACGTAACCCGCTCACCGGCAAGAAGATTAAGATCGCTGCTTCCAACCAGCCTAAGTTCAAGGCAGGCAAGGCCCTTAAGGCAGCTGTTAACAAGTAATTTCAGGTTGCTAACAAGGCTGTCCGGCAATTGTCGGACAGCCTTTTTCTTTCCGAAGGAAACCACGGAGAGAAAACCGGGGAACAGCCGGGAAGCTGTTGCGTAGACAGAAGAAAGACAGCAGGGAGACAGAAAGATGCGTCTTGATAAGTATTTAAAGGTATCCCGTCTGATCAAGCGCCGTACCGTGGCCAATGAGGCCTGCGATGCGGGGCGTGTCAGCGTGAACGGAAAGCCCGCCAAGGCTTCCGTTGAAGTAAAGGTGGGGGACATTGTGGAAATCGGCTTCGGAAACCGTCAGGTGCGCGTAGAGATTACCGAGATTACGGAAACGACGAAGAAAGAGGATGCGAAGGATATGTTCCGGTATCTGTAGCGGAAGAGAGGCAGCTGTGGGCAAAGGAAGACTGGTTCGGGTCGGAACGTTACGGGGCAGATTGATTCTGCTCGGAATTGTGGCGTTAATGGTCGCATTTATCGTAACGGCCCTTGTATATCTTCGGAAGAAGGAAGAGGAAACGCTCGCGAAGAAGAAAGCCGAGCAGGAGCGTCTCGTGCGCCTCATCGAGGAGGAAGAGGCACGAACGGCGGAGATCGCCGATTATCGCGCTTATATCGAGACGAAGAGTTATATCGAAGAGATTGCCCGTGAGGTTCTCGGGCTTGTGTATAAGGATGAAATCATATTCCGGCCGGTGAAGGAGATTGCGCCGCGTGGCACCGAATCGGTTGTGCCGACCGGATCCGCGGGACGGTAACCGTAGATGAGACAGGCAGTGGAAAAGTTCCTTCGGGAACAGAATATGTTATCCGGGCAAGGGATTGTGGCCGGACTGTCCGGAGGAGCGGATTCCGTATGTCTGCTCCTTCTTTTGCGTGATTTAAAGGAACAGTACGGCTTCCCGCTTTACGCCGTGCATGTGCATCACGGGATCCGCGGGGCGGAGGCCGATGGGGACGCAAAGTTTTGTAAGGAACTTTGCGAACGGATCGGCGTCACATGCTTCGAATATAGGATTGATATTCCGAAGGAAGCAAAGGAGAAGGGAATCGGTGAGGAAGAAGCCGGGCGCAGGGCGCGCTACCGGCTGTTTGAAGAAACCGCAGCGAAGGTCGGTGCCGGAGCCGTAGCGGTTGCGCATCACCGGGATGACAACGCGGAGACGGTTTTATTCCGGCTGTGCCGCGGGACGGGAATCCGCGGACTGTGCGGGATTCCGGCGGTAAGCAGACCCTTCGCTTCGGAAGAAATCCTTCTGATCCGGCCGTTACTTTCCTTTTCAAGGGAAGAGATTCTTTCGGAACTAAGCCGGAGAGGGGAAACGTTCCGGACGGATGCGACCAACGCGGAGAACGAATACTCCCGTAACCGTATACGAAACGAAGTGTTCCCGCTTCTTCGGGAGATTAACGCAGGGGCGGACGAGCACATCGCAGCCTTTACGGAGCACGCTAGGATGCTTACGGAGCTCCTCACGGAGGAGACGGAGCGCGCGTACCGTGATGCATTTTCCGACGGAATTCTCCTTCGGGATAAGCTTATGAACTGCCCGCGCATCGTAAGGCTGGAGGTGCTTCTCCGGTTCGCGAAAGAGCTTGCGGGGGCGGAGAAGGATTTTACGGAGCAGCACGCGGAAGCAATGGATCAGCTGCTTTCGGGACCGGTTTCTAAGGAACTGAGCCTTCCGTACCGGCTTACGCTTGAAAGTACTTATGACGGAATCCGAAGGAAAGGATCCTGCGCAGGCACGCGGGACAGCGCAGGAGCCGCAGACGGCAACGAATCCGAAGAACCCGCAAAGGCTTCAAAACCTGAGGAAACAGAGCTCCTTCCGGGGCAGTATCCGCTTACGGACGGAAGGATTCTTACGGTAGCGGTCCGGGAACATATTCCGGGGGAGCCGGTCGCAAAAAATAAGTGGATAAAATGGCTGGATTATGATATGATAAAGGGCGTTCCGATGTTGCGCACCAGGCGGGAGGGAGACTTCTTTCAGACCGGGCGGGACGGCGGAACGAAACTGCTTCGCGAATACTTCGTTACGGCGAAGGTTCCGAGAGAGGAAAGGGACCGAAGAGAGGTGGTTGCCTGCGGTTCCGAAATCCTCTGGATTCCCGGGGAACGGGGTACCGAACGGTACTATGTGACGGAGCAGACGAAACGAATTCTTGTATTGGAAGTTCAAAATGAAGGGTGAGAGCGGAAAGGAACGGATTATGGAAAGTGTCAGCGTATTGATTCCCGAAGAGCAGGTTCTTCAGAGAGTCCGCGAGATGGCGGCGCAGATAACCGAGGATTATGCCGGCGAGGAGCTGAAATTGATCTGTATTCTTAAGGGAAGCGTGTTTTTCACGACTGAACTTGCGAAGCGTATCAACCTTCCGGTGAAGCTGGATTTCATGTCCGTATCGAGCTACGGAAACGAGATGGAATCCACCGGACGGGTGCGCATCGTCAAGGATCTCGATGAGAGCATCCGCGGAGAGCATGTTCTCGTAATTGAGGACATCATCGATTCCGGACATACGCTTTCGTTCCTGCTTGAGATGCTTAAGAGCCGTCAGCCCGCATCGATTGAACTTTGTACACTTCTTGATAAACCGAGCCGCCGGGTGGTTTCCGTCCCGGTGAAATATTCGGGCTTTGAGATTCCGGACGAATTTGTCGTCGGTTTCGGATTGGATTACGCGCAGCGTTACCGCGCGCTTCCCTATATCGGCGTGCTCAGCTTCGACGACTAGGGCATAAGGATTTTACAGAAAGAGCCGCGGCCGCGGCACAGAGGACTTTTACTTGAAACAGAAAAAAGCCGGAGGAGCAATCTTCTATCTGCTTCTCCTGGGGGTACTTATCTTCTCCCTGGTATACTCCTCGATCCTGTCGAGGAACAACTTTGATTATACCCACGATGACTTCCTGAAGGATCTTTCGGCGGGCAATATCGCCAAGATCGCCATCGTACAGAACGAGGAAGTTCCGTCCGGATCCGTCAGCGTGGAGCTCAAAAACGGCGACACAACCCGTTTCTATACGCCCGACGTGAACCGGATCATTGCCGAGGCGGAGGAGCATTCCATCCGTTACGGCGTTTCGGACATCAACAAGGCGCACTGGTTCTGGACCGATGTATTTCCGTATCTGATCCTCGGCCTGATGGTGCTGATGTTCTATATGTCCCTGACACACGCGCTCGGCGGCGGCAATTCCCAGCTGATGAATTTCGGCAAGAGCCGCGCGGAAGTGATCATGCCGGGGAAAATGGGAATCAATTTCAGCAAGGTTGCCGGACTTCATGAAGAGAAAGAGGAGATGCAGGAGGTGGTTGACTTCCTGTCCAATCCGAAGAAGTATCTGAAGGTCGGCGCCCGGATTCCGAAAGGCATCCTGATGGAAGGCCCTCCCGGAACCGGTAAGACGCTCCTTGCGAAGGCGGTTGCCGGAGAAGCGGGCGTTCCGTTCTTCTCCATCTCCGGTTCGGATTTCGTTGAGATGTTCGTCGGTGTCGGCGCATCCCGTGTACGTGACCTTTTCGAGCAGGCCAAGCACAACTGCCCGTGCATTATATTCGTCGATGAGATCGATGCGGTAGCCAGAAAACGAGGCTCCGGTCTCGGCGGCGGCCATGACGAGCGTGAGCAGACATTGAACCAGCTGCTTGTTGAAATGGACGGTTTCTCCGTGAACGAAGGCATTATCGTTCTTGCGGCGACCAACCGTGTGGATATTCTGGATCCGGCTATTCTCCGTCCCGGCCGTTTCGACCGGAAGGTGCTTGTGGGACGTCCCGATGTGCGCGGCCGTCTTGAAATCCTTAAGGTGCATGCCGCGAACAAGCCTCTTTCCGAGGATGTCAATCTTGAGCATGTGGCGCAGATTACCGCAGGATTCACCGGTGCGGATCTTGAAAACCTCCTGAATGAGGCCGCCATCAGCGCCGCCAAGGAAAACCGCGCCTTCTTAAATGCGGAGGACGTAAAGAAATCCCTGATCCGTGTCGGTGTCGGAGCCGAGAAGCGGAGCCGCGTTGTTTCCGAGAAGGAACGCCGCATTACGGCCTTCCACGAAGCGGGACACGCGATCCTGTTCCATGTGCTTCCCGACGTCGGACCGGTTTACAACGTATCGATCATCCCCACGGGAAGCGGCGCCGCCGGTTATACGATGCCGCTGCCGGAGAAGGACGAAATGTTCATGACGAAGGGGAAAATGACACAGCAGATCATCGTGGATCTCGGCGGACGCGTTGCGGAGAGCCTCGTGTTCGACGATATTACGACAGGCGCCAGCATGGATATCAAGCAGGCGACCAGCACCGCAAGGGCGATGATCACGAAATACGGTTTCTCGGAAGCCCTCGGAACCGTCAATTACGACCTGAATGACGAAGAAGTATTCATCGGCCGTGACCTGGCGCATCCGAGAAGCTACAGCGAGAATGTGGCAAATGCCATCGATGAAGAGGTTCGCAAGATCATCGACCACTGCTATCAGGAAGCAGAGCGTCTGATCAAGGAGAATCTCAGCATTCTGAACGCCTGCGCAGAGCTTCTTCTGCAGAAGGAAAGGATTACTAAAGAGGAATTCGAGGGGCTCTTCGGCATTCATCCCGAGCAGCCGCTGATCACCGATATTCCCTTGGTATAAAGCCGCCTTACGAAAATGTCACAAGAAAAAACTTGATTTTTCGGGCGGAATGTAGTATGATGTAAATGTGATTTAACAGATCACATTTCATTGTGTGTGACGGAATATAGAAAGGACAAAGAGATGAAAAAGAAACTTGTTGCACTGTTTCTGGTGCTCGTTCTTGCGCTTACATGCTTTACCGCATGCGGCGACAAGGATAAGGACGAAAAGAAAAAGGCAAAGACCTATGATGACGTATACGAGCTGCTCGGCGCGATGTCAGAGTTCCAAAAGGGAACCGCTACGATGTCCTGCGATATCGATATGGGTCAGAGAGGCAATGCCAAACTTACACTGACGCTTGTCACCGACGGCAAGGGCAACTGCAAAGTAAGCGGTGCCGTTGACATGGACACCGAGGAAGTAAAACTGAATGCCGATGTTGACGATCTTGTTATTATCTATGATAAGATGCTTTACATCAACCTCGGCGGTATTCTGAAGGCAGCGACCTCCTACGAGCCCGAGATCGGCGAGATGCTCGGCGACCTTAAGCTCAGCTACTTCGCTGTTCCGCTTCCGGATGATCTTGACACGAGCAAGACCACGGAAGTCATTCAGGATTCCATGGAGCTCTTCACGAAGTTCCTGAAGAAGGGCCTTAAGGACGCGAAGGTTGACGGCGAGGACAATGAGTTCAGTATCGCTCTGAAGGATGCTGCCGCTTACCGCACGTTCTTCGGCGAAGCAGCGAATTTCATGGAAGGTGACGTTGCCGACTATTGCGCGAAGAAGATGGAGACCGTGCAGACCTCCTCAATCGACATGAACGCATATGTTCAGAAGCTTATCAACTACTACTACAACGACATCGTAGAGCTTGCAGGTGCTCTGAATGTCGAAAAGACACAGATTGACTCGGTTCTCGACGAGCTGAAGCAGATGGATCTGAACGAAAAGATCGGCGAAGCTGCAAGCGGAGTACTCGGATCGAAGATGGATGCCGACACGATTAAGGAAGAAATGAAGAAAGCAGCGGACCAGCTTCGTACATCCATGGAAAAGGTTTCCGATGAGGATTTTGAGAAGTACGAGACCAAGGTTACCGTGAAGACGACGGATTCCGGATTCAAACTTAAGGCTTCCTTCGAGGGAACTGCTGACGAAGGCAATTCTCTGAAGGCCGACGTTACCATTAAGATTTCCGAAGAGTTCGATAAGATTTCGGCTCCCGGCGAGATTACCCGCCTCGGCGATTTCAAGGATCTGGTTAAGCAGCTGGGCGGTCTCATCATCGGCGGAGTAAACTCCCACAATCCCGATGATTATGAAGATTGGGACGATTAATCAAGAAAAGAACTAATACTATACAAGTTGCACAAAAAAGCATATATGTTTTTGTAAACTTTGTGCACACTAAAAGGGGAAGCAATGGTATTATAATGGGCGTAAACCCCAATACATTATATAGTTNNTTTGCTACACCCCATAAGTAACAAAAATACCTTCTCCGAGAGGCGCCGCTATCCCCCAACTAGCGGCGCTTTTCATTTCCGTTTGACAATGTCCTACGGGAGATATAAAATATGCCTTGGGTTTATGAAATCGCTTGAAATCGCGTAAAATGCAACGAAAGGTCGGTGTGCCCGGTGCTGTCCGGGCTGTTTCTATGAGTGCTTTTGACTATCCCTTAAAGGAAGCCATCTTCAGTGACGGAACGGAACTGTTTCGCAGCCCGTCGGAGCCGGAACGTAACAGCAAGGTTACGGTAAGACTCCGTATGCCGAATGCGGAAGGATTCCGTGCATTTGTCATAGTTAACGGGCGGCGCATTCCTATGCGGCTGTTCCGGACGCATCTGCTTTTTTCTTTATATGAGGCGGATTTTACGGTGGACACGAGGAAGGTTTCCTATTGCTTCTTCATAGAAGCGCCCGAGGGAAGCTATTTCTATAACAGCTACGGTCTTTCGGAGGAGCATCTTCCTTCTTATGATTTCCGGATCACTCCCGGCTTCCGTACGCCCGACTGGGCCAAGGGTGCCGTTATGTACCAGATTTTCGTGGACCGTTTCTGTAACGGAGACGTCGAAAACTCCGTAACCGACCGCGAGTATTACTATATAGACAACTATGTTTCGGCGGTTCCGGACTGGAACCGGTATCCGGAGGCGAACGACGTCGGGATGTTCTACGGCGGCGACCTGAAGGGCGTCCTTAAGAAGCTTGATTACCTTCAGGACCTCGGCGTTGAGGTGCTTTATCTGAACCCGATCTTCGTATCCCCCTCCAACCATAAGTATGACATTCAGGATTACGACCATGTGGACCCGCATTACGGCGTGATCGCGCATGACGACGACCGCGTTCTTTCGGAGGGCGATACCGATAACCGCCATGCGTACCGCTACATTGCGCGTGTGACCGATAAGGAGAACCTTGAGAAGAGTAATGAGTTCTTCTCGGATTTCGTAGCGGAAATTCATAAGCGCGGCATGCGGATCATTCTGGACGGCGTCTTTAACCATTGCGGCTCCTTTAACAAGTGGATGGACCGGGAAGGCATCTACGAGGATGCGGACGGTTTCGCGCCCGGCGCTTATCATTCTGCGGAAAGCCCTTACCGGGATTACTTTTCGTTCCGTGAGGACGCGTGGCCGGATAACGACAGCTACGAGGGCTGGTGGAATCACCCCACCCTTCCGAAACTGAATTACGAGAAGTCGCCGAAGCTTTGCGATGAAATCCTGCGTATCGCCGAGAAATGGGTCGCCTACCCTTACGGTATCGACGGCTGGCGTCTCGACGTCGGAGCGGACCTCGGGCACAGCAGGGCGTTTAACCATATGTTCTGGAAGCGTTTCCGCACCGGTGTGAAGAACGCGAACCCGGACGCCATCATTCTTGCTGAGCACTACGGAGATCCCGCCGAGTGGCTTGAGGGCGATGAATGGGATACCGTAATGAATTACGATGCCTTTATGGAGCCTGTCACCTGGTTTCTGACCGGTATGGAGAAGCACAGCGACGAGTTCCGTGAGGATATGTTAAATAACGAAGTGGCATTTGTCGAAGCGATGCGCAACAATATGCGGAAGTTCGAAACGGGCTCTCTGTATACCGCCATGAACGAACTCTCGAACCATGACCACTCGCGTTTCCTGACGAGAACCAACCGGATGTCCGGAAGAACTGCGATTCTCGGGCCGGAGCTTGCGGGGCAGGGCGTTAACCGCGCGGTCATGCGCGAGGCGGTGCTGATTCAGATGACATGGCCCGGCGCGCCGACCGTTTATTACGGCGATGAGGCCGGACAGGTCGGCTGGACCGACCCGGACAACCGGCGTACGTACCCGTGGGGCAATGAGGACATGGAGATGCTCGGATTCCATCGGGAGATGATCCGCATCCACAAGAATTATCCGGCGCTTCGCACCGGCTCGCTGATCCTGCTGACCGCCGAGCGCGGAGTTCTCTGCTACGCGCGGTTCAACATCGATTCGGTGGTGATCGTCGCGATCAACAACAATCCCGAGGACCGGGAGGTTATGATTCCCGCATGGAAGTGCGGTGTTACGGACGAGGTCAAGCTTGTCCGGATCATGAAGACCGATCAGGCGGGCTTTTGGCCGGATGCGGTTATCGTGTTCCCTCGAAACGGCACGTTCACCGTGCGCCTTACCGCGGAGAGCGGCGTTTTATACAAAAACATGACCAATGATGAAAAGGATATAACGAATGAATAACGGGACAAGGAATGCCGGGGGGCTTTCCGGAAGAAAGATTATTACGATTATAGGAGTTTTGTGCGTTGTCGCGCTGATCGCGGAGGTGGCGCTTCTTGCGGGAATCTTCCGAAAGAAGGGCGGCACAACGAAGAAACCTTCGGTGACGAATACGCCTAAGGTGACGGAGACGGTTTCCGAACCGGAGCCGACCGAAGAGCCTTGGATTGAGGATGATATCCCGGAAGGGTATGTCCGGATTTATAAGACGCTTAAGAGCACGGAGTATGACGAACAGGGCGTTTCCGCGGAGAAAACGTACCGCTATGACGAAAAAGGAAACGAAATCTTTTCGGAGCTTCGCTTCCGCTCCGGCAGCTGCGAGCGGTCCGAGAGCACCTATGACGAATACCGCAGAGTCGTCAGGCTGGTGGATACAAGATCCTCGGACGTGGATTCCTATGCGCGGGTCATCCAGTATTGGTACGATGAACACGGAAACTTTTCGGATATTATAGATGACAATGTACCATCCCATTATGTCTATCAATATGATGACCGTGACCGGATGATCCGTAAGGAATACTATGACAGTATCCTCGTGGATACGGAGAAGAATGAAGAAGGCGGTACGAATTACCGTTACGCAAGCTATCTGGGTTCCGTGGAAACCTGGGAGTATCGCGGTGATGACCTTATCGAGAATTATTGGGAAGATGTGCAAAACAATATGAACACGCGGTACGTCTATACCTATGATCATGTAACCGGAGAATATACGAAGATGGAGTACTGGCACGAGGCACCGGACCGGCTCCTCTACTTCAATTCCGCCGGAGACGTATATAAGATTTCCATGTTTGATGACGCCGGCAAGGAATATACCCACACCGTTACCGAGTATGACGAGGACGGCCGGAGCATAAGGCAGATGGAGTATATGATGGACGGAAGCCTTTACAATGAGAAAACGTGGGAGTATGACGGTTACGGAAGAGTCATCCGCATCATTGACGGAGAAGGAAACTCGGGAACGGTAGAGAATAAGCAGTACGATGACGACGGGAATATGATTTATGAAGAGGTATTCCTGTATGGCGAGCTGTCCTCGAAAACCGTTAACGAATACGATGAATACGGTAACTGCATTAAGGAAACGCTGTATTACTATTATCAGGGTAACGAAGAAATCTATGTTACCGAACGGGAATTCGTCGCATTTGACGTACCTTATGAACTTCTTTCGGAAGACGAACTGAGGGAATACGAAAAACTCGAGGCAAGAATTCCGAAAAAATAAGTTGACATTTCCCGCGGGAAATGCTAATATCCATTATGCTGTATTGTTACAGCCGAAGCAGAGTAACCGCTCTCACCTCAAGCAATCGCGCGAAGAGGTCCCTATATTTTTCCCTTTATCGAAGGGGAGATTTATGAGAGCGGGTATTTATATCCGCTTTTTTCTATGTGAAGAAAGCAAACTTTTTCCCTTGAGGAGGTGTTTACTTATCAGCGATTACATGATTAACGAGCAGATCAGGGACAAAGAGATCCGTCTGATCGGTGAGCATGGGGAACAGCTTGGTGTCATGCCGAGCAAGGACGCACAGAAGATCGCCCAGGAGGCGAATCTGGATCTGGTTAAGATTGCTCCGAACGCAGAGCCGCCGGTATGCAGAATTATTGATTACAGTAAGTTCCGCTACGAGCAGGCCCGTAAGGAGAAGGAAAACCGCAAGAAACAGAAAACCACGGAAATCAAAGAGATTCAGCTTACCCCCGGCATTGCCGACAATGATATGAATACGAAAGCGGGTCAGGCTCGTAAATTCATTTCGAAAGGGAATAAAGTTAAGGTGGAACTTCGTTTCCGGGGAAGAGAGATGGCGCATCAGCAGGCCGGCATGGACATCGTCCTTGCCTTCTGCCAGAAGTTAGAGGATGTTGCGACCGTCGACAAACCACCCAAGATGGAAGGCCGTAATCTGGTCGTCATCCTGGCGGAAAAGAAATAAAAGACAGAAAGAGTTATTTTAAGGAGGACATGGAATTATGCCTAAGATGAAATCAAACAGCTCTGCTGCAAAGCGCTTCACGAAGACGGGAACCGGCAAGCTGAAGAGAATGAAGGCCGGAAAGCAGCACATTCTTACCAAGAAGTCTACCAAGATGAAGAGAAATCTGCGACATGCTACTACGGTTGATCATGCCAGCGAAAGAAATATGAAAAAGATCTTACCCTATCTGTAAGACGGTCGAAGGAGGACGAATATCATGGCAAGAATTAAAGGCGGCTTGAACGCTAAGAAGAAACATAACAGAGTATTGAAGCTGGCGAAGGGTTACCGCGGAGCTCGTTCCAAGCAGTACCGCATTGCGAAGCAGTCGGTAATGCGCGCCCTTACTTCCGCTTTTGCAGGACGTAAGCAGAGAAAGAGAGAGATGCGTGTTCTCTGGATTGCCCGTATCAACGCAGGATGCAGACTGAACGGTCTTTCCTACAGCAAGTTCATGTACGGTTTGAAGCTTGCGGATGTTACCATCAATAGAAAGATGCTTTCCGAGATGGCAATCAACGATGCAGAGGGATTCGCTAAGCTTTGCGATACCGCTAAGGCGAAACTGGCATAATTTCCCTTGCCTTTCGGGTTTGAACCTGTTTTTTATGAGACTTAGGCAGCCCTCCGATGAAGAATCGGCGGGGCTGCCTTTTTTTCGTGACAAATCTGACACGTTGTGCTACAATAACTATGTATGCGTATGCCCATATGCTCCGCATCGAAATTCGAGGAAAAGGAGGGCTCTCATGAAGGAGAAGATCGGTAAGATTTCCCGCGGGATTATTGAATACGAACTTCCCAGAATTATTCTGTCCAAAGAGAAGCTTGTCCTTTCGGCGGAGATGTGGAGAAGACAGACCGGACGAATCGGAATTACCAATTCCACCGGGGTTTCCATGAAGGGAATCGTCTGCTCGGACAACCGCGTCATGGAGATTACGACGCCGCAGTTTGTCGGCGTGAACAATACGGTGGAGTATGTGATCCGCGGCGAGTATATCACCAACCGCGAGCCGATCTCCGGCGAGATTACGTTTATTACGGATTGCGGCGAGATTTCGCTCCCGTACCGGATTACGGTCAGCGAACCGACCCTGATTTCCTCCGAGGGAACCATTGCCGATATGAACCGGTTTGTTTCCCTTGCGAGATATCACTGGGACGAGGCGCTCCGTCTCTTTAACGACCCGGCGTTTCTGCCTTTCCTTCAGTACTATGAACCGCAGAATGTATTTCTTCTCGAATTCCTTCGGAAGAGTCACGCAAGTGACCGCGCCATGGAGGAGTTCTTAGTTGCCACGGGCAAGAAGATGGGCGTTACGCTCCAGACCGATACGGACCACATGGAGTTTACCATCACCGGTTCCCGCGTTACCGGAAGAATCTATCTTACGAAGAGCAACTGGGGCTATGTCAATGCCCGCGTGACGAGTTCCGCGGAGTTCCTCCTTGTGGACCGCGAGCAGATTACGATGGACAGTTTTCGCGAGAACCGCTGCGATATATCGTTCTCATTTGTCGCCGAGAAGATCGGCTACGGCAGCAGTACTGCGACGATTTCCATCGAGGCGCAGAATCAGAAGCTCGACGTAACCGTATCCTGCGATAAGCCGATTCCGAATCCGGAGGCTATGATCCGCCGCCATGAGCGCCGGGAGACCTTCGGACGTTTATATGAAAACTTCCTTTCCTTCCGCATGAACCAGATTTCCGTGGGCCGTTATGTGGCGGAGGCCGAGAGCCTGCTCGAGAAGCTCTCTCAGGAGGGCGTAGAGCCTTCTGTAGGGCTTCGGCTGTACAGGGTGCATCTGGACCGCCTTGCGGGCCGTGAAAGCGCCGCAGGGGCCAAATTACGCGCTCTGACGGACGAGGAATGGAACGAGGGCGGAACGATAACGAAAGCGGCGTTTTTGTACCTGCAGGCGGAGCACGATCCGTCCCGCAAGGGAACGCTGATGGAGAACCTGTATATCCTCTGTAACGAGGAGGACGGCAAATTCGTTCCCGCGATGCTTCTTATGGAGCTTGATCCCCGTTACCAGAAGAACCGCCGCCTGAAACTGGACGAGCTTCGCGGCATGTACGATGACGGAAACCGTTCCCCGATCCTGTTCGCGGAGGCCGCCGCGCTTCTTAACGCGGAGCCGACGCTTTTACATGAGCCGGGTATGTTTGAAGTGCAGACCATGGTATTTGCCGTAAGACATAACTACCTTGAGAGAGAGGCGGCGCTTCAGTTCTCCTATCTTGCGGAGCGGCTTCGGGAGTACCGGGACATCTATTATCTGGTGCTGACGTGGATTTACCGCAGGTTCCAGCTGAAGGAAGCGCTTTCCGCGCTCTGCCAGATGTTAATACGCGCCAAGAAAAAGGACCCGGTTTACGCCGTCTGGTACCGGAAGGGCGTTGAGGAGAACCTTAGAATCTCCGAACTTTACGAATACTACATGTACACGAAGCCGAGCGATGTGGACGAGGTCCTCGAGCCCGCCGTTCTGACGTACTTTGCTTATAACAGCAAGTTGCATGACCGCCGCCTGAGCTATCTGTATGCGAATATCGTGACGCATAAGGACAGCAACAAGGAGGCTTACGAAAGCTATAAGAACAAGATTTACGAATACGCGATCAACGAGATGCGGGAGCAGAAGAACGACCCGTTCCTGACGATTCTTTATAACGAGTGCATGAACGACGAGACGGTCCGGGGCGAGTTTTTGAACGGTCTTGAGGGCATTGCGTTTAGGCATGAGATCCGTTGCTCGGCGCCCGGCATCCGTTACGTGTGCGTTGCGCACCGCGAGTTCGAACAGGAGGTTATCGTTCCGTTCGTCGGCGGTGTGGCCCAGGTGGATATCTACACCGAGCACGCGACGATCGCTCTCATGGACGAGAAATACAACCGCTACCTGCACGGCATCCCGTATGAGGACGTGAAGCTGATGCACGCGGAGGACTGCTTCCAGGAAGCCTACCAGAGGAACCCGGGAAGCGACAAGATACTTCTCGCGCTTGCCGAGAAGGCTCTTAAGGAGAAGAAGACCGACGCGCATTCCGTGGACCTTCGAAAGAAGGCCTCGAGAATTCCGGGACTCCGTCCCGTTTTCGCGGACGAGCTGAACCGCGCGCTGATCTTACATTTCTACGACAGCCTTGAGGATTCGCGTCTTGACGCAATGTTCGGTGCGATCAACTGGACGCTCGTTCCCGAGAAGCAGCGCGGCAAGATGATCGGCATGCTGATCAACCGGAACTCGTTCCGAAAGGCCTGCGAGCTTCTGCAGACCTACGGTTACCGTTCCGTGGACATCCGTTATCTGGAGCGTTTCTGCACGGAAATCCCGCGGGATATCCTTGCCGAGAATGTTACATTTATGACGGATTTAATGTATTACATTTTCCTCCAGGGCAGAAGAAACCCGAAGATTTTCGCGACGCTTCTTGAGAATTATCAGGGACGCACCGTGGATATGTTCAATCTCTGGCAGGAAGCGACCGACCGGCAGATTGACACGGCCAAGATGGATGAGCGGCTGCTTGCGCAGATCCTGTTCACGGAGGCGTATCTGCCTTACGGTGACGCGGTATTCCGCAAGTATTACAACCCGCTCGGAAACCGCCAGCTGTGTAAAGCCTATATGACTTATGTGGCATACAAGTATCTGATTTCCGATACGCCGATTTCCGAGGAAACGGTTGCCATCATGAAGAAGGATACGAACCTCGATGAGTACGATATCTGTATTCTGGCGCTTCTGAAGCTATGCTCCGAGGCGGAGGACCTCTCCACCGAGGACCGCGACTTCGCCGAGTACTGGCTTACGAGAATGGAATCCCGCGGAAAGGTACTTCCGGAGTTCTTACGGCTTTCGAAGTATTTCCCGCTTCCCGAGAGTCTCGAGGACAAGCGGCTCATCGAATACCGCACCAACCCGAAGCACCGTGTGACGCTGCATTATTCGTACCGCGTGGCCGGCAAGCGTCAGCAGCGCGACCTGCCGATGCGGGATATCTGCTACGGCATCTTCGTCAAGGAGCTGGTGCTTTTCTACGGAGAGACGATCGAATACGTTATCTCGGACGAATCCGCGGAGGAAAGCGTGATCTCGGACAAGACGACGTTGTACGGCGCGCTTGAGAAGAGTAACGATTCCACAAGCAGGTTCGCGCAGATTAACCGGATCATCGCTTCCGAGAAGGAAGGCGACCGCGACAAGGCGTTAGAACTTTTGGACCGTTATATCAAGGATGAATTTGCAATTTCACAGCTGTTCCATGAGATTATGGATTAATGAGGCATAGGAAGGAGACCTTATCATGCCGGATGGGAAACCGATAGTCGTAGGATTTGACCTGTCGCCCGAGACAACGCAGATTGCGGTGAGCCGGGACGGGGAAGAACCGGAATCCGTCAGCGTTTCGTCCACCAGCGGACAGTTCCTGATTCCGACCGTTTTGTGTGTGCGGAATGACAGCGGGGACTGGCTGTTCGGAGAGGAAGCCATACGCTGCAAGAACCGGAACGCGGGCGTTTTCATCGACGACCTGCTCGGAAAAGCGGAGCGGGATGAGTCGGTCTATGTCCACGACGCCGAATATACTCCGTTTAACCTTTTAGAGCGGTTCTTCCGTAAGATTATGGCCGTGCTTCGGCAGAAGTATTCGCTTGACAATGTGGAGCGCGTCGTAATCTCCATGCGCGACCCGAGCGACAAGGTTATGCAGCTCGTTGCGGACGCCATGGAAACGACCGGAATCCGCAAGGAGAATATTCGTGTTAGGAGCCACCTGCAGAACTTCATGTTCTATGCGGTGTGCCAGAAGAAGGAACTGTGGGTAAATGACATCGGTCTTTTCGACTACAACGAAAACGGCCTCAGCTATACGCAGCTTTCGACGGCGAAGAAGGTGGCGCCGATCACCGTAACGGCGCAGATTACCGACCTTTCGAGCCTTCTTGATCAGAACATGCTCGAAACCATGCCGGATAACCAGCTTGCCTACTGCTTTCGAACCATCACCGACAAGGTTTTATACCGGCAGATTCTTTCCACCGTATACGTAACCGGCAAGGGCTTTGAAAGCAACTGGTCGGATGATGTTCTGAAATCGCTCTGCGCAGGCCGCCGCGTGTTCAAGGGAATGAACCTGTACGCGAAGGGCGCCGCTTATTTCGGGCTTTACGAGCATGCCGAGGAGATGCAGGATTTCCTGTTCCTGACGGAGGACATGATTCGTTCCACGATCGCAATCCGGATGTTCAAGGATAACCAGATTGCCGATTATCCGATGGTACGGGCCGGCACCCGGTGGAGTGAGGTAAATGCGAAGACCGTCGGCATTTTGGACGACACGGAAGAGGTTTACTTTACCATTTATCACACCGTTAAGAAGGATTCGCAGCACGTCGTGATGAACCTTAAGAACCTGCACGGCAGGGAGAATAAGACAACGCGTGTTTCAATCGGAATCACATGCTTAGACCGTGAGACGGCGGTCATCACCGTGAAGGATCTCGGGTTCGGACAGTTCTACCCGAATTCCTACCGGGTTTGGGAGAAAATCGTTAACATTTGACGCGGATGGGATGAATTTCTTTGGCATGCGGCAAATGTGACAAAATGTTTTGAAATACTTGTGAAAGGAGGCAGCACAGCATGGGAAGACTCATATTCTGTATCGGTAACAAAGCGAAAGAACCGTATTTCTTCCAGTCCACCGGGACGAAGGTTTATACGATGGAAGAGTTGTGCTATTACCTCTATCACAACATCGAGACTTTGGAGGAGGATCTTTCGGAGCGTCAGCTTGTGCCGTGGATCCGGGACCAGCTCGGCATGACGGAGCGCGCGGATTTCCTGCAGCAGCTTATGGATCACAGCGCCGGAATCAAGGATCTGGTTGTTTCCATTTTCTGCAGCACCGACTATTATACCGAGGATGAGATTAACAAGCTGATTGCGGATATCGACGTTTACTTTGACATGCTTCCGATCGAGCGGAAGAAGCGCCATGCGGATGCTTTCCTGCGCTACGGGAAGACCCGTGAGGCGATGCTTGAATACCGGAATCTTCTGGACGACCGTGATTTCATCTATGTTCCGGAGGAAGACCAGGCAAAGGCATACCACAACATGGCCGTGCTTCTTGCGAAGAACGGAATGTTCCGGAATGCCGCGAAGTACTTTTTGATTGCCTACCAGAAGGGCGCGATGAAGGAGAGTCTCTGCCAGTATCTGTATTCGCTGAAGATCGGCGGAATGGAGCAGGAATTCCAGAGCGAACTTGCCAAGTACTCGGAAGAGACCGAGGTTATGCGAATCATCGAGAACCAGTTCTATTTCCTCGAGGAGAACCGCGAGTATTCGCCGGAGTACATCAATGTGCTTCGCCTGATGGAATTAAAGGACAAGGAAGAGGAAGCGCAGGACGAGGACGGCGGCTTCTGGTGGCTTTTCGACGAGACGGTGAACCGTCTGAAGAAGAATTACAGAGATGCATAGATAAGGCATGAGGGTTGGGGGAGCGCCCTGATGCCGGCCGCTATGCGGCCTTATTTTTTTGTTTATAAGAGGTTGTTTTGTGAGTAAATTTATAGGAAATAAAAGTTTTTACAAAAAAGTGCTGACGGTTGCGGTGCCGATCATGATCCAGAACGGCATCTCGAACTTCGTCAGCCTGCTTGATAACATCATGATCGGACAGGTCGGCACGGAGCCGATGTCCGGCGTCGCAATCGTAAACCAGCTGATGTTCGTTCTGTACCTTGCGCTGTTCGGCGCAATGGCGGGTCCCGGAATCTACGGCGCGCAGTTCTACGGCAAAGGCGACCATCAGGGCGTCCGCCACGCGTTCCGTTACAAGCTGTACATCGCGCTGATCATCGCCGCGGCGGGAATCGCTATTCTTTTTGCATGGTGCGATCCGCTTCTTAACCTGTATCTGCATGATACGGTCGATTCCGTCCAGTCACCGGAGGTAGTGCTTCAGTACGGCCGGGAATACCTCGGAATTATGCTTATAGGACTGGTGCCCTTCGCCGTCGAAGAGGTGTACGCGAGCACGCTTCGCGAATGCGGCGAGACGCGTGTTCCGATGGTCGCGGGACTGGTTGCGGTTTTCGTCAACCTGGGACTTAACTATGTTTTGATCTTCGGCAAATTCGGAGCGCCGAAGCTCGGCGTAGCAGGCGCTGCCATCGCAACGGTTGTCAGCCGTTTCATTCAGGCCTTCATCGTCATTCTGTGGACGCACACGCATACGGTACGGATGCAGTTCGCAAAAGGCTTATACGCGTCGCCCTGGATTCCCGAGAAGCTTGTCTTCAGCATTACCGCCAAGGGCTTTCCGCTTATGGCGAACGAAATCCTGTGGTCCTGCGGAATGGCCGTCCTCAATCAATGCTACTCAAGGCGCGGTCTTGACGCGGTTGCGGGGATGAATATCTCGTCGACGATTACGAACCTGTTCAACGTCGTATTTATCGCAATGGGAAGTGCCGTTGCGATCATGGTCGGGCAGCTTCTCGGAGCGGGCAAGCTCGAAGAGGCGCGGGATACGGATACGAAGCTGATCGCGTTCTCCGTGGCATCAAGCGCGCTGCTCGGAGCGATTCTCTTTATACTTGCGCCGCTCTTCCCGATGCTTTACGCGACGTCCGACAGCGTCCGCGAGCTGGCGACCGGATTTATCCGGATCGGCGCGGCATGCATGCCTATATTCGCTTTTATGCATGCAACTTACTTTACGCTTAGAACCGGCGGCAAAACGTTCATCACGTTCCTTTTCGACAGCGTGTTCCTGTGGTGCGTCAGCGTGCCGTTTGCCATCCTGATCTGCTCCTACACGGCGCTTCCGGTGGTGATGATCTACCTCTGCGTGCAACTGACGGATCTGATCAAATGCCTGATCGGATTTATCCTCGTAAAGAAGGGCGTCTGGGTGCAGAACCTGGTGAAGGAAGCCTAATAGACGGGAACGGGGAAAACTCTGCTAACTTGCCCCCGACATCAGGAGACCGCTTGTCTCGACGGTACAAGAGAGTGACGAAATCCTACTGTTTTACCTGTTTTCAGTATTTCGTAGGATTGCGGCTCTGCCATTTGCCCACGTAATTCGCGTAGCGAATTGTTTCGTGGGAAGACAAAAAAATATAAGTGCCCACGAAATGTTTTAATCAACTGTTTCGTGGGCATTTTTGTATTACATCTGTATGCAGACTTCCCAGCCGTCTTCCTTGCAGCTTGAGAAGATGAACTCGGTGAACTTGTCCAGTAAAGTCAGGTTCAGCTTGTCGAGGTAAGGCTCCGACAGCGGGTCGCAGGCGATTCCGCGGAAGCGGATGAACAGCGTGTGGCGCGTGCTTGTCTCGCTGCAGAGAAGCCGTATTGCGGCGCTCCCCGCCGGATAATCGGGGTGCATCAGAACCGGATACAACAGTTCGTCACACAAAACGGGCAGGAAGCGTTCCTGCCTTTTTTCTGTCTCAAAGCGACGGAGAAACGCGCGCATCTCGCTCGCAAGCGCATACAAATCAAGGGTATCCGGCGTCAGCTCGCGTTCAAAGACACGGGAACGGTACAGGAAACGCTGCGTCTTCGGGTTGACGGGATGGTCGAAGATCTCCTCCGGCGTACCCTCTTCGCAGACGCTCTGATCCGCGAGAAATACGACACGGCTTGCGACTCTTCGCGCGAAATTCAGATCGTGAGTGACGACAACGCCCGTAATGCCGTCTTCCGCAAGGGTGCGGATTACGGATTCCACCTCGTCCACCATGGTGGGGTCAAGGGCGCTTGTGGGCTCGTCGAACAGTATGATATCGGGGTGCATGGCAAGCGTCCGCGCGATGGCAACACGCTGCTTCTGGCCGCCGGAAAGTTCGGAGGGCTTTGCGTTCTCGCGTCCGGACATGCCGACGCGCGCAAGCAGCTGCTTTGCTTCCTTCACCGCGTCTTCGCGGCTCATTCCCGCCACCTTCATCGGCGCGAGGATGATATTTTCAAGTACGGACAGATGCGAAAAGAGGTTGAAATGCTGATATACCATGCCCATTTTCCACCGCACCGCGTTGATATCGGTGCCGGGAGCGAGAATGTTGACGCCGTCAATCCATATTTCGCCGGAGTCCGGGACAACAAGGCGGTTGATGCACCTTAGAAGCGTGCTCTTTCCGCCGCCGCTTTCGCCGATGATCACGACGGTCTCGCCGTCCTTGATCTCAAGATTGACGTCCGACCAAACGCGGTTGCCTTCATAGCTTTTACTGAGGTTTCGGATGCTGATCATGCGGTCTCACCTCCTTTTTTTGGAGTTGCCAGTAGCTTGATGAGCTTCTTCACGGCAAATCCGATGAGGAAATATACGATGGCAATCGTAAACAGACCGATGAACGCGTCCATGGTGCGGCTCGAAACGATTTCCGAGGCGCGCGTCAGGTCGACAACGGCCAGGTATCCGACGATGGAGGTTTCCTCGAGGGTATCCACAAACTGGCTCTGGTAGAGCGGGAGCGCGGCCTGCACCGTCTGGGGAAGGACGACGTAACGGAAGGCCTGCCAGCGTGTCATACCGAGCGTTCGGGCGGCTTCCGCCTCTCCTTCGGCAATGGTATCAAGCGCCGAGTCGAATATCTCCGACAGATAAGTTGCCGCCTTCAGCGTCAGGCCGAGGATTACGATACACAAAACGGGAAGGGAGCTCCTTCCGAAGATCACGTAAATCAGAATCATCAGAAGTACCATGGTGGGAAGCTCCATGAAGAAGGTCCGGATGATTCCGGCGACCTTCCGGATCGCGGGACGCTTAGCGCGAAGCGCCGCGCACAGTGCGATTCCGAGCACCGTTCCCAAAAGAAAACTTGCGAACGTAAGGAGAAGGGTGGTCCCGAGACCGCTCAGAAAGAAGCGGTAGTGATCATCCTTCACAAAGGTCAGGTAGAGTTTGTGCCAAAGTGCCTCCATCGGCTTTGTTCCTCCATGGGGGTTATTCTTCAATCAGTTCAATATCGGCCTGTGTTTTCTCGATGAAATAGAGGGGTACCTCGTACAGGGAGTCGGAGACGCACAGATAGGTGCTTAAGGATTCCGCATCCCGAAGGTCACTTAAGAATCCTGCGGCGATGTCGTAGACGCCGCCCTGCAGGCCGTAAATCATATCGTCATAGCTCGAAATCGTAAATTCCAGCCGGTAGTTCCGCTCGTTGGCAAAAAGCTTCAAAGCCTCGAGGTCGAAGCCGGAAGGCGTATCTCCGTCCGCCTCGGCAAAGGACCGCGGAAAAGCGGACGCGTCTATCGCTACCCTGAGCACCCGGCCGGTTCCCGTAAGCGGAATCTCCGGACCGGTATATTCCTTTCCGTCGAAGGCTGCAAGCCGGCTTAGAAACGAAGCATACTCACCGGACGTCCGGTAGGTCTTCAGAAACCCGTTGAACTCGTCCCTCACGTCACGCAGTTTGCTGCTGAAATAAATCCGATAGCCGGAGGTCGCAAATGCCGGCGTGATGCAGTGAAGCCCGCTGTGCGACGCTTCCGTGAAACGCCAGCGCAACTCGTCAAGCGCCATCACATCCACTTTGTCGTATTGCAAAGCAAGCAGAATGCCGGGAAGACTGTCGTAGCGGACAACCTTGAGGTCGGATCTTCCGGTCAGCGCATAGTCCGTGTCACAGGCAATTTCGACACCGACGCGCCGTCCGTCGAGGTTACCGACATCCTCGATCGGCGAAGCCTTCCACCGTGTGCCGCAGCCGGTAAGAAGAAACGCCGAAAGAAGCACCGTCGAAAGCAGAAGACATGCGCTTGAAAGACGCTTGATTGTTAAGCGGGTTGCGTTCATCTTATCGGTACATTCCGTCCTTTTCCCGGTTCGTTCCGTTTTTTCACCGGATTTTCTTCCGGATTGTCAGAATATTCATATCGTTCTCACGAACATAGTTCACTTCATCCATGGTCTTCTTCACCATGAAGATACCGAGTCCGCCGATGGGCCTTTCCTCCGCGGAAAGCGAGACATCGGGGTCCTCCCGCTCAAGGGGATTGAACGGGGCGCCGTGGTCGCAGAACTCAAGGATAGCAGTATCATCCTCCGCGCAAACGGATACGGTGGCATCCCCCTGCCCGCCTTCGTAGGCGTAATTCGCGATGTTGACGAAGACTTCCTCTACGGCAACGGCAATCTGCTGACGGCATGTTTCGGGGCATCCGGCATCCGTAAGTCTCTTCTCGGCAAATGCGATGACCTCCATCAGGGAATCCACAGCAGCCGGTACGGTAATGGAATCCGGCGCGGTAACGGAATCCGGTACGGTAACAGCGGCCGGTACGGTAACCGAGCCCGGCCCCTCGTAATACAGGCAGAGCATCGTAATATCGTCAAACTGCGGCGCGTCTCCTACGTAATCGGTGAGCGCTTTCTTCACTTCCGCGCAGACCTCTCTGCAGGCGTGCTCGCCGCTTCCGAAACTGCGGTTAAGAACCGAGAGCAGGCGGTCGTTTCCGAAAAGCTCTTCCGCGGAATTCTCGGCCTCCGTCACGCCGTCGGTATACAGAAACAGAAGGTCGCCGGGCTGAAGCTGAAGAGTCTGTTCGCGGTACGGAACGCCGTCCATGGCGGCAAGCGCAAGGTTTACCTTCTGGCGGAGAAATTCCGCCTGTCCGTTACGGATTAATACCGGCGGATTGTGGCCCGCGTTAACAAACCGGACAAGTCCGGTATCGGTCTCGAGAAATCCCATCCAGGCGGTGATGAACATCTCGGCGTCGTTGCCCTCGCAGAGTTTTTCGTTGGCCCGAAGCACAACGTCCGCGGGAGCATCGCCGCGCTCCGCGTAGTCCCGAAGCACGGTCTTACCGGTCATCATGAACATGGCCGCGGGGATACCTTTGCCGGATACGTCCGCGACGAGAAATGCCAGGCGGTTTTCGTCCGAAAAGTAAAAATCATAGAAGTCGCCGCCGACCTCCTTCGCGGTATCCATCGTCGCGTACAGGCTGAAATCCGTCCGGTCCGGGAAAGGCGGAAAGACGGACGGCAGCGCGGACTGCTGGATGTTCTTCGCAAAGGCAAGTTCCTGGTCGATGCGCGCGGCGGCAGCGGAAATATATTGCTTCAGCGTGCTGACGGTCGCATTAATATCATCCGAAAGGGAGGCAAATTCCGTATTGGAGCGGACGTCGACGCGCTCCTCAAGGTCTCCCTCGGTTATCTTCGAAAGGGATGTATTGACGCGGTTGATGTTATTAACGACAAGTTTCCGAACTAAAAGGAAGATGACGGCGAAAAGCATCAGGAACACGAGCACCTCAAGCACCGCGGTGAGGCGGACGGAGGTATCGCGCTGGAGAAGGATCTCATTTTCCGGAAGGACCGCAACGATATAGTAGCCCTCAGTGAATACATACATGCAGGAGCAGGCCTCGCCGTAAACCTCCGCGGTGAAAACATTGTTCTCCGGCATCGTGGGACGGTCGATCCAGATACCGGTCACGTCGAGGTTCTTTCCCTCGTTATGATTCCGGTCGCTGACGATGTTCCAGCTGACATCCGCAATGATGATGCAGCCGCCCTCGCCGACGTGGCGGTTCCGCGTTGCCCCGATAATCTGTTGGTCGATGTCCCGCTGGAAACGCTCCGCGTCGTACGCGACCTCAACAAAACCGCCGTCCGCGAGGCAGACGCCGGCGTACTTCCGAAGCAGGCTCGGGTCGTGGGAGGTGGGCTGGTAGCTCTGCACATGCTCCCGCTCGGTTCCGTCGAGAAGTCCGAGAAATTCGGCGGACTGCCTGCCGGAACGCATATCGTAATGTAAAAAATCCGGGTGGGTTGTCGCGATGATGATGCCGTCAGCATCAATCAGGTTGATTTCCGCAACGTCGTATTTGCCCATGAGACCCGCGAGCCCGGCGTCGTCAGCCGGGGCGCCGCCGTCGATTTCAGAGGCGATGGTGCGGGTCAGGGAAAGAAGATTGGCGTCGGAGGCGTCGATGACGTCCTGCCGCACATCCGCAATGTTAAGCCGTAACAGATTGACCGCGCTTTTCTCCGAAAGCCTGGTCTGAAGGGTCCACGAAAAGACCATGGATACGGCAAATGCCACACCCACGATCAGAAGCAGCCAGCGGAGAAAGGTTCCGGAGATGGTTTTCTTCATCGTAATCTCCTTCGTAAGGGATTATCTATCGGATTGTAAGAATATCCGCAAAGCCGGTGATCTCAAGTATCTCCATGATCTCCGGGCGGACGTTTTTAAGAACCATCGTTCCCTGCTTGTTCATCGTCTTCTGCGCGGAAAGAAGCACCCGAAGTCCCGCGGACGAAATGTAGACAAGCTTTTCGAGGTCAAAAACCAGTTCGGTCATGCCCTCAAGGGAAGAGCGGAGCTCGCTTTCAAGCTGCGGCGCGGTAATGGTGTCAAGTCGCCCTTCGGGAGCAATGGTAAGTGTCTGATTCTGTATGGTTTTCTGTACGGTCATAGTTTCCTCGTCCTTTACAGTATTCTTTTTTATACAAGGTAACCCTCATCCTTTGAGCAATTGTAACAGATTGCGAAAGGTTTGTAAATGTGAAACGGCGGGGAAGGCGTGGCATTTTGCGTTTTTGTGCTTGACAAACCATAAGCGGTTGCGGTAAAGTATGTCCATATTCATAACGCAAAAGCAAGGAAGAAGAGGAGTACGCTTCAACCGACCGACAGAGCGACCGGCCCAAGGCTTAGAGACCGGTTCGGAAACGGGGTTGCGGAAGTAGCTTCGGAGCTGAGACTTTGAACCGTAAGAAGTAGGGGTCTCCGGGTAATCCCGTTAACGATGAGCTGCTTATCGGAGCGGCGTAAAGAGGCAGCATCTGCTGCGAAATAAGGTGGTACCACGACAGCCCCTCGTCCTTATACGACGAGGGGCATAATTGTTTTTAGGAGGTATATCACATGAAAGAACTCGCAAAGACCTATGATCCCAAGGGCATTGAGGACAGCCTGTACAAATTCTGGCAGGACAAGAAATTCTTCCACGCCGAGGTTCGCCCCGACAAGAAGCCTTACACCATCGTAATTCCGCCGCCGAACATCACCGGCCAGCTGCACATGGGCCACGCCCTTGAC
>DBWJ01000106.1 GCA_002308955.1 Lachnoclostridium sp. UBA1241 | reverse complement strand
GAGAACATCGACCCCATGGGCGTGCACACCGGCGACTCCTTCTGCTCGGCGCCGATGCTGACCATCCCTGAGGACGTACAGGCAGAGCTGCAGCGTCAGGCCTACCGGATCGTGGATGAGGTGAAGGTCATCGGCGGGACCAACGTTCAGTTTGCCCGCAACACGGAGGACGGCAGGATCGTGGTCATCGAGATCAATCCCCGGACCTCCCGCTCCTCCGCCCTTGCCTCCAAGGCCACCGGCTTTCCCATCGCCCTGGTTTCGGCCATGCTGGCGTGCGGTCTGACGCTGGACGAGATCCCCTGCGGCAAATACGGAACTCTGGATCGATACGTTCCCGACGGCGACTATGTAGTAATCAAATTTGCCCGCTGGGCATTTGAAAAGTTCAAGGGCGTTGAGGATAAGCTCGGCACCCAGATGCGCGCCGTAGGCGAAGTCATGAGCATCGGTAAGACCTATAAGGAAGCCTTCCAGAAGGCCATCCGGAGCCTTGAGACCGGCCGTTACGGTCTCGGCTATGTCAAGAATTTCCATGACCTCAGCAAGGAAGAGCTGATGCAGAAGCTTGCAACACCTTCCAGCGAGCGTCATTTCCAGATGTATGAAGCTCTCCGCAAGGGCGCAACCGTAGACGAAGTACATAACGCAACCCACGTAAAGAAGTGGTTCATCGAGCAGATGAAGGAGCTCGTAGAGGAAGAGGAAGCTCTGCTTAGCATGAAGGGAGCGGTTCCAGCGGATGAGGTTCTTACGAAAGCGAAGAAGGACGGCTTCTCCGACCGCTACCTTGCTAAACTCGTCGGCGTTACCGAGGATGACATCCGTAACCGCCGTCTTGCCATCGGTCTTACCGAGGCATGGGAGGGCGTACATGTAAGCGGTACCGAGAACAGTGCTTACTACTATTCAAGCTATAACATTCCGGTGGATAAGAGCCCCTCGTCCGATAACCGGAAGATTATGATCTTAGGCGGCGGCCCGAACCGTATCGGNNTTCGACTACTGCTGCGTACATGCCGCTAAGGCTCTTAAGAAGCTCGGCTTTGAGACGATCATCGTTAACTGCAACCCCGAGACCGTATCCACTGACTACGATACTTCCGACAAGCTTTACTTTGAACCCCTCACCCTTGAGGACGTGCTTTCTATCTACAACAAGGAGAAGCCGCTCGGCGTAATCGCCCAGTTCGGCGGACAGACGCCTCTTAATCTGGCAGCAGACCTGAAGAGGAACGGCGTAAAGATTCTCGGAACGACTCCCGAGGTCATTGCCCTTGCGGAAGACCGCGATCTGTTCCGCGAAATGATGAAGAAACTTGACATTCCGATGCCCGAGTCCGGCATGGCGGTTACCGTTGAGGATGCCATCGGCATCGCGGCGAAGATCGGTTATCCGGTAATGGTTCGTCCTTCCTTCGTACTCGGCGGACGCGGCATGGAAGTCGTATACGATGACGAACAGATGACCGAATACATGAAGGCGGCTATCGGCGTAACGCCCGACCGTCCGATTCTGATTGACCGTTTCCTGAACCATGCGACCGAGTGCGAGGCCGACGCCATTGCCGACGGCACACACGCATTTGTTCCCGCGGTTATGGAGCACATCGAGCTTGCCGGAATCCACTCCGGTGACTCCGCATGTATCCTTCCTTCGGTGCATATTTCCGAGGAAAATCTGAAAACGATTAAGGAATACACCAGAAAGATTGCAGAAGAGATGCATGTCAAAGGCCTTATGAACATGCAGTACGCCATCGAGAACGGAAAGGTATTCGTAATCGAGGCAAATCCGAGAGCAAGCCGTACCGTACCGCTTGTATCGAAGGTATGTAACATCCGCATGGTACCGATTGCAACCGATATTATTACTTCCGAACTGACCGGACGGAAGTCTCCTTTGCCGGAGCTTCACGAGATGACGATTCCGAACTACGGCGTGAAGGAGGCAGCTTTCCCGTTCAACATGTTCCCGGAGGTTGACCCGATTCTCGGACCGGAGATGCGTTCCACCGGTGAGGTACTCGGCATGTCGCCTTCCTACGGCGAAGCTTTCTTCAAGGCACAGGAAGCCATCCAGTCTAAGCTGCCGCTTTCCGGAAGCGTTCTGATTTCGGTAAAGGACAAAGATAAGGACGAGGCGCTCCGCGTTGCGAAGTCCCTTGCAGGCGACGGCTTCAAGCTGTACGCCACGGGCGGAACCTATGACCGCCTGAAGGCAGAGGGCATTGAGTGTGAGAAGGTTCTGAAGCTGTATGAGGGACGTCCGAACTGCTACGACCTGATCACGAACGGACAGATCCAGCTGATTATAAACTCCCCGATCGGAAAGAACAGCCTGCATGATGACAGCTACCTCCGTAAGGCAGCAATCAAGGCGAAGGTTCCTTACGTAACCACGATGGCAGCAGCGCTTGCTACCGCCGACGGTATCCACTACGTAAAGACGCACACCGAGCACACCGTGAAGTCGCTGCAGGAGATGCACGCAGAGATTCACTAAGGTGCAGTTGCTAAGGAATAGTGACTAAAGTATAGTTGCTAAGGTACAGTTGCATGACAGAGATTGCTGAAAATATGAAAGAGATGAATTGAATCAGAGGACCGCTTTTGCGGTCCTCTATTTTGTGGGGGGAGGTGCCTGGTCTCAGAGCGGATTGAGAGAATGTTGTTTGGTTTCAGAGCGGGCGGAGAGAATGTTGCTTGGCTTCAGAGCGGACGGAGAGTGTGCTTCCCGAATTTACGGACTGGAGGAAAGTTTTTTCATGTAGAACCGTACTGAGAGATTGCTTTCCAAATTTGGTACGGACTGGCAGACTTCTTCCCGGTTTAAGTCCGTATGGCGTCTCTTGCGGTTTTCCTTCTTTTGGCGTTCGGTACGGACCAATGAAGAAATCACTGAATCTAGTCCGTACCTATTTCGCGATTTAGGCCTTGGGCATTTCTAAAAAAAACAAAACAGAGGCAAAAGCGTACGGACCGGAAGAAAGAAACAAAGAATCAGTCCGTAGCATTTTCAAAAACCAGCATTTTTTCAAAAATTCGATACGGACTGAAAGGGTCTATTTATTCAGTAGTCCGTACCGTTGGTGAGAACAACATTTTCAAGCTTGCCGAACATCATTTTCGGGTTGACGGAAACCGCATAGTTGGGTATGATGATTATATGTTGACCGGTCGTATGAAACCGGCCATATGAAAACGGCCCGGGAATCGCAGAGGCCGCAGGCACACAGCCCGGATTCGCGGTGTGCTCACAAGCCTGAGGAGGGAGAACATGAGAAAAAGAGGAATTGGTCTTGCGGTCCTGATCGGATGCATCCTGCTTCTGTGCGGATGCGGACGAAGGGGTAATTCGGATGATTATTCGGCACCCCTGACGCCGCTTCTGACAACCGCGCAGAAGGCGGTAAGCCCGACCCTTGACCCGCAGAATATATTGATAACAGGAGAACCCACCCCAATGGAGAACAATGTGACGCCGTTTCAGACACTCACCGATCCGATAACCTATCCGGTCACGGCGGACAACGTCAAGCTGCTCGGCCGGACTTATGCATATGACAACGTAACATGGCTCAGTTATTCCGGAAGCGGCGCGGAGTTTTTCTTCGCCGGCAAGGAATGCAAAATCACGCTTGTGAGCGATGAGCGGGCAGCCGGAGACGGCCATGAGGCGCGCGTTGCGGTTTATGTGGACGGCGAGCGCGTACAGGACGTATTAATGACGGAAGATGAGATAACCGTTACCGCGGTTTCCGGCGAAGAGGATACGATTGCAACCGTCCGGATTGTCAAGCTTTCCGAGGTTTCGGACTCCGTTGTCGGCATTCGCTCGGTTACGGCAATCGGCGTGATTTCCCCGATTTCCAAAGCCGGGACATATATTGAATTTATCGGTGATTCCATCACCTGCGGCTACGGTGTGGACGGCGAGCTTGATAAGGACACCTACCGCACCTCGAACGAGGACTGCACGAAGGCTTACGCCTACAGGACCGCCGAACTGCTCGGCGCGGATTACAGCCTTGTGAGCCTGAGCGGGTATGGCATTATCTCCGGATACACGGATTCCGGCGAGAAGCTTCCGGACAAGACGGTCCCGAAATACTACACCACGTTAGGAAAGTCTTACGGGCATTTTGCGGGAACGCTTGCTCCCGAGAACGTCAAATGGGACTTCTCCGGCAGAAAACCGGATTTCGTCGTCATCAACCTCGGAACGAACGACGCGAGCTACTGCGGCGCTGATCCGGGAAGACGGCGCGAATATATTGACGGTTACAAGGAATTCCTTGCTGCGGTAAGAAAGAACAATCCGGACGCGAAAATCGTCTGCACCCTCGGCATTATGGGAGACGAGCTCGGCGACAGCATGGAAACGGCCGTAGCGGAGTATCAGACGGAAAGCGGCGATACGAACATTACAACAATGCATTTTGAGCAGCAGAACCCGGCAGACGGGCTTGCGGTTGACTGGCATCCGAGCGCGAAGACGCACGAAAAGGCAGCGAAGAAACTGGCAGGCTTCCTCAGCGCCATGATAGAAGCGGACAAGAAGGCCGAATAATCCCGGATTGCCGGCAATTCAAGACATCCAAGAACCAACTTCGGCACATACCGAATTCAGAGAAGGAGACAAGCTACTTATGGAATTACAGAAGATTTTGAACGCCGTTGACCACACCCTTTTGAAGCAGACGGCGACCTGGGAAGAGATTCAGAGACTTTGCGACGAGGGAATCCGTTTTCACACGGCCTCGGTCTGCATCCCGGCTTCCTTTGTGAAGCAGGCCGCGGAATATGTTGACGGAAAGCTTCCGATCTGCACCGTGATCGGCTTCCCGAANNCCGCCGTCAAATGCTACGAGGCCGAAGACGCGGTGAAAAACGGAGCTTCGGAGATTGATATGGTCATCAATCTCGGTTGGGTGAAGGAAGGCCGCTTCAATGAAATCCGTGAGGAGATCAATGCTGTTAAACAGGCTTGCGGCGGCAAGCTTCTGAAGGTCATCATCGAGACCTGCATGCTCACCGAAGAGGAGAAGATCCGCATGTGCGGAATTGTCAGCGCGTCCCAAGCGGACTTCATTAAGACGTCTACCGGTTTCGGCGGCGCCGGAGCCAATCTCCGGGACATCGAACTGATGGTGAAGTACACGAAGGGCAAAGGCGTTAAGGCAGCCGGTGGCATTAAGACCTTAGAGGATGCCGAAGAACTCCTTATGGCCGGTGCGACGAGACTCGGAACGAGCCGCGTCGTCAGCGAAGTAAAGGCCATGGTACAGCGCGCGAACCATTGGGATTTGAGCTTTTTCTCTTAACCTGTGTACAGGCTGACGAAGGCACCTTCTTATGTGTGCCATACAAAAACGAATTAGGAGGCTGTTATGAGCGAAAAGAATTACCCGACCCCTCATATCAATGCAACCCCGGAGGATTTTGCAAAAACCGTTCTGATGCC
>DBWJ01000068.1:35542-36167 GCA_002308955.1 Lachnoclostridium sp. UBA1241 | reverse complement strand
TCGGGCTCGCTTGCATTTTTCTTCTTTACGAGCTCCAATACTTCATCAACGTAAGACATAGGATTGTCCTCCTTTAGAAAATATCATGTAGGATTACTGCGTGGGCACTCCGCAATAGAAATGTCCGTGCGGCAGTACCACACGGACAGAATTATATATCATGCTTTTTTCGATTGCAATACTTTTTTGTATACAATTATACAAAATTTTCAAATGTATCATTTTCCGCGCGGAAAATGCCATCGTCAACTTGCTTTTCAGGTACTGATTACACCATCATCTTGTAAATGTTCCGTACGTCTTCCTCGGAAAGAACGGTAAAGCCGTACACTTTTCCGTTGCCGTCGCCCTCAGCGTCGCCGTAGCAGCAGGTATGGGCAAGATAGTCGATGTCGGCCTCATTTGCCCCGAGCTCCGCAAAATTCTTCGGCATTCCGATGGAGCAGAGAAAATCCTGCAAAGCCTGAATTCCGGCAAGCGCGGTTTCTTCCACGTTGCCGGTGTCCTTAACGCCCCATACGCGGGTCGCGATCTGCGCAAAGCGCGCGGGATCGTGCTTCATATTATAGCGGAATACCGCAGGCATCGTTACCGCAAGACCGGCGCCGTGCGCGCAGTCATAAAG
>DBWJ01000068.1:26320-35506 GCA_002308955.1 Lachnoclostridium sp. UBA1241 | reverse complement strand
CAGGAATTGTTGTGTGCCATCATGCCGGCCCACATGATATTGGCCCGGGCATCGTAGTCGTATGGATCGGCGATAACCTTCGGCGTCTCCTCAACCATTGCCATAATAAGCGCCTCAATAATGCGGTCAGTGGTCTGAACATTCGGCGTGTTGGTCAGATAACGCTCGTAAAGATGTGCGATGATATCGGTCGCGCCGGCAGCGGTCTGGTACGGCGGAAGCGTGCAGGTAAGCGCCGGATTCATAATGGAGAATTTCGGGCGGTAGGCGGGACCGCTTGCCCCGCGCTTAATCATACCCTCCTCCTTCGTGATAACGGAGTCAGGAGAGCCCTCGGAACCGGCTGCCGCAATGGTCAGAACCGTTCCGACGGGAAGTGCCTTCGTTACCGTCTTCCCTTCATAGAAATCCCAGAAATCGCCGTCGTAAAGCGTTCCTGCCGCGATTGCCTTCGAGGAGTCAATCGTGCTTCCGCCGCCGACTGCGAGAACGAAATCAACGCCTTCCTTCCGGCAGATGTCGATTCCCTGATACACAAGTCCGCTTCTCGGATTGGGCTTTACTCCGCCGAGCTCCGCAAAGCCGATGCCCGCCTCGGTAAGCGATTTCTTAACGCGGTCCAAAAGGCCGGAACGTACAACGGAACCGCCGCCGTAATGAATCAGGACCTTGGTCCCGCCGAACAGCTTCACAAGTTCTCCCGCGCGGTTCTCCGCGTCCTTTCCGAATGCGAAATAAGTCGGTGCGTAGAAACTGAAATTATCCATAATATTATCCTTTCGTAATCAAATCATATTTCGTCTTGCCGTTTCCGGCGCCGCGGTAACGCTTAGATTTCCTTCTTCGCCGCCTCAAGCGCCGCAATCACGCGGTCCGTAAAGGCGTCAAATTCCGGATCTTCAACCTGCAGCTCCGGATGGCTCATCACATAGCTGATCGTCCTGCGGATGCCTTCCTCAAAATGAATCTTCGGAGAGAACTCCGGCACGGCGCGCTTCAGTTTTGTGTTGTCGAAAACAACCGACTGGGCTTTGTCGCCGATCAGGCTCCCCATGAAATCGTACTGCGGCCCGACTGCTGCCAGAAACTCCGAAGCCACATAGTACGGTTTAAGCGTAACCCCGAGCGTCTTCGCAACGGTCTGATAAATCTGATTCCACGTAAGCGTCTCATCGTTGGTAATCTGGAACGCTTCGCCGATCGCATGCGGATTGCCCATCAGTCCGGCAAATCCCACCGCGAAATCTTCGTTATATGTCATCGTCCAAAGCGAAGTCCCGTCGCCGTGAATGATAACCGGCTTTCCCTCTAACATCCGCTTCAGCACGGAATAGCTCCCTTTGCTGCCGTGCACTCCGAGCGGCACTGCGCGCTTGTCATAGGTATGACTCGGCCGGATAATTGTCACCGGGAAGCCTTCCTCCCTGTACTTCTTCATAAGAAATTCCTCGCACGCAATCTTGTTGCGCGAGTACTCCCAGTACGGATTACTAAGTGTCGTTCCTTCCGTAATCCGGTAACTCGCCGGAAGCTTTGTGTAGGCGGACGCCGAGCTTATGTACATGTACTGGTTCGTGATGCCCTTAAAGAGCCGGTAATCCCTCTCAACCTGCGCCGGGACAAATCCGATGAAGTCGCAGACCGTCTCAAAGCGTTTCCCATTTAACGCTTTTAACACCGCCGCCTCGTCGTTGATGTCGACCGTAATCTCATCGACGCCCGCCGGCAGTTCTGCCTTCCGATTGCCACGGTTTAATACCGTCAAATGCCACTCGGACCGTGTCGCAAGCAGTTCCGTAATTGCCATGCTGATGGTTCCGGTACCGCCGATGAATAAAGCTTCTTTCTTCGTTGTAATCACCCCGTTTTCCTTCAAGATGTTTCCATTGTACCGAAATCCCGCCCGGTTGAACATAGAATATGTTAGCGAAATCGGGAGAATCTTTTCGAAAACAAAAACGCTCCTGCCGAAGCAGACGCGCTCTACGTTTTATGCCTCAGTTTTTTCAGTCTGCCCAGTTAACAGTTTTCAATCCTTTGACTCTTGAAAACTCCTTTACGTTATTCGTCACAAGCGTACATTTAAGTGCTGATGAATGTCCGGCAATCATCATGTCAAGCGGGCCGATTGGGGTCCCGTTTTTTTCTAAATCTGCCCTGATTCTCCCATATGACTCCGCTGCTTCCGCATCAAAAGTCATTATTTCGATATTGGATAACAGCACGGAAAGTGCCAGCTGATTTCGCTCTATCGCCTGACTTTTATACACGCCGTGCATCAATTCTGCGTAGGTAACCGAAGAAATGCATACATCCTGCGGCTTTACTTTCTGTAAGTGGGCCAGGACCTTCTTCGGTTTCTTCTTGATGGCGTAAATGCATATATTGGTATCGAGCATATACTTCATAAATCTTCTCGCTCCTGACCGGAATCATCCGCTCTGCCGTCTTCCATGAAATCCGCCGAAAACATTTCAATCGCTGACATAAAAGATGCCCACTTATTGTTCTTCGGCATGAGGATAACAATATCCCCGATCCGGTTCACCATAACCTCATTCCCGGTAAATCTGCATTCTTTTGGTAATCTCACAGCCTGACTCCTCCCATTTTCAAAGACCTTTGCTGTCATCATTATAATCACCTTCCTCTCTTCGTAATCAAGTATATATCATGATATATACCCCTGTCAACGATAAGAAGGATTAAAACCGTTTTCTACAATACTATGCTGTCCATCCCTCGAAATCCATTGACGTTTTTATCAAAAATCACAATTTGCTTTGGGCACTAATACTCGTAATCTATAGGCCGCCACTCCCGAATCATCGTTACTCTGCACAATCAGTGAGTAAAAATATGGTATATTCTCCCATATGAGACAATTCGTATTCTCTTCAATGCTCTGGCTTTCGCCGTAAATATACAGCCCTTGCGGACGGGTAGGGTGATAAAAAATGCCCGCTTGCGCGAGCATTTTTTAAGGTGTGTCAACCGAATATACCGGTTAAAATGTCATACCAATCCTACTTAAACAGTGCCACATTCCGAAGTACCGAAACAAGCGTGTTCGCGACCGTACTCATCATCTTGATGAAGATGTCGAGCGCCACGCCGACAACATCCTTACGGGTGTCGCCGATGGTGTCGCCGATGACGGCTGCCTTGTGGGCTGCGGAGCCTTTGCCGTGCCCTTCGAGATTTCCGCCCTCGATGTACTTCTTCGCGTTATCGAAAGCACCGCCGGAGTTACCCATGAAGATTGCCTTCGGAATGGCGGCAAGGGTCGAACCGATCAGCACGCCTCCGACAAATTCGAGACCGAACAGAAGTCCGCCGACAATCGGAACGAAGATTGCGATGGTGGACGGAACCGTCATCTTCTTAAGAGCCTCACGGGTAGCAAGTTCGATGCACCGGTTGTAATCCGGCTCTGCCGTTCCGGAAAGGATTCCGTCAAGCTGCCGCTCGCCTTCGTCCGCCATCAAAACAGCGGAATCGATCGTATTTTTCGTAAGCATCGCGGAGAAGTATTCCACCAAAGCTACGCCGATGATCGCACCGGACATGACAACCGCGGAAGCGATATTGAGTACCGGCTCGCCGGAGGAATAGCCGCTTACAAAGGAGGTAATCCACGAAACCGTAGCAAGCGCGGCGGAACCGATGGCAAAACCTTTGCCGATTGCGGCGGTGGTGTTGCCTACGGCGTCCAGCTTATCGGTAATCTCACGGCATCTCGGATCCAGCTCGCAGGCTTCCGCTAGGCCGCCCGCGTTATCGGAAATCGGACCGAAGGCGTCAATCGAAACCGTCGTTCCGACAAATGATAGCATTCCGAGTGCGGCAATCGAGATTCCGTAGATTCCGCAGATTTTAAAGGAAGCAAATGTTGCAATCGCGATGCAGAGGCACGGGACCAGAACGCTCCGGCTTCCGAGCGCATCGCCGAGGGTAACAAGGAAAGCGGGACCTTCCGGCGCGCTTCCCGCAACGCCCTTCGTCGGCTTATAATCGCCCGAGGTGTAGAATTCGGTAATCTTACCGATTGCCACGCCGACGGCGATGCCGAGAAGCGCTGCGATGAACGGGGAAATCCAGCCGAGTTTGAAACTGTCATACAGTTCTTCTTTACCGAATACATAATAGGAAATGCCGAGGCCGCCGAGCATTGTGAGTACAGCCGAGATATATGTCGCGAGGTCGAGTTCCTTTGAAGGGTTGTCGCCCATTTTCCGGATTGTCACAATCAGGATACCGATCAGACAGCTCAGAAGGCCGCAACCCGCAAGAAGAATCGGGAACAGGATTGTTGCGTCGAACAGGCTCTTCGCAGCTTCGGATTTATTGAATACGGAAACCGCAATGGCAAGCGTTGCCGCAATCGTCGCCACATAGCTTTCAAGGAGGTCGGAGCAGTTACCCGCTATATCATTGACGTTGTCACCGCAGAAATCCGCCATAACGTTCGGCACACGGTGGTCATCCTCCGGCATGTCGTGACGGACCTTCGCAAGGATATCCGACGAGATGTCCGCTGCCTTCGTAAAGTTACCGCCCGACACACGGTTGAACATCGCGACAATCGAGCAGCCGAGCGCGTAGGTCGTCGTCATCATGATCGTCGGATTGCAGGCGGACAGTTTCACGAGTCCGTAGCCGGATGCCGCCGGGTCCACGCCTCCGCGGATGCAGAGGATCAGCACGAGTCCGAACGTTCCGCAAGCCTGCACCGCAAGACCGGAGATGCTTCCGCCCATCAGCGCCACCTTTACGGTTTCCCCGACGGAAAATGTGTTGCGCGCACGGTCGGTAGTCCTCACATTTGCATGCGTTGCACTGTGCATGCCTAGGATACAGACGGCGGAACTCATCGCCGCTCCGAGAAGGAATGTCAGGCCGCTCCACGTTTCGATGAAGACGGAAAATACGATGGCCAGGAGCACAACTACAACGGCAACTGTCCGAAACTGAATCTTAAGAAACGTTTTCGAACCGCTGCGTATAATCCCGGCCAGTTTCACCATCATGGGAGTGCCTTCGGGCATCTTCCGGATTCTCATATACGTGATGAGAACGTAAATCATGACCAAAACAGCAATCGAAAGAATGATGTAATACATGACTGTGCCTCCCTTTGTTCGATAATAAAATAATATCACTTTGCCGGGATGCGGCGCAAGTGTTTTTGTCGGCTGAAAACCGACTGTTTCTTCATTTTTCAAGATACAGAAAGCCGCCTGTCATCAGACCGGCGGCTTTCGAAACAGCATGCTTCAGTTTTTCTCTTTCAGATACGCGTCAATTCCCTTCGCGGCCGCTTTGCCTGCGCCCATGGCGAGGATTACGGTTGCGGCACCGGTTACCGCGTCGCCGCCTGCGAAGACGCCGTCCTTCGTTGTCATGCAGGACTCTTCATTAATGATAAGTCCGCCGCGACGGTTCACGTCCATGCCCGCGGTGGTGCTTGTAAGAAGAGGATTCGGGCTTGTTCCGAGCGCCATGATCACCATGTCGGCATCGATGACGAACTGGGAGTTCGGAATCTCTACGGGGCTGCGTCTTCCGGAAGCATCGGGCTCGCCGAGCTCCATGCGGATGCAGCGTACGCCGCAAACCCAGCCTTTGTCGTCTACGAGAATCTCTTCCGGATTGCACAGCAGGTCAAACTGAATGCCCTCCTGCTTGGCGTGGTGCACTTCCTCGGCACGCGCCGGAAGTTCGGCTTCGCTTCTTCTGTACACGATGTGCGTCTCGGCACCGAGACGGAGCGCGGTTCTCGCTGCGTCCATGGCAACGTTGCCGCCGCCTACGACTACAACCTTCTGCGCACGCATTATCGGCGTATCGGAATCCTCGCGGAATGCTTTCATCAGATTGCTTCTGGTGAGGTATTCATTTGCCGAGAATACGCCGAGCGCCTGCTCGCCGGGAACTCCCATGAATTTCGGAAGTCCCGCGCCGGAGCCGACGAATACGGCTTCATACCCTTCGTCCTCGATCAGCTGTTCAATCGTAACGGAACGGCCGACGATCACATTGGTCTCAATAGTCACACCGAGTTTCTTGACATTCTCGATCTCCGGGATTACGACGTCATCCTTCGGAAGACGGAATTCCGGGATGCCGTAAACCAGAACGCCGCCCGGGCGATGGAGCGCTTCGAATATCGTCACACTGTAGCCGAGCTTCGCGAGATCTCCCGCGCAGGTCAGTCCGGCAGGGCCGGAGCCGATTACGGCAACCTTGTGCCCATTTGGTTCTACTGCTGTAGAAGGTGCCCATCCGTTTGCTCTTGCGGTATCGCCGACGAAACGTTCCAGCTTACCGATGGAAACGGCCTCTCCTTTAATTCCTCTTATGCAGCGGCCTTCGCACTGCTTCTCCTGCGGACACACACGTCCGCATACGGACGGAAGCGCGCTCGCTTCACTGATCACCTCATAAGCGCCCTTGAAATCTCCGGTTTTCACATGCGCGATAAAATCCGGAATCCGGATGCTGACCGGACAGCCCTCGACGCACATCGGTTTCTTGCAACCGATGCAGCGCTGTGCTTCCTCTACGGCCTCCTCTGCGTTATATCCGAGGCAGACCTCTTTGAAATTCGTTGCGCGAACCTTCGGATCCTGCTCGCGAACCGGTACCTTCTTCATCGGATCTCCCATTATGCTTCTCCTCCGCAGTTCCCGCATCCGCCGTGATGAGTATTGCCTTCCTGTTCTCTGAGATAAGCGCGTCCTTCTGCCGTTTTATACTGGGCGGAACGCTTCATGACCTGGTCAAAATCCACGAGGTGTCCGTCAAATTCCGGTCCGTCGACACACGCAAATTTCACCTTGCCGTCAACCATCAGTCTGCAGGCGCCGCACATACCGGTGCCGTCGACCATGATCGGGTTCATGGAAACGACTGTCTTGATGCCGTACTTCTTCGTGGTAAGGCAGCAGAATTTCATCATGATCATCGGACCGATTGCGACACAGACATCATAGTGCTTTCCTTCCGCAATCAGGTCGTCAATGCACTTCGTTACCATTCCCGAGCGGCCGTAGGAGCCGTCGTCGGTCGTCACATGGACTTCCTTTGCGTAGGCACGCATTTCTTCCTCTAAGATAACGAAATCCTTGTTCTTCGCGCCCAGGATGACTTCAGAGTCCACTCCGTGCTCCTTAAGCCACTTTACCTGCGGATAAACCGGCGCCGAACCGACACCGCCCGCAACGAACAGGATGCTCTTCTGCCTAAGCTCTTCAATCGGCGTCTCGCAGAACTCGGACGGCTTTCCGAGCGGTCCGACGAAATCCGCGATGCTGTCGCCGGCATTCAGTTTCGACAGTCTGAGACTTGCAGCTCCGACAATCTGGAACACAATCGTAATATTGCCCGCCTCGCGGTCATAATCGCAAATGGTAAGCGGAATCCGCTCGCCTTCCTCGTCAACGCGAAGGATTATAAACTGCCCCGGGAGGCAGTTCTTCGCAACCCGGGGAGCATGAACGACCATCGTAAAGATATTGGCCGCAGGTTCTGTTTTTGTAAGAATTTGATACATGAATGTTTCCTCTATATCAGAAGGTATTGTTCGGATTGATTTCCGGAAAATGCTATCAGAAGTTGTTGTTATCCTGATTATTGTCAGCAGGGGCATCCGCGGAATCTGTCTGCGGATTGTTATTGATCACGCTTCCCTCATATGCCATGCGGTCAAGCTCCTGATCGTCAATTACAAGGGACATGCCGTTGTTCCAGGGCTGGTTCTCACGCATCTGCTGTGCGGTAGCCTCGAACTTCTTATCGCTCTTCGACTTAAGGAACATGATAATGAAAATCACAACCGCAATTCCGAGACATACGGCGCTGATGATCATGCTCGTGATGGAGCCCTTCGTCGTCTTCAGTTCGATGTAATAAGGAACAAATGCGTCCTTCTGGTCGGTTGCGCCGGCCTCGCGGATGTAGTTGTTCAGATTCTTCTCAATCTCGCCGTCAACCTTTTTAAGACGTCCCTGGAACGAGATGGACTTCGTAAGGCTGTCGGTGATACCGTCAAGATAATCCCAGGTGCTGTTGTAAACAGCCTCGTAATCGTTGAAAAGCTTGGCATTTACCTTAATGCCGACATATTTCAATGTCATGTCGCCTTCGCTCGGAACAAGGTACCAGCGGTACGTTTCGTTTCCGTCGTTGGTCTCATAGCAGTAATAGTCCAAAACCATGTCCGCTTTGCCGCGAACCATCTTGCCTTCTTTATAATCGCTTTCCTTCAGATCATAAATGTCCGGTGCGGACTTCAGCTGAATGTAATCCTTGATGGAAGGAATTCCTAAAAGTAATGCTACAAAAAGAAATAATACCACTCCGGTCCAAGATCTTGTGTTCTTCATTCCACTCTCTCCAATTCCGCGCAACCGTCGGGCGAATGACACGCCTTTTTCCAAGGTACGCCTGTAAGATTTATTATATCCGCTGAAGAGGATTTGCGCAATGGAAAAAAAGAAAATCCGTTGCATTTTTCGCTTATTTTTGCTATAATTGTCGCACAAAAAGCGTGATTCACGCGGAAAGAGGTACAATCTTATGAAGAAACTCATCGGATATATATGCGGTATCGCCGCCGTACTTGCCGGCGCGTACGCCGTGATTTGCCTGATTAACCGGAAACGTTTTCAGGAGCAGACCTTTACGGAAGACGATCCCGATGAGGATATCTTCGAAGACGACCCTGAGATTAACAACGAGAATCCCGTTTATGTGTCCGACCGCTCCGGCGACGGCAACGTGGACACCTTTATGATGGACACCACCGGCGACGGCAAGATTGACACCGTGCTTCTCGACACCACCGGCGACGGCGAGGTCGACACCGTTCTCACCGACACCACCGGCGACGGCGAGCTGGATACCATCTATACGGATTTCAATTAATACGGGAGTCCGGTTATTCCGGTTTTTGTTAATTTCGAATTGAACATAGAACCGCAAGGACCGCTGCGTTGATGCAGCGGTCCTTTTTTCAATTATCCGGTATTTCATATGATTCCGTCTCATTCGGCGTGCCTACGGACGAGTTGCCGTCCCAGGTGGGCCGCGCTGGGCTTGCGTCGAAGTTGAACTTCGCCGAAACGGCCCCCCTACGGGCAGATTCGGCTTCCTGGTGGGCCGCGGTTACCTTATAGCAAGTAG
>DBWJ01000068.1:222-26253 GCA_002308955.1 Lachnoclostridium sp. UBA1241 | reverse complement strand
GGCTCCGCGAAATTCGGCCCCCCTACAGGCAGCTCTGGCTTCCCAGTGGGCCAATTAAGGAAACAGAAGCAAGAAGAGAAAGAAAGGACCAAAAAGTGATTCGACTTTTTGGTCCTTTTCAACTCAAATATCCGTTTTCAAATTCTTCTAGAAGAAATCTTCCTCGCCGCCTTCGGGCTCTTCGTTTCCGTACTTCTCGCTGTTTCTCTGGCGGATTTCCGCAAGCTTTTCTTTCAGCTTCTTAAGACGGTCATCGTCGTCCGTCTTCACCGGTGCGGGTGCTTCGGGAGCGGCTGCCGTTTCTTCCTGCGGAAGTTCCGGCTCATCGAACACCGGTGCCTCGGGCTCTTCGTCCATCAGGCTCTCGGGTTCACCGAATGTCGGTACCTGTGGCTCTTCATATGCAGGTGCTTCCGGCTCGTCATCCTCTACCGGAATTTCCGGTGCTGCATAGTAGACAAACGGAGAAGCTTCTTCGTAAGGTGCCTCGGGCTCATCTTCCATCGGAAGTTCGGCCTCTTCCTCCATCGGAAGGTCGGGTTCGTCAACCATCGGCAAATCCGGTTCTTCGTCCATCGGGATATCCGGTTCCTCATCCATCGGAAGCTCCGGCTCGTCGTCCATCGGCAGATCCGGTTCTTCATCCATCGGAAGTTCCGGCTCATCATCCATCAGGCTCTCGGGCTCTTCCGCGGGAAGCTCGGGCTCATCGATTGTGATTTCCGTCTCTTCCTCATCGTCCGGCTCATCAAAGGTATCGCCCGACGGCAAATCCTGTACAGGCACTGCCGGCCGTCCGAATTCATCGTCGTCATCGTCCTCGCTCATCCAGGCGGGCTCGGTCTTCTTTCCGAACGATTTCATTTTATATCCGTTCGGATTGTAGTAGTCATCCTCTTCGGTTTCTTCCTGCTCATCCGCCGAATCAAATCCGAATCCGCGGAACGTCGGAATTACGAAGTCTTCCAGAATCTCACGCTCGGTGCTGACCGGCTTCTTGCCGTAGAGACCGATTTCTTCTTCCTCTTCCGGAGAAATCACATCTTCCGGATTCGGCTCTGCGGGTGCGGGCTCCTCCTCGGCGGGAGTCTCCTCACGGCCGTACAGATAATCCTCAAATGACATGTAATCGTCTTCCGGCTCAGCCTCTTCAGCCGCAGGTTCTTCGACTGCTTCTTCAACTGCGGGCTCTTCAGCAGCCGTCTCTTCAACCGCTTCCTCAATTACAGGCTCTTCAGAAGCCTCTTCCATCGGAAGGTCATCCGGAATCTCAGGTGCTTCATATTCAATCGGAGCTTCCACGAAGGAGGTTTCCTTCACGGGCTCTTCCTTAACCGGTGCGCTCGAAATGAATACCGGTGCAAAAAGGTCTTCGGAGAACGGTGTCGCTTCAAGTACCGGAGCCGCGTTTTCTTCTGCCTGTTTTGCAATCTCTTCTGCCTGTTCGGTAATCTCTTCCGCCTGCTCGAGAGTCTCTTCAAAAGGTGCCTCGGCAAATGCCATAGCCGCCTCTTCTGCCGTCTCAACGGTTTCTTCAGCGGTCTCAGTAACTTCTTCAACAGCCTCGGTTGCTTCTTCAACCACATCCTCAACCGGTTCGGTTACTTCTTCAACTGTTTCCTCTGCGGCATCCGCAGTTTCTTCAGCTATCTCTTCAACCGTATCTGCAGTTTCTTCGATGTTCTCGGCAACCTCTTCCGCAGCTTCTTCAGCAGTTTCGGCTACTTCCTCAGCAACCTCTTCTACTGCCTCAGCAACTTCCTCGGCAGGTGCTTCTACTGCCTCAGCAACTTCCTCAGCAGGTGCTTCTGTAAACGCCTTGGCGGCTTCTTCGGCGGTCTCTGCTACCGTAGCGGATGCCGTAGCATTTGCCGCTGCGCGGGCTGCTTCCTCTTCGGCGATGATGCCGCTGAAATCGTTATAGTCGATTTCCTTCACCGGCTTCGGACGGAAACTCTCGGCGAAATCTTCCGGAAGGAATCCTTCCGCGAGTGCTTCCTGATAAGCCTTGGCAACTTCTTCCTCATTATACTGGTCACCGAACGCATGCGCCATCGGATGAGCGGCGTCGGATTTCTCTTCTGCTGCTACCTCAACAGACTCCTCTGCGGTTTCTTCGGCAACTCTTACAGCCTCTTCTGCAGCCGCTTCCTCGGCAGCCTTTGCTTCTTCAGCCAGGCGGGCTTCTTCAGCGGCCTTAGCTTCTTCAGCGGCCTTAGCTTCTTCCGCCAAACGAGCTTCTTCAGCCAACCTTGCTTCTTCCGCTGCTCTTGCTTCCTCAGCAAGTCTTGCTTCCTCAGCCAAACGGGCTTCTTCAGCAGCCTTAGCCTCTTCCGCAAGTCTTGCTTCTTCAGCCAGACGGGCTTCCTCAGCCTTCCTGGCCTCTTCTGCTAAGCGGGCCTCTTCTTCAAGCCGTGCAGCTTCCTGTTCGGCAAGTGCCGCTGCCTCAGCCTCAATGCGGGCTTCCTCGGCAAGTCTTGCTTCCTCGGCGAGGCGGGCAGCCTCAGCTGCTTCACGCTCTCTTGCCGCCTGTTCGGCAAGTGCCTGCTCACGGGCCTGTGCCTCGCGTGCGGCGCGTTCTTCCTCTTCACGCTTCTCGGCCTCATCCATGGCACGAAGCTCTTCGCGGATGCGGCGGATTTCTTCTTCCGGATCGGGAGCGGTCGTCGTCTCATCAGAAGCCGCCGCGCGGTCGATACCGGAATCCTCAAGCGCCTGCTGCGGCGCCTTCATTCCAAGTGCCTTTACATGATTGGAAAGTTCCGCGGTGGACTCTAACAGCTTCGCGTACATCTCCGTCATGCGGGCGTATGTCTCGGAAAGGCTTGCGATGCTCTTCTCGTCTTCCTCGAGACGGTTCGCAAGAACCTCTTCCCAGTTGCTTTCCTCATGAACAACCTTGCGTTCCGTCACAATGGTCTTCATGTAATATTCTTTATATGTAACGTTGTTTCCGAATACGCAGAACAGTCCGACACCAACGGCAATCAGCATGATGCCGCAGATGGAATTGTACTGCAGCGAGATCACGTCGGTCAGAAGAAGCACGCCGCCCACAAGCATCAGAAAGCTGATGACCATACCGATTACCGAGAACACGCGGATTACGTTCCGGTGCTCAAGCTTCTGGTCGCGGTCATAAACGATTTCCTCCTTCAGAGACTTCTGCAGACGGGAGCCGCTCACCGGAACGGTCAGCACCGGCTCGGCATCCACAACGGTCTCCGCGGCGGTCTTCGTCTCGGCCTTCGGCGTAACAACCTCCGGCTCCGGATCGCGGTACACCGGCGTCTCCGCCTTCTTGTCCTTTGCTTCGGTCTCCGTCTTATCATCCATCTTATTGTAAAGCTTCTTCATGGCTTCAAACGGATCCTCGGATGCCCCCTCCGGATGTCCTTTCGCGTCGGCCTTTGCCTTGTGCTTTTTCATATCTGCCTCCTCCTTCGGCTTGCGGTTACCCGAAGCCCCTGCTGATTCTTTCGAATCGGACTGATCATCCACCTCCGCAACGAACTGCCGCGTTGTCGCAAACAGCGTCAGCAGGATTGCCGCGAGAAATGTGACTTCATGTATTATATAAGCGATATTCCAGGTCGTATGCTCCGCGCCGTCTGCCCCCGTGTAAACCCAGCACAGAAATGTCTGAAAACCCGAACTGATCTTCTCGATCATCTTCACCACATCGGGAACGCAAAGGAAAAGCGTTGCCGCAAGGGAAGCAATTGCAATTGCGACGGCCAGATGTCTTGTCGCGTAGGTTTCTCCGCTCGCCGCGAGCCAGAAGGACCAGCCCACGAGAAATGCGAATACGAGGAAAATCCAATAGCTGCCGTCCGTCATCGACTGGAGTACAAGTCCCACACAGTATACTCCGATCGGAATCAGAAGCGACGTCAGTGACTTCTTCGCGAGTGCCAACAGGAATATTCCCAGAAGCCCCGTTCCGATTACCTGAACCAGCCAGCCGATTCCCGTCAGTGTTTCGCCTGCAAACGGCGCCCCGATAACCATGGTCGATGCCGTCCCGCCGGCTCTCCAGTTCAGAAACAGAACCGCTCCCGAGACAAATGCCAGAATTGCCGCCACATACGGAAGCACGGAATCCTTTCGGATTTGAAGTTTTGCCTTAATCATTCGCTTCCTACCTCCATTACAGAATATTTTAACACATTCAATGAGTGAATTCCACTATAATTAAAAAAAAGACCGAAATAACAAAAAGCCGTGCGAAAAGGATAAAAAAATCTATGTTCAAGTGACGTATACTCTGCTATTCTTTACCCGACACCGAAAAGGTGTTAAAACGTACGGAGAAGCGTTTTTTGTTAATTGGGAGGAAAAATCTGTATGAAGATTCACGTAAACCAAGTCGGCTACCGGACCGGTTCCCCGAAATATGCCATGATAGCATCCCCGGAGAAACCGCAGGGCGCATTTTACCTCGTAAATGCCGACGAAACTACACGAGTAGAGTTGACTGTTTCCAAGTTTGGGAAGGATTCTTACTCGGAAGATACCCTCTGGATAGCCGATTTTAGCCAGGTAAAGACGGAAGGGCGTTATTTTATCGAATACTACTCCTGTAATCCGCGTTCCGAGACATTCGAGATCTCATCGAATCCTTTCGCAAGCCCGCTGCATGACATCCTGCGGATGTTCTATTACATGCGTTGCGGCATGGAATTAACGGAGGAATTTGCCGGCCCTTATCACCATAAGAGCTGCCATGACGGAAGTGTAATCCGCTACACGGACGGCGCGGTTCTGCCCCCGATCACGGGCGGCTGGCACGACGCGGGCGACTACGGCCGCTATGTATCTCCGGGCGCAGTTGCCGTCGGACATCTGCTCTATGCTTTCGAACTTTTCCCCGCCAAATGTCCCGCCCTCAACCTTCCCGAAAGCGGAAACGGCGTTCCGGACATTCTGAACGAGTGCCGGTTTGAACTGGAGTGGCTTCTTAAGGTACAGTTTGAGGACGGAAGCGTTTCGCATAAGCTGACGACCGAACGGTTCTCCGACTTTATGATGCCGGAGGAAGATACCGCCCAGTTATACCTTTATCAGATGTCTTCCATGGCAACGGCCGATTTCGCGGCTGTATGCGCACTTGCGTCACGGATCTATGAGCCGTATGATGTGGCATTTGCCGCAACATTAAAGGAAGCGGCCCTTCGGGCAAGGGATTATCTGTATGAGCATCCGGAGCACACCGGCTACCGGAATCCTCCGGGGAATATGACCGGCTGGTACGGAGACCGCTCCGACTCGGATGAACGGATGTGGATGCTTGCGGAGACCTACCGTCTCACAAAAGACCCCAAAGACCTCGACGAATTAAAGAAACTTGTAACGGACGATATTGACAAGACGACGCTCGGCTGGTTCTTAGTCGGAGGTTTTGCCGGACTTTGCATTCTCTTCGCTCCTCCGGAACTGTTCCCGGACGAGCTCACCGAGAAGTTCCGTAAGGCTTTTCTCGAGCGTTCGGACAAACTGCTTGCCATCTCCTCGCAGAACGGCTACCGTATGGCAATGCCGCTTGATGCATTCGGCTGGGGCAGCAACATGACCGTGATGGACTGCTCGGCAGCGCTGATCGTTTCGACGCTTCTGTCCGGCAATCCTGCCTATGCCATTGCCGCTGAGGAGAATGTCCACTACCTGCTCGGCAGAAACCCGCTTGATCGAAGCTACGTAACCGGCCAGGGCGCGGGCGCCTTTAAGAACCCTCACAACCGCCCGACTGCGAGCGACGGCATCGACGATCCGTACCCGGGTCTTGTCTCCGGCGGAGCCAATGCTCATCCGGTGGATGAGCCTGCCAAGGCCGCCATCCCTGTGGGTACGCCCCCGCTTTACTGCCACCTCGACGACATCGGTTCCTTCTCAACCAATGAGATTGCAATCTACTGGAATTCGATCACCGCTTTTGTTTTCGCTTACTTTGCATAGGATTTATCCATACACTGTACAAAAATACCGCCGCATTCCTGCGACGGTATTTTTGTTAACTAACTATATAGAGGGGTGTAATATGGTTATTCTGATTCCCCGGCAGTCATTGCCGCCGGAGTGAAACTTGCTTACTCGGTGAACAGCGCCGTCGAGTAATAACGGTCGCCGCTGTCGGGAAGCAGTGCAACGATAACCTTGCCTGCGTTCTCGGGACGCTTTGCGAGTTCGATTGCGCCGTAAAGAGCTGCTCCGGAGGAGATACCTACCGAGATGCCTTCCTTCTTTGCAAGATACTTCGCGGTAGCGAATGCGTCTTCGTTCTTGGCGCGGAATACTTCATCATAAACCTTGGTGTTCAAAACATCCGGAACGAAACCTGCGCCGATTCCCTGAATCTTGTGTGCGCCCGCATGTCCTTCGGAAAGCACCGGAGAATCGTTCGGCTCAAGAGCAACAACCTTGATATTCGGGTTCTGGCTCTTTAAGTACTCACCGGTTCCGGTAACCGTTCCGCCGGTACCTACGCCTGCAATGAAGATGTCCACTTTGCCGTCGGTGTCCTTCCAGATCTCGGGACCGGTCGTAGCGCGATGGATTGCCGGGTTTGCGGGGTTCACAAACTGTCCGGGAATGAAGCTGCCGGGAATCTCTGCTGCCAGCTCTTCTGCCTTCGCGATGGCACCCTTCATGCCCTTAGCGCCTTCGGTCAGAACAAGCTCAGCGCCGTAAGCCTTCAGGATGTTTCTGCGTTCCACGCTCATCGTCTCGGGCATCGTCAGGATAATGCGATATCCCTTGGCTGCTGCGATTGCTGCAAGACCGATTCCGGTATTGCCGGATGTCGGCTCGATAATAACGCTGCCTTCATGCAGAAGACCTTTCTCTTCTGCGTCCTCAATCATTGCTTTTGCGATACGGTCCTTTACGCTTCCCGCGGGATTGAAGTACTCCAGTTTTACGAGCACGGTCGCCTTCAGACCGAGGTCCTTCTCAATGTTCGTAACCTCAACAAGCGGGGTGTTTCCGATCAGTCCTAATGTTCCTTTGTAAATGTTAGCCATGATAAAAATCCTCCGATTTAATTTATGTGTTGACACAATGCGTGTCCCATTTTCCGATTTTTCTTTATTCTATCGCGGTTTTCCCGCTTCGTCAACAAGATAGCGTGTCAACACATACTTCGTACACCGCGAAAGAAACGATTCCGTTTCGCCTTCATACCGTATCCTTATCCTTTCCGTTATGCATTCGCTGCCGCAGTGAAACCGTTTTCAAGGTCTGCAATCAGATCGTCCACATGCTCGGTACCGATGGAAAGGCGGATGGTGCTCCGGCTGATTCCGGCATCCGTAAGCTCCTCATCGGAAAGCTGGGAGTGCGTCGTCGAAGCCGGGTGAATGACAAGGCTCTTAACGTCCGCAACGTTTGCGAGCAGGGAGAAAATCTTCAGCGCATCGATAAATGCCCATGCTTCTTTCTGTCCGCCGCGGATGTCAAATGTGAAGATTGAGCCGCCGCCGTTCGGGAAGTACTTCTGATAAAGCGCATGGTCCGGATGATCCGCAACGGAAGGGTGATTCACCTTCACTACCTGCGGATGATGGCTCAGGTACTCCACAACCTTCTTCGTATTCTCCACGTGGCGCTCCACACGAAGGGAAAGCGTCTCAATGCCCTGCAGAAGCAGGAAAGCGTTGAACGGAGAAATCGCCGCTCCGGTGTCGCGAAGCAAAATCGCACGGATGTAGGTTACAAAAGCGGCAGGGCCGACTGCATCGTAAAATGATACGCCGTGGTAGCTCGGGTTCGGAGCCGCAATGTTCGGGTACTTGCCGCTTGCAGCCCAGTTGAACTTTCCGCTTTCTACGATAATGCCGCCGAGCGTCGTTCCGTGACCGCCGAGGAATTTCGTTGCGGAATGTACTACGACGTCTGCACCGTGCTCAATCGGACGGAACAGGAAAGGAGTTCCGAATGTGTTATCTACAACGAGCGGAAGTCCGTGACGATGTGCGATTTCCGCGATGGCGTCTACATCCGGGAGATCGCTGTTCGGATTGCCGAGCGTCTCAATGAAGACTGCTCTTGTGTCAGCCTGAATGGCATCTTCCACTTCTTTCAGATTTCTCGTGTCAACGAAGGTTGCCGAAATGTTGTAAAGCGGAAGCGTATGCTCGAGAAGGTTGAAGGTTCCGCCGTAGATGGTCTTCTGTGCAACGATGTGGCCGCCGTTTGCTGCAAGAGCTTCAATCGCGTACGTGATTGCTGCTGCGCCGGATGCTACTGCAAGTGCTGCGCTGCCACCTTCAAGGGCTGCGACTCTCTCTTCCAGAACGCCCTGCGTGCTGTTCGTCAGACGTCCGTAAATGTTGCCGGCGTCCGCAAGACCGAAACGGTCTGCCGCGTGCTTGGCGTTGTGGAATACATAAGCTGCTGTCTGGTAAATCGGAACCGCTCTCGAATCGGTAGCGGGGTCTGCCTGTTCCTGTCCTACATGTAACTGAAGTGTTTCAAAACGATAGTTGCTCATTGTTATAATCTCCTTTGATTTTCAGGTTTGTTTTTGAATGTTTGTTTTTATTGTTTGGTTTTCTTTGCTTCCTTCCGGACAATAAAAGAAGCCCGGGTCTTCATAAGAATCTCCCGGGCTTAGGCAATCATAACGTATGTGTCAACATCGCTCTGCAGTGTGTTCGGAAGCGCAAACGAACGCACCGGCCAATTTCTGTGCCCGGGAGTTAAGCATTCGACAACACCACATGTATGAAGTATTGGAAGTGATAACCGCGTTCATTGTGCTCTCCTTTCTGAACTCCGAACTGTTTCGTTTCGGTGTCCTCGATTGATGTTGGTGTCATATTAACACTATTCGCCTACTATGTCAATAGGTTTTTAATATTTTTTTCCGTTTTTTTCGTATTGGTTCTTCGGATCATATTCGAAGCTCCTTTTATTTCTGCTCGGTTTCCCTGCGGAACAGTCCGAACAGCCGGCCTTTGTAGCACACAACCAGGGCGACTGTCATACCGATCAGTGCCTGCGCGATCTCATACGGCAGTTTCATGATTGCGTACTCAAGGGTGCTGTACACGAAAATCTTTCCGAGCGTGTAGCCTACTACCATGATAACCGCTCCGATCAGAAGCGCCGTGAGGGAACGGAGGAATTTCGGTTTCTTTCCGGTCCGGTAGAACCCGACAAGAAGCGAAATCACAATTGCCTGCAGGCCGTGCGTCACGAGCGATACAAACATCGGGGGCTGGTAGAACAGGTAATCTCCGATGAAGGATCCGATTCCGCCGACGGCAAATGCGCCGAGCGGGTCAAGTAACATCGAGGCGATGCAGATTACCACGTCGCAAAGGTACAGATGTCCGCCCGGAACCGGAACTCCAAGCGTGGCGAGTGCGATGTTCATTGCCATGAACAGCCCGGTAACCGCAATCCAGAGGATCCGGTTGTTTTCTCTTAAGGAATAATGTAAATCAGTTGTCTTCACTTTCGACATTTTCTTTCACCGTTAAAGAGGGTTCCCCTCTCTTCTTTCTTTCATAATCTTCAATTGCCGATCGGATGGCTTCCTCCGCCAGAACCGAACAGTGCATTTTATAATCCGGAAGCCCGTCCAAAGCTTCCGCTACTGCCTTATTGGTAAGCTGCATCGCTTCCGCGACCGGCTTTCCCTTAATCATTTCGGTTGCCATCGAACTCGAAGCGATTGCGCTTCCGCAGCCGAACGTTTCGAATTTGACGTCCGTAATCGTCTCGTCCTCAATCTTCAGGTACATCTTCATGATGTCCCCGCATTTGGCGTTGCCGACCTCGCCGACACCATCCGCGTCCTCAATGACTCCGACATTCCGCGGGTTTCTGAAATGATCCATTACTTTCTCACTATAAAGTGCCATATTATCATCCTCCTGTGCATATGTCAACTATGTGTTCACCCTTTTTTAATCCGTTTCTTCTTCGGAAAATGCCACACCCCTTTTACAGAATGAACGGCTTTTTCCCGGACGTGAGATCTCTCCAAATCGGGGAGAATCCCCGGAGATAAGAAACGACTTCACCGACATTCTTCACAAGGTAGTCCACTTCCTCGTCGGTGATGTCATCGCCGATGCTAAGGCGGAGCGAACCGTGCGCCACATCATGTACGCGGCCGATAGCAAGAAGTACATGGCTCGGGTCAAGTGACCCAGAAGTACAGGCGCTTCCCGAGGAAGCCATAATCCCGCGGTCGTCAAGAAGCAGAAGAAGCGATTCGCCTTCGATTCCCTCGAAGCAAAAATTCACATTTGACGGAAGGCGCTTCTTCGCATCCCCGTTCAAAGCCGAATGCGGAATCTGCGAAAGTCCGGCAATCAGACGGTCCCGTTTCTTCGCGGTTGCCTCCGCGTGCTCCTCTAACGTTGCGGCTGCTTCCTTAAGCGCTGTTGCGGTTGCTGCAATTGCCGGAACGTTCTCGGTGCCGGCTCTTCTGCCGCGCTCCTGGGCGCCTCCTTCAATCAGGCTTGTAAGGCGGATTCCCTTCTTTGCGTACAGAAAACCGGTGCCCTTCGGTCCGTGGAACTTGTGTGCCGACGCCGAAAGCATATCGATGTTATCACGCACCACATCAACGGATATATGTCCGATTGCCTGTACCGCATCCGTATGGAACAGCACGTTACGCTCCCGGCAGATTGCGCCGAGTTCGCGAATCGGCTGGATTGTTCCGATCTCGTTGTTCGCATACATAATCGTTACAAGACAGGTGTCCTCCCGGATTGCTTCGGCAAGTTCCTCCGGGCGGACCAGTCCGTCTTCGTGAACCGGAAGCAGCGTTACCGTAAAGCCTTCCCTCTCGAGTTTCGAAAGCGTATGCAATACTGCATGATGCTCAAATGCGCTCGAAATAATATGCTTCTTTCCCTTAAGTTTCCCGAGTTCAGCGGCGGAACGGATGGCCTGGTTGTCCGCTTCGCTTCCTCCGGAGGTAAATGTAATCTCTCTCGGTTCGGCGTTGATGACGGCTGCCACATCCGCACGTGCCTGCTCAAGTACTTCCTTTGCTCTCTGCCCGATGCTGTAAAGACTGGAAGCGTTGCCGTAACACTCCCCGGACAGTGTTATCATGGTCTGAATCGCCGCGTCACTCATACGTGTCGTAGCGGCATTGTCCGCATATATCATAGGATAATCTCCTTCGTCAGATGTCTTGTCGGGAGCGATTTTCGGCTCCCGGATCTCCCTTGGGAGCACGCTTTCACTCCCCGGTTTCTTCTCAGGCAGATTATATACCTATTTACCTACCGTGTCAATAGGTTTTTATTTCATTTTCCTCTTGTGTTACCTACTTACCCTGTGGTATAATAGGTAAAAGCGATGCAAACCGCATCTACTATGGGAGGTGAAATGAAATGATTTCCACGAAGGGCCGCTACGCAATCCGTGTATTGCTCGATCTGGCCGAACAGGGCGGCGACCGTTTTATTCCGCTTAAAGACATTGCCGAGCGTCAGGGGATTTCCAAGAAGTATCTCGAAATCATCGTGAAGGAGCTTGTAACCGCCGGTTTTCTGACCGGTGCCAGCGGCAAAGGCGGCGGCTATATACTGAGCCGCAGACCGGAAGAATACAACATCGGCGAAGTGCTCGAATTGATGGAGGGTACGCTCTCACCGGTTATCTGCCTTGCCAAAGACAATTTCAACTGTCCCAGAAGAGGTTCCTGTGAGACGCTTCCCTTATGGCAGGAATATGATAAACTTCAGCATGATTTCTTCTACAATAAGCACCTCTCGGATTTGATTCCGAAGGAATAACGGTTTTTTTAGCACAACGGCGGATCCCTTTCGGATTCGCCGCTTTTCTATCTCAAAGGAGGACTCACTCCCGAATCCTGCAAAGCCGGTCAAGCGCTTCCTTAAGAACGCTTCTGCCCGTTGCGATATTAATTCGCTGGAATCCCGCTCCGGGCGGACCGAAGATGGCTCCTCCGTCCAGCCAGAGTTTCGCGGTATGAACGATTCTATCCTCTAACTCCCGGTCACTCAGCCCAAGCTTTCTCAAATCAAGCCATACAAGATAAGTTCCCTCCGGCTCGATGACATTTGCCTCAGGAAAATTGAGACACAGGTATTGTTTCAAAAACGAAAGATTCGCGCGGAGATATTCCATGACGCCTTGGTACCACTCCTCTCCGTGCCGGTACGCCGCTTCGCACGCGGTCAGTCCGAGCGTATTCTGCTGACTGAAACCGGCTGCATCAATCTGCTTTCGGAAGCGTCTTCGAAGGTCCCGGTTCGGAATGATAATATTTGATATCTGAAGTCCGGCAAGGTTGAAGGTTTTGCTCGGCGAAGTACAGGTAACGCTGTAGTCCTTAAGCCGTTCATCCACGTTAAGAATCGTATGATGCGTGTGTCCCGGGTAGACGAAATCCTCATGGATTTCATCGCTCAGAAGAATGACTTTGTTCCGTACGCAGATATCCGCCAGTTCCTTCAGTTCCTCAAGCGTCCAGACGCGTCCGACGGGATTGTGGGGACTGCAGAGAATAAACAGTTTGATATGATGTTCGCGAATCTTTTCCTCGATGTCCGCAAAGTCCATCCGATAGACTCCGTTTCCCGAAAGGACAAGATTGCTGCTGACCGCCTTCCGTCCGTTGTCCGTAATGACCTCGGAAATCGGATAGTATACCGGCTGTTCAATCAGGATTGCGTCTCCCGGCTCGGTGTATGCCTTTACCGCCATGGCAAGGGCAAATACGACACCCGGCGTCACAAGCACCCACTCTCTGTTCACTTTAAGGTTATGGTGCTTTTCCATCCATTCGGAGACGGCTTCATAATAGGATTCCCCGGCTTCGGTATAACCGAATATACCGTGCTCCGTCCGCTCTTTGATTGCACGAAGGACGAAACTCGAAGTGCGAAAATCCATATCGGCCACCCAAAGCGGAAGAATATCCGCAGGCTTTCCCCGGCGCACCGCAAAATCGAATTTCAAACAGTCTGTGTTTCTTCGGTCGATGATTTCGTCAAAATTCAGATTCTGTTCCTTCTCCATCCTATCCCTCCTTTCCTTTTCTTTCCGGGCATTCCTTATGCTTTATAGGAGTCAAAAGCCTGCTTAAGATCCGAGATTAAATCCCGGACGTCTTCGATTCCCGCAGAAAGCCTAAGCACACGGTCGGTAATACCGTTTTGAAGTCTTACTTCCTCGGGGACATCCGCATGCGTCTGCGTCAGCGGATAGGTAAGAAGCGTCTCTACCCCGCCGAGGCTTTCGGCAAACGGAATCCTTCTTGTATTCTTAAGGATGTGTTTCGCCAGTCCGCTGTCCGTTACTTCAAAAGTAAGCATCGCCCCGAACCCGCTTGCCTGCTTCTTACAGGTTTCGTAGGCTTTCGTCCCGGGAATTCCCGGATAGTAAACCTTTGTGACTGCGGGATTTTTAAGAAGCCATTCGACGATTGCCTTCGCATTTGCCTGCGCCTTCTCCATGCGGAGCGGAAGGGTCTTGATGCCCCTTAAAATCAGCCAGCTGTCAAAAGGCGCCAGCCCCGATCCGATGGTTTTAATGAGAAACCGGAACCGGTCCGATAGTTCTTTGCTTCCGACCACGACAAATCCGGCAAGCGTGTCGTTGTGTCCGCCGAGGTATTTCGTTCCGCTGTGTATGACGATGTCCGCGCCGAGCGACAGCGGGTTTTGAAAATACGGTGACAGGAACGTGTTGTCGACAATCAGCAGAAGGTTGTGTTCCTTCGCAATTTTTGCAATCTTACGGATATCCGTCACATGCATCATCGGATTGGTCGGACTCTCAATGAAGATTGCTTTCGTATTGCTCCTAATCAGCTTCTTCGGATCTTCCTCGTCCGTATTCAGATGCGTAATCTCTATGCCGTTCTTCTCGCTGACGTTATGAAACAGCCGGATGCTTCCGCCGTACAAATCGGCATCCGCAAGAATGTGGTCTCCCGGCCGGAACAATTCCATCACGGCTGTAATCGCAGCCATACCGGAGGAAAATGCCAAAGCATCAACCCCACCTTCAAGAGATGCCACCACCTGCTCTAACTGTGCCCTGGTCGGATTCTGCAGCCGGGAGTAATCAAAGCCCGTACTCGCTCCGACTTCGGGGTGTGCGTATGTTGCCGTCTGATAGATGGGAAAGCTGATTGCCCCGGTCACATCCGCCTTCGGACGCATTCCGTTTCCGTAGATGCACCTTGTGGCAAATCCGACGGTATCCGTCTCCGCGGCATCCGCGTGATTCTTTTCCAATGTCTTTTCTTTGAGGACGCTTTCCTTTTCGGAAGCGTCGTTAAGACAGTCCCGCAGGGTACCTTCCTTCTTCGCCTTATTGTCAATCGGAAGGTATTTTTCCACTAAAACGCAGGTGAAGTCGGGATGAAAATCCACCGGTCTTTCGACCTGCTTAGGCTGAGCGGTTTCCTTTTTCGGTGCGTCGTATTCATGAGCCGACACATCCGGGTTCAGCGTGTAACCGCATTTCTCGTAGAAGCCCTGCGCGCGGTCCTGACTGGATATCACGACATGCGAGATGCCTTCCTCGGCAATCCATTTCTCGGCCGCTTCAATCATGACTCTGCCGTATCCGCCCTTCTGCTTCTCACGAACCGTGCAGACTCTTTCAATCTTGGCGACATCCGGTCTCGGAAAGGCAATGCGGAGTCCCGCAACCGGTTTATGATCTTCCACAACGAGGATTCCCCGGAAATCTTCCTCTGTTCCGTCCCCGCGGAACTCCAGTTCCACCGGGATGTTCTGGCCGACGCAGAACGCGTCAATCCGGATGTGGTTGTATGCAAGTCTCTGCCAGGCGGGTGAACTGCCTGTCACTCTGTAGACATCCATTGGTTTTCCTCCTGTTATTTTTCCCATTTGATTACAAAGCGCTCAATCTTATTCACCAACAAATCGATGACGGTCGTGATGAAACCGACCGTTACGATGCCGGCAAGTACGCAGCGGAAATCCGCGAAGCTTTTGTATTTTTCGATGAAGAAACCGATTCCGAGGTTAATTCCCAACATTTCCGCTCCGGACAGGCACATGAAAGCGCCGCGGAGGCTCTTTGAGATGCTGCCGATGATTCCCGGCAGGCAGTATGGAAAGATGACTTTTCCGAGCATCCCCAGCGTGCCGACACCCATCGTCCGGGCGGCTTCGATGACTTTCCGGTCAATCTGCCCGACACGCATAACCGTTCCCTGAAAGGTCGGCCAGAATACCGCGAAGAAGATTACCGCGATGGCTGCCTGACGGAAGGTCTTTAACAGCATGATCATGTATGCGGAGAACATCAGCGGCGGAATCAGCGTGATGACGTTCGATACCGGAAGGAGCACTTCGCGGACTCTCGGAATCCAGCCCGCCAGAAGCCCGAGAATTGTCCCGAGCGTTGCCGCAAGAAGGAATCCCCAGAACAGAAGCTGCACGGAACCGATAACGTCCTTCACGATTTCCGGGCGTTTCTCAATGAACACATGGAACAGGCCTTCCGGCGACGGAATCAACAGGTCGTTGTGAATCCATCCGAGTTTATAGGAAACCTCCCAAAGAGCGAAGAATCCGTACAGAACAACCGCGATATCATTTGTGCTTTTCTTCTTGGCAAGAAACAGGTAAAACAGGTAAATGGCATACGACCCGACCAAAACCACGATGTAAGCGTTGCTCTCGTAATATCTTTTATGAATGGAGTAATAGGGAAATGTAAGCGTCATGATGATATTTGCAATCAGAAGAAGCGTTGCAATACCAAGCTCGACGTACATTCCTCTTTCCAGTTTAAAGAATTTTTTCATAGCGTTACCCCCGCGTCAATCCGGTCTTCCACCTGATCATAGAATGCCGTAATCAGCTGTCTGTGGAGCCGTTCGTATTCCTCGGTTCCGGACAGTTCCTCACGCACTCTCGGGTGCGGAAGTCTGACTTTATGGATGCTCTTGATGGCACCCGGTTCCATGACCACAATCCGATCCGCAAGAAGAATCGCTTCGTCGATATCGTGTGTAATGAAGACAACCGTTTTCTTAAAATCCGAAACGAGCTTGGAAACAAGCTCCTGCAACTCCAAACGCAGCTTCGGGTCGATGGCGCCGAACGGCTCGTCAAGAAGAAGCACATCCGACTCAAGTGCCAGTGCTCTCGCAACAGCTACACGCTGCTGCATACCGCCGGACAGCTGGCTCGGATAACGATCCTTTGCGCTTGCAAGTCCGACCTTTTCAATCAGCGAATCGGCGATTTCGTTCCGTTCCTTCCTTCTGAGACGGCGTCCGCTTTGCCGGATGCCGAAGAGAACATTGCCCTTTACCGTCAGCCACGGAAACAGCGAGTACTGCTGGAATACGACTGCCCGGTCGATGCCCGGTCCCTTGATCGGTTTCCCGTCAAGAAGCACTTCTCCGCTCTTCGGTTTATTCAGTCCCGAAAGCAGGCTTAAAAGTGTCGTCTTGCCGCATCCGGACGCGCCGAGGATACAGATGAACTCTCCCTCGCGAATCGAAAGACTCACGTTGTGAAGTGCTCCGAAACTCGATTTCTTGTCCACGTAATCGAAGGACACGTCTTTGATTTCAATTTTAGGTTGATTGTCTGCTGCTTCCATTCTCTCATCCTGTCTTTCGTACTGTTTTATCTTCAAACTTCATAAAGAGCCGTCGAAAGGTACCGTTCCCCGCTGTCCGGGAATATGACGGCAATGACTTTGCCTTTATTTTCCGGCCTTTTCGCAAGTTGCTCTGCTGCATAAAGCGCGGCCCCCGAGGAGATTCCGGCAAGCGTTCCCTCGATTCGTCCGAGTTCATTCGATGCCGTAATCGCCTGGTCGGTCGTAACCGCAATGACTTCGTCATAGATTTCCGTATCGAGCGTATAAGGGATAAATCCGGCCCCGAGTCCCTGCAGCTGATGCGCTCCCGCTCTTCCTTCCGAAAGCATCGGGGAGTCCTTCGGTTCCACCGCGACGACACGGAGATTCGGATTTACTTCCTTCAGATATCTGCCTGCTCCGGAAAGCGTTCCGCCGGTTCCGACGCCTGCAACGAAAATGTCCACATGCCGTCCGCTGTCCTTCCAGATTTCCGGCCCCGTTGTCTCATAATGCGACCTCGGATTTGCGGCGTTGGTAAACTGCCCCGGGATGAAGCTGTGCGGAATCGCTTCCGCCAGCTCCTTCGCCTTTGCAATTGCCGCCTTCATTCCGTTCTTTCCGTCCGTCAGAACAATCTCGGCCCCATATGCCTTAAGGACATTCCTTCGTTCCGTGCTCATCGTATCGGGCATCACGATAATCGTGCGGTACCCGTGCGCCGCCGCGACTGCTGCCAGTCCGATTCCGGTATTTCCGCTGGTCGGTTCAATGATCACGGAATCCGGTTTCAAAAGTCCTTTTGCTTCCGCTTCTTTAATCATGTACCAGGCGACACGGTCCTTTAAGCTTCCGGCAGGATTAAACCACTCCAACTTTGCGAGAATATCCGCGACGAGTCCTTTCGCCTCACGATAACGGTTTAACCGAAGCAGCGGCGTATTGCCGATCAGTTCCGTAATGCTTTCCGCTTTTTTCATATCAGCCTCCGTAAATCAATCCCTCAGTTTCGAGGAGATCGGGTTGATGCTTGCATCCTGAGGAAGAACACCGTTCTTCGGATTTCTGTCCTCCCAGCTCGGAGAATTCCAAATGGTTGTCGAAATCTCCGACTGATAGTCCTCCGCCGTCTCACCGGCAGGGTGTCTCAGATATACTTCATCGGGTGTTGCGCTCAGTTTCTTCCGCTCTCCGTCGGTTTCCCAAAGCTTCTCATAGGGAACCTGCGGAGCAATCCGGTAGGCATAGCTTCTAAAGAGCTCCTGACCGCCTTCCTTTGGGAATTCGAAGAAGGTGTAGCGGCGGAATACCGGCAGACTGAACAGATCCTTCACATAACCCCAGATGCTCGGGTACTCGGTGATGCGTTTCTTAATCGGTCCGACATTCCGATAGTAACTTGTCTCCCAACGGACCAGTGTCACATAAAGACGGACATCCGAATCGGTAATGTAATCACCGAACAGGAACCGGTTTTCGGAAAGTCTCTGATCCAGTTTCTCAAGGGATTCAAAGAAATCCTCATAGGCTTCTTCGTATGCTTCCCAGGACTGGCAGAACGCCATGCGGTAGTGCCCGTTATTGATATGCGGGAACAGCCAGTCATTGAACTCGTCGATTTCCTTCCGGTACTTCTTCGGGTAAAGGTCCGGTGCGTCAACCGGCTGGAACTTTCTGAACTGTACCTCGATATAATTTGACAGACGATGATAATCGTTGTTCACCGCTTTCTTTTCTTTGAGGTCGACGAATGTGGGCGTCGTTGCGCGTCCCTTGTATTCCGGATTCGCGTTCTGATAAAATTCACTCAGGAAATAGGCTCCGGCGAGCGGGTCCTTGTGATCCGGATAATCGGCAAATCCGTGTCCGTATACGTTCGTCTCTCCGGAATGCGTCGTATGCACCTCGGCAATCACTTTGTCAAGTCCGAGAATATCTCTTACAATGACGGGACGGTTGGACCAGTGGCATCCGTGCGCCCAGTAGATACCGAACCGGTTTGCCTCTGCCTTAAACTCTCCTTCCTTTTCGCCGAAAGGCTTTATAAAAGCATTCGGCTGACGGATGAATGCACCGCGCTCGTCAATCTCGCTGATGGTTTCCTTCGGTCTCGGCTTCGCTCCGACTTCTCTTGCGTGCTGTTCTGCCTCCGCATCCGTGTAGATTGCTTCCTTCTTTGCTGCTTTTCTTGCGAAACTAAGGTCGCATGCGCTTCCGATATCGATTGCTTTATATGTATCACTCATGGTAGTTTTCTCCTTTTATTCATATAAGTCACTTGATAAGTATTTATTTCCGCCGTCCGGGAACAGAACTACGAGGTTCTTTCCTTTGTTCTCTTCCTGCTTTCCGATTTCCACGGCCGCCCAGAGGGCTGCTCCGGCACTGATGCCGATTAACAGGCCTTCCTTCTTCGGGCAGAGCCTTGCGTACCGGTAAGCATCTTCGTCGCTGCAGAGAAGGATTTTATCGTAAAGCGTCAGGTCGGTGATGGGGCATATCACACCTCCGCCGATTCCCTGAATCTTATGCGGCCCCGGCTCGCCTCCGTTCAGAACGGGACAGCTCTTCGGCTCAACCCCGTATATTTTGACGTCCGGATTCTTCTCTCTGAGAAACCTTGCGATTCCGCCCGAGGTTCCGCTCGTTCCGACCGTGGCTACGAAAATGTCAACCTTTCCCCGAAGGGCGTTCCAGATTTCGGGACCTGTGGTCAGATAATGGGTTTCCGGATGATGCGGGTTTTCCCCCTGCGCCGGCCGGAATGCGCCGGGAATCGACTCTGCCAGTTCCACGGCCTTTCTGCCGCCTCCGCCGAATCCGTTCGACTTCGGCGTCAGTTCGACTTTCGCGCCGTATCCCTGAAGAATCTTGATTTTTTCCCTGCTGGTGCCTTCGGCCATACAGATTCTTGCCCGGTAGCCTTTCACCGCGGAAACCATCGCAATTCCGATTCCCGTATTCCCGGAGGTCCCTTCGACGATCGTTCCGCCCGGTTTCAGTTTTCCTTCGGCCTCCGCCGACTCAATCATATGGAGTGCCGCCCGGTCTTTTACGCTTCCGCCGGGATTGAAACCCTCGGCTTTCGCGTAAATCTTAGCCTTTACACCGGTCTCTTCCTCGATTTTATTCAGATGAAGAAGCGGTGTGTTTCCGACCAGTTCCAAAATGTTTTCATAGATTCTTCCCATATCTGCCACCTTGTCTGTGTTAGTCTGCTTTGGTGTTACTTCGCATTTGCCCCGTTAAACTGTTCCAAAAGGCTCTTGTAAAATGCGTTGTCGGGGTTCTTTGCAATCAGCGTGTCCAGCGCTTCCTTGTAAGCGGAAGTGTTGACATTCTGCGTGATGTCGTAGGTTCCGAAGTCCACTGCGTTACCGGTGAACACGCCGGAGTTGTATGCAGCCTTCACATATTTCTTAATGCCTTCCGTATTCGGGTCAACCGCAAACTTCGTGACACCGCCGTACAAATAGGTTTCTACGTAATCAGGCTCTTTGCCGGAGTAGTCAGCAACAATCTGAACGACTTCCTTACGGATGCTTTCGTCGGTCTCGCCTTTCTTGTAATACTCAAATGCGCGGATTCTTGCTGTCTCGTATGCCACGAAGGAGGCGTACTTTTCGTCGAAACGCTTCTTACTGGTAACTTCACGGCAGCATACATAGTTCGGGGAAAGATCTCCGGCCGGCGTTACAATCTCAAGGTCATATGCATCTGCGTAAAGCAGGGCAAATTCCATCGGAAGGAATCCGAGATCAACCTCGCCTTTCTGAACGGCCTGCGCGGTTACGGTGGAATCCGCATAGTAGGAAACATTTCCGGTCTTCTCATCAACGATTGCGTTAATCACATCGGCGCTTACGCCGTTATCCAAAAGATACTGTCTTGTGATAATCCATGCCGCCTCATTTCTCGCAAAACCGAGCTTTGCATTCGTTACGGCTTCAATGTTGAGAACCTTATCGGTTCCTTTATACTTGGAAGCATTCCCTTTCTTCGTGATGACTGCGCCGCCTTCCACTGCGGTTCCCGCGATAAATGTGAGGTCATAGCCTGCACCGATGGACTGTACGTCGGCAACGAAACCGGCTGTCAGAATATCGAGTGCCCCGTTGTCTTCGTTGATGGCCGTAAGCGCGTCATTTCCGCCGATGGCTACCGGATTTACGGTAACGCCCTCTTCACTGAAAAATCCTTTCTTAAGTGCAAGAATATTGATGGTCACGCGGATGTTACCGGCCGGGTAGGAAACGCTTAACGGAACGATTTCTTTCTTCGTTTCGCCGCTTCCCTGATTGTTCTGCTGCTCACCGTTGTTTGAGCCCTCTGCTTTCTTCTCCTCTTCCGCAACGCTGTTGGTAACGCCGCAGGCCGTAAATGCCAAAACGGCAATCAATAAAACGGAAATCAATAATTGTGTTTTTCTGAGAATCTTACTCATTTGAAATATCCTCCGATTGTAATTCAATAATTCTTATTGTGTCATAAGCGCAAGCACGATGCTTGCTGCCCGGGTTAAATCTTCTACAGTAGTAGACTCTTGTGTACTATGGCAATTCTGCATCCCGCATGCCACGACGATGGTTTCAATTCCGTGTTCGTTCAGCCGGTTTGCATCGCTGCCGCCGTAGGTAACAATGCATTCCGGCGTGGTACATCGAAGCGCCTCCGAAACGGCTTTTTGATACATTCGCACCGTCTTCGTCTGCTTAGGAACGGAATATGCGCGGACATGTTCGGTAATGAAAACCTGCACCGTTCCGTGATATGATTCCGCCGCTTCCCTGAAAACCTTCCGGATCCGTTCCGCTTCCGTAAGGGCCAGCCTTCCGTTCGTCGAACGAATCTCCCCTCTCGTAATGACCTCGGCCGGAACGATATTCTTTCCGGTTCCTCCCTGAATCGTTCCGAAATTCACCGTAAGGTCCTTTCGGACGCGGCCTGTCCGGATCTTCGTCAATGCGGTGGCTGTAATCGTCAGCGCGTTGATTCCTTTCTCCGGTTCAAATCCCGCATGTGCCGCATGACCTTTGACAACGGCTTCCACGGAAAGAATGGAAGGTGCCTTGATCGCCGCGGTACCGATCGGTCCGGTAAGGTCGAGCACGTATCCTCTTTTAGCGGTAAGTCTTTCATATTCGATAAACCGGCTTCCCGAGCAATACGGTTCTTCCGCTACGGTCAGCAGGATTTCAATATCAGGATGCGGCAGGTTTTGTTCCCGGATTACCGTAAGCGCTTCTAAGATTGCCGTCAGCCCGGACACATCGTCCGCCCCGAGTACCGTATCGCCTGCAGAAGTAATGGTTCCGTCCGGTCTGACGATTGCCTTCTTCCCGATTCCCGGGCTCACCGTATCTAAGTGAGCGGAGAACAGAACCGGTTCTCCGACCTTCGTACCGGGAAGCTTCGCGTAAATGTTGGATGCGGTATTCCTGCGGCTTCGGTCTTCTTTTCGAAGTTCCTTCGCAGCTGCATCTTCGGTTATCGAAAGCCCTAACGACTTTAACTTCTTTTTCAGGTATCCGGCAATCTCACGTTCTTCAAAAGACGGAGCATCGAAACTCACAAGCCTTCGGAATTCCTCGGTGATTCGCCCGGCGTCAACCATTTTCCTCACATCCTTTCTTCAAAATTTGCATAGAAAAAGGGAGTTCCCCAGAGAACCCCCGACACAAAAAAAGGGAGCTCTCAATGAGGCTCCCGGTCATACAGCACAGATGTATTCTTATTACATCACAAGGACGAAGACGCACAGTCGAACGCCCCGACATTACTGTATGTCCGGGAATACTGCATTCGACAACACATGACGATCAGCTGCTTGTTCGCTGTGGTATTCATCTCATTTCCTCCGATGGTGATTTCGTTTCTTCGTTAGCACAAAGAACAACTGCATCATATCACCATTAACCTACTATGTCAATAGGTATTTTGAAAATTTTTTAAAAGAAAACTGCCGCCCGGACAAACCGGACGGCAGCAGGTTATTCTGCATCAATTGTGGAAACCCGCATGGTCACTTCCTCAAGCACCTGCAGCACAAGGCGTACGGTATCAAGCGAAGTCAGTAACGGGACGTTGTTCTGGGCCGCCACGCGTCGGATTGCGACGCCGTCTCCGTAGTGTACACCGGAGAAGATGGCACGCGTGTTGATAACGTAGCTGACATAGCCGGCGCGGATGGAATTAAGTACTTCCTCGCTGCCCTCGCTTGGCTTGTGGCGGATTCTCGTACGGATTCCGTGCTCCTTCAATACCTCACCGGTCAGCGACGTTGCCTCGATATTGAAGCCCATGTCATAGAACCGTTTAATAAGAGGAAGCGTCTCCTCTTTATCCTCATCGGCAACGCTTACGAGAACCGTGCCGTAGCTCTTCAGCCGAAGTCCCGAGGCAATCAGTGCCTTGTATGCCGCACGGTGCAGAAGCTTATCGTAACCGATGGCTTCACCGGTCGATTTCATCTCAGGCGACAGATACGCGTCCATGCCGAACAGCTTCGAGAAGGAAAATGCCGGTACCTTTACATAATAACGGTTCTTCTCCTTCGGATAGATTTCCGTAATGCCCTGCTCCTTAAGGGATACCCCGAGGGAAACAAGCGTTCCGATATCCGCAAGCGGATAGCCCGTTGCCTTTGAAAGGAACGGAACCGTACGGGACGATCGGGGATTTACCTCAATAATATAAACCGTGTCTGTCGGGTCGACGATGAACTGAATGTTATACAGTCCGCGGATGCCGATGCCGATACCGAGACGTTTCGTGTAATCGAGAATCGTCTTCTTGACACTGTCCGAAAGGCTGTACGAAGGGTACACGCTGATGGAGTCGCCGGAATGCACGCCGGTGCGCTCTACGAGTTCCATGATACCGGGAACGAATACGTCCGTTCCGTCACAGACCGCATCGACTTCTACTTCTTTACCGCGGATGTAGCGGTCTACGAGAACCGGTTTGTCCTCGTCAATCTGCACGGCGGTACGCATGTACTCCCAAAGCGAATCCTCCTTTGCGACGATCTGCATGGCACGTCCGCCGAGTACGAAGCTCGGGCGCACAAGAACCGGGTAACCGATTTCCTTCGCGGCCGCGATACCGGCCTCGATGCTTGTAACGGCTCTTCCGGTCGGCTGCGGGATATTGAGATTAAGAAGCAGATGCTCGAAAGCATCGCGGTTCTCCGCGCGGTCGATTGCCTCGCAGTCCGTGCCGAGAATCTTTACGCCGCGGCTTGCGAGCGGTTCTGCAAGGTTCACGGCCGTCTGTCCCCCGAGGGTAACGATGACGCCTTCCGGGTTTTCAAGCCGGATTACGTTCATGACATCCTCAACACACAGCGGCTCGAAGTACAGCTTGTCCGAGCAGGTGTAGTCGGTGGAAACGGTCTCCGGGTTGTTGTTGATGATAATGGCTTCGTAGCCGGCTTTCTGAATCGTCTGCACGGCATGTACGGTGGAGTAGTCGAACTCAACGCCCTGGCCGATACGGATCGGGCCGGAGCCGAGAACGATAACCTTCTTCTTATCGGATACGCGCGACTCGTTCTCCTCTTCGTAAGTTGAGTAGAAGTACGGAATGTAGCTTTCAAACTCGGAGGCGCAGGTATCAATCATTTTATAGACGGGCATAATGCCGGCCTGCTCGCGAAGCTTAAACACTTCCGTCTCGGGCATGTTCCAGAGGCGTCCGATCTCCCTATCGCCCATGCCGAGCCGTTTTGCTTCATAAAGAACGGTCAGGTCTCCGGGGTGCTTCTGAATCTCCGTTTCCGCTTCGATGATGTTACGGATCTTACGAAGGAAGAACATGTCAATGGCAGTCACTTCGGCAATCTTTTCATTGCCGCAGCCGAGCCGCATCAGCTCCGCTATCGCGTACAGACGGTCATCGGTACCGGTGCGGATGTAATCAAGAAGCTCGTCTTCACATTTGCCGGTAAACTTCGCAAGGCGAAGGTGCGTCGCGCCGTTCTCGAGAGAACGGATGCCTTTAAGAAGACTCTCCTCGAAGGTTCTTCCGACGCTCATGACCTCGCCGGTCGCCTTCATCTGCGTCGAGAGCGTGTTATTCGCATCGGTGAATTTGTCGAAGGGGAAACGCGGCAGCTTCGTCACCACATAGTCGAGAGCCGGCTCGAAGGAAGCAAGCGTGTTTGCGAGATGAATCTCGTCAAGCGTCATGCCGACACCGATCTTTGCGGAAACGCGTGCGATCGGATAGCCGCTCGCTTTGGAGGCAAGCGCCGAGGAACGGGACACGCGCGGGTTTACTTCGATCAGATAGTATTGAAACGACTTCGGGTCAAGCGCGAACTGCACGTTGCATCCGCCTTCAATCTTAAGCGCGCGGATAATCTTAAGAGCGCTGTCACGAAGCATGTGATATTCCTTGTTTGTAAGCGTCTGCGACGGGCAGACGACAACCGAGTCACCCGTGTGGATGCCCACCGGGTCGAGGTTTTCCATATTACAGATTGTGATGGCGGTGTCATTGCGGTCGCGCATCACTTCGTATTCGATTTCCTTATAACCTTTGACACTCTTCTCCACAAGCACCTGGCTTACCGGAGACAGCTCGAGCGCATGTTTTAACATCGGCAGGAAATCCTCTTCCTTCTCGACAAATCCGCCGCCGGTTCCGCCGAGCGTAAACGCCGGACGAAGTACAACCGGGTAACCGATCCGCTCTACTGCCCGAAGGCCTTCCTCTTCGTTGTTGACCGTTTCGGACGGAAGCACCGGCTCGCCGAGGCTTTCGCACAGCTCCTTAAAGAGTTCGCGGTCCTCTGCCTGCTCAATACTGTTGCTTCTCGTTCCGAGCAGCTCTACGCGACACTCCGCAAGAATGCCTTTCTTCTCGAGCTGAATTGCGAGGTTCAGCCCGGTCTGTCCGCCGATGCCCGGAAGGATTGCGTCCGGACGCTCGTATCGGATGATCTTCGCGAGATATTCAAGCGTTAACGGCTCCATATAGACTTTGTCGGCGATTCTCGTGTCGGTCATGATCGTCGCGGGGTTCGAGTTGCAAAGCACTACCTCGTAGCCCTCTTCCCGAAGCGCAAGACACGCCTGTGTTCCGGCGTAGTCAAACTCCGCCGCCTGTCCGATGACAATCGGGCCGGAGCCGATAACAAGTACTTTATGAATGTCGGTTCTCTTCGGCATGACTACATCGCCTCCTTCCCGCACGGATCCGCGGCGCAGACGGCTGCCTGCTCCGGTTTTCGCGAATCACTCAGCTCGCCGGTACGCATCAGGTTTATAAACCGGTCAAACAGGTACGAGCTGTCCTGCGGACCCGGCGCGCTTTNNCCGGATGGTACTGCACGCTGAACGCCTGCTTTTCCTTACACGCAACGCCCTCCACGGTGTTATCAAGGAGGTTGATATGCGTGGCAACAAGCGGTGTGTTCGAAAGGCTCAAAAGGTCCACCGCATAGGAATGGTTCTG
>DBWJ01000068.1:0-161 GCA_002308955.1 Lachnoclostridium sp. UBA1241 | reverse complement strand
CGGTGACCGAACTTCAGCTTATATGTTTTTGCGCCAAATGCCAGAGATAAGATCTGATGCCCTAAGCAGATTCCGAAGATCGGCTTCTTTCCGATCAGATTTCTTATCGTCTCGATGGTTTCGGGTACGTCGGTCGGGTCTCCGGGGCCGTTCGAAATGAA
>DBWJ01000093.1 GCA_002308955.1 Lachnoclostridium sp. UBA1241 | reverse complement strand
TCCTCGCGCTTCAGGTAGATCTTCGCGCCGCCGAGGTCCTTCGTCATCTTCTCAGCATAGTAGAGGCGCGACGGTCTGCCTGCGTACTCATTGAAAAGCTCGCTTAATTCCCGGTTGAATTCGGGGTCGTTTTTGTAATGGTTGTAGGCTTCTTCCAGTTCGATGACGGCGTTCATCAGTGTTTCGGGAATGTACTGACCGCCGTGCACGCCGAAGCGTCCGTTCGGGTTTGTCATAGGGTTACCTCTCTTACCGCGGCGACAAATGCCACGGCTTTCTCTGTGTCTTTCACATCACCGGTTTCGATTCCGGAGCTTACGTCTACGCCGTAGGGGCGAAGGGTTCTGACTGCCTGTGTTACATTATCCGGGCTCAGGCCGCCTGCCAAAAGATAAGGGCGGCGGATGCTTCCGATCAGGTTCCAGTCGAAGGTGGTCCCGGTGCCCATGCCCGCGTCGAGAAGAATCAGGTCCGCGGCGCTTTGCTCCGCTTTTTGGATGTCTTCGGGACCGTTCACGCGGAACGCCTGAATGACGGTCAGGTCCGTCAGTTTTCTTAGGTGCTCGATGTAGGCGTTATCCTCGTCTCCGTGGAGCTGCGCCGCGTCGATGACACCTTTATTGATCAGTGTCGCGATGACTTCGGGACATTCATTCACGAACACGCCGACCGCTTTGATGCGCGGGCTCAGAAGCTTTTTAAGCTCGGCCGCCTTCGGATAGCTCACATGGCGTTTGCTCTTCGGGTAGAAGACAAATCCGACGTAATCGGGCAGAAGAGCGTTCGCGGTTTCGATGTCTTCGGGACGGGAGAGTCCGCAGAGCTTAATAAGCGGTCCGGCTGCTTCCCGCATGGAGCGGAGCATTTCCGTTTTATCTTCTGCGCGCATCAGCGCTTCGCCGACGAGCACCGCATCGACGCCTGCTGCGCGGAGCTTTGCGATGTCTTTCGGACAGGTGACACCGCTTTCAGAGACGAATACTACATCGTCCGGGACAAGCTCGCGAAGCCTTGCGCTGTTACCGGTGTCTACCGAGAAATCCTTCAGGTTCCGGTTATTGACGCCGATGATTCTTGCACCGGCGCGTACCGCCTTGTGGATTTCCTCCGCGTCATGCGCTTCGACGAGGGCGGAAAGCCCGAGAACATCACAGATGCCGATATACTCGCGAATCTGTTCTTCCGAAAGGATGGAGCAGATCAGAAGTACGGCCGATGCGCCGAGCACCTTCGCTTCGTAGATCATGTACCGATCCACCGTGAAATCCTTCCGGATGCACGGAACGGAAACGGCTTCGGTAATCTCCCTAAGATACGCGTCGCTGCCGAGAAACCATTTCGGTTCGGTCAGAACCGAGATGCAGTCCGCGCCGGCGGCTTCATATTGTTTTGCGATGTCAAGATACGGAAAGACAGGGGCAATCAGGCCCTTACTGGGCGATGCCTTCTTGCATTCGCAGATGAAGGAGATGCCGGGCTTTCGGAGTGCTTTCTCAAAAGGAAAATCCCCTTTCGGAAGCGCTTCCGCCAACCGTTTCATTTCCTCTTCCGGAATGTGGTTTTTGGCTTCCGCAACCCGTTCCCTTGCATACGCGGCAAGTTCTTCAAGAATTGTCATGGCGGCTCCTAACTGTTACTGATCTCAATCAGTTTGTTCAGGGTTTCAAGCGCCTTGCCGGAATCAATCAGCTCGGCTGCGAGCGCGATGCCTTCCTTCATGCTTGCTGCCTTACCGCCGATGTAAAGGGAAGCGCCGGCGTTCATGAGTACGGCGTCACGCTTCGGACCTTTCTCGCCGTTCAGAATGGCGACGGTTATCTTCGCATTTTCCTCAGGAGTACCGCCGACAAGCTCGTCCTTCGTGCAGCGTCTAAGCCCGAGATCCTCGGGGGTGATCACAAAGGTGCGGTACCATCCGTCCTTGATCTCGCAGATGGTGGTCGGCGCGCTCATCGAGATTTCGTCGAGCTTGTCCTGCCCGTACACAACCATGCCGCGCTTCACGCCGAGACTTACGAGAACCTGCGCGAGGGGCTCAACAAGATAGTCGTCGTAAACGCCGAGCAGCTGCATCGTGGGGGAGCCGGGGTTCGTGAGGGGGCCGAGGATGTTGAACACGGTACGGAAGCCGAGTTCTTTACGAATCGGGCCGACATACTTCATTGAGGTGTGGTATTTCTGCGCGAAGAAGAAGCACATGCCGACCTTATTAAGAAGCTCGACGCATTTGTCGGGATCCTGCCGGATGTTAACGCCGAGCGCTTCGAGGCAGTCCGCCGTTCCGCACTTTGAGGAAGCGGCGCGGTTGCCGTGTTTTGCGACCTTCATACCGCCTGCAGCTGCGACAATGGCTGTGGTGGTGGAGATGTTGAAGCTGTGGGCGTTGTCGCCGCCCGTNNCCGCCGGTGCCGACGATTTCGAAGATGTCCATATCGGTTTTCACCTGTGTTGCGTGGGCACGCATTGCGGCAGCGCAGCCTGCAATCTCATCGGTCGTCTCGGCGCGTGCGCTCTTCGTGGAAAGGGCTGCGAGAAATGCGGCGTTCTGCGTGGCGCTCGTCTCGCCGCTCATAATTTCGTTCATTACGGTGTAAGCCTCATCGTAGGTGAGGTCTCCCTTGTTAACAATCTTGGCAATAGCTTCTTTGATCATGGTTTTATTCTCCTTTAATGAAATTCTTCAGTATCTGCTTTCCGTCCGGTGTCAGGATGGATTCGGGGTGGAACTGAACGCCGTAGACGGGGTAGTCGCGGTGCTGTACCGCCATAATCTCACCGTCATCGGTAACGGCGGTTACAAGTAAATCAGGAGGCATCGTCTCAGGGTCGGCAGCCAGCGAATGGTATCTGGCGACCGGGGCTTTCCCGGGGCAGCCGCGGAACAGCGGGCTTTCGGTATCAAGCTTCGCTGTCGACTGCTTTCCGTGCATCAGCTGCTTCGCGTAGGTTACGGTTGCGCCGTACGCCGCGCATATCGCCTGATGCCCGAGGCAGACACCGAGGATCGGAATTTCCGCTCCGAGTTCCTTTGCGACATCCATGATGACGCCTGCATCCTCCGGCCGTCCGGGCCCGGGGGAGAGGATGATGCGCGAAGGCTTCAGCTCACGGATTTCCGCGACGGTCATTTCATCATTCCGGATGACACGAATGTCCGGGTCAAGCTCGCCGACAAGCTGGTAGAGGTTATAGGAAAAACTGTNNTCGTAGTTGTCAATCAGCAGTATCATAATTCCTCCTGTGCCAGTTCAAGCGCCCGAAGGGAAGCGCGTGCTTTATTGAGGCATTCTTCATATTCGCGTTCGGGAACGGAGTCGGCGACGATTCCGGCGCCGCTTCTTACGAAGAC